>NZ_JAIHOM010000005.1 GCF_026130165.1 Spirulina subsalsa FACHB-351 | reverse complement strand
CTGATGAATTGAACTGTGCGAATGGCATCATCAATGGCAGTAGACTGATTTGGTTTTAATACTGCTTTCATTTCCAAGACAATCATTGTTTATCGACCTCAAACAACTAGATGTATACTAACATATAGCTAGTCCTAATGAGACGTGAACTCTGGGCTATTGTCCTATGTCGATTCCAGGCGAGCCTTTTTTGCACGACTCAGATAGGTTCGCTATATACAGCACAAATTGTCATGCTAAGAGTGATCCCTGAGCCTTAGTTAAAGAGTCGTGCTTCGCTGTTTCTATACTGGTCGGGTTTCATCCCGTCGGTAAAACCGAGGGTCTTCACCCGACATTGCAGATAAAGGAGGAGGGCTGAATCATCAATTTTGCATTCATCGTTAACCTCAGAGACACTGTTATGCCGTAATTGGGCTTCTTCGGGGGAAATACTGGGAGGAAGTTTTAAGGTTTGTTTTATTTTTTTGGCAACAGGGAGTAGGGAATCGATTACGGCTTCCCCAGCTTAGGGTTACTCAACAATGACCACAGTTCCCACTTTCACCTTTTCAAATAAAGCGGCAATATCGGAATTTCTCATGCGCACACAACCATGAGAAACCGCTTGACCGATTAACTCCTCTTGGGGGGTGCCATGAAAACCAATGGCGTTTTCTCCATCGGTCCAGAAACCAATCCAGTGACTTCCTAGGGGATTATCGGGACCGGGGGGGACTCGCTCCCGAGTAAAGGGATGTTCCCAAACCGGATTAACGACTTTTTGCTGGACTTCAAACTGTCCCTTCGGAGTTTCCCACCCTTGACGACCAATAGCCACCGGGTAACTCACGACTAACTCATCCCCCAGATAATAGTACACCCGGCGATCGCGCAATCTTAAGACCAAACGCCCCGGAATCTCATGGGGTAGGAAACGGGAGGATTCCCCTAAAGTGGGAACATCAAAGGGGAGCATCTCCGACAACACCCCCATTGGGGAGGGAGTAGAAGCGGCCGCCATGCCTCCCTGTCCGAATAAAACACAGAGAATCGCCCCAGTCAGACATCGCCCGATTAACCGAGAGGCTAAAGTCTGAACTGGAGCGAGTTGATAGGTTTTAAAATCAAACACAGTCCACATTACGGCTCAACAATCACTTTGGTTCCCATTTTAACTTGCTCAAATAGGGCTACCACATCATGATTAAACATCCGTACACACCCGTTAGAAGCGGCATGACCAATGGAATTGACCGTAGGGGTGCCATGAAACCCAATAATCCCATTGGACATATTCGCAAAGCCAATCCAACGCACACCTAAAGCACTATTGGGGCCAGGTTGGGTAACTTGTCCAGTCCAAGGATTTTGCCAGATGGGATTTTCAACCATTTGGAACACTTCAAAAGTCCCGGTGGGGGTGGGAGTACGAGAAGTGCCGATAGCGACGGGATAACTAGCTTTCCGTTCTTCCCCTTGATACACATAGACCCGACGTTCCCGTAAACGCAGAACTAGGTGAACTTCGAGTTCATTGGGTAGATAACGATCAGGATTGCCCAGTCCGGGGACATCTAAATAGGCTACAGAACTGAGGGCGGATGAGTAAGTTCCGGGGGAACTAGAAGCGTTCATCTGGGTTTGATAGCCCAATAAACAGATTAATGCTCCGGCTGACCCCAACAGGAGACTCTGAGCAAGATGAGTATTTTTCACCCAAGTTAACATTTGTTGCATCCTCACCCGAACTAAAATACAGCGACTTTGAATAAGAAGATGCTTCATATTATAGAAAAAGTTTCCCAACCCGAGGCTAGAAAATAAATCTTTACTTGAAATTCATAAATTGATAATTGATAATTAATTTCTCTACCGCATTCACTAGTCCTAGTCTTCCTTGTCGCCGAAAATCATCTGGAGAATCATGGGAGTCCCACCCTTTTTGTGGTACTTGTCCGCCCAAGCCCGGATCACTTGATCTAGTTCCGCTTTAGCAGATTCTAAGTCTTCGGGGTAAACATCCAACTCTTCTAAAACCCGCATCACTTGGGGTTTGCGTTCCGCCCAATCCCGCATCATGCGGAAGAAACGGGCGGTATCTTCCACCATCACGTAGGTGCGTTCTTCGTCTTCGGCGGGGGAGTAGGTGGGACGAGTGAGAGCATAGTAAGGGAGGCCCCAGGGATTATCAATGCGCATGACGGTTCCGGCATAGATTAAACGGCGCTTGATGTGTTCGGCGAGGGCTTCACTCATGGGCATTTTGCGGTCTTCGGGCAGGTCTTCTTGCGATCGCAAATGCAGATAATCGATTAACTCAAAAAACTGGAAGGAGTTGATTAACTGAGCATCGGGGATATGGGGGGGCAGTTTTTCTTCTAGATAGTCCCGGTGTTCAGGTTCAAGGGATCCTAACACAATGCGCGATCGCCCCGGTTGCCACGGATACTTTTCCAGCCACACATAGGGAAACTGAATCAAGTAGCGAGGTTCTTGGGACCCCAACATTTTGAGTAATTTCCCCTCGGTGAGTGCTTGGCGGACTTCGTTCACAATCACCCGAACCCGTTTAGGTTCAATATGGTGTAAATGCCCGGTCATGCGGACATTTTCCCCTTGTTCAATATAGGTGGTGTAAATGGCGCATTTGGCCGCCGTTGCCGCCGCATCCAAAAAAGCCCCGTGGCGGTGTCCACTGGTGCGCATTGCACTAAAGGCTAAATAAAACATGATCTGATCCATCGCGCTGGGGCTGAGGGTTTTGATCAGATCAAGATCACTCTTCATATTGCAATTAATCGAATTACTAGGGGTGAACTATTCTTTCGGTAGAGAGACTGAGTGTTAGGAGAAGCCTTCAGGCTGGTTTGATGGTCAACCCACAAATCCAAAGCATCTAGAAAAATTAGAATTGGGCGACTTAAGCCTGCCCGGTCATATTTTCTCTTACCCTTTGAATCAGTTGTCATATCCTAACAGGTCTAGTTCCAAGCACCCTAATTTGACGTTCCTTCGTGAGACTGGTCTTCTTCAGACTGGAAGGATTCTTGGTTCAACGACTTGCCACAAGACTAATAGACTCTGGACCGTAGATTCTATCAGATTCCAGTTCATCCCCCCAAGCGTATAAGTTCGGGTACGTCCTACCCTACTGGATTGCACACACTGGGTCAACCTCGCTGGACTGACTGCCGTCCAGTTGCTTTTCATTATACGCGATTTTGTTGGGTGAACGACCCTCTCCCTAGGGCTTGGTCTTGAGAATTGATAATTAATGATTAATAATTGTTCCCTATTCCCTATTCCCTGACCTTGATAAGATTGGTCAGGGAGTGGAGGAGTATGTCACAATGGTTGTCATTCTGAAGGGATTATTAATCATTTGCATGGTGTACGCCTTAACTCACTGCACGATTTACACCGGATTTGAAGAATTGCACCATTCGGCTGTTCTGATTGAGGGCGATCGCATTCTCGATGTCATTCCCCAAGCCGATATCCCCCCAACTTGCCCCCAGATTGACTTACAAGGCAATTTGCTCACGGCCGGATTTATAGATTTACAACTCAATGGTTGTGGGGGGGTGATGTTTAATGATGACATTAGTCTGCAAACAGTGGAAACCATGCACCACACCAACTTAAGAAGCGGCACCACCAGCTTTTTACCCACCCTGATCACCGCCTCAGATCAAGATATGTTAGAAGCCATCGCTGTAGGTCAAGATGGTCGCCGTCATTACCCCTACAATGTGTTAGGCCTTCACCTAGAAGGCCCCTATTTAAACCCCAAACGGAAAGGAATTCACAATGGGGCTTATATTCGTCCCCCCGATGCCCAAATAGTGAGGAAAATTGCCCAAGGGGGAGGGGATACCGTGCGCATCCTCACCCTCGCCCCGGAATGTGTAGACCCTTCTATCATTGCCCAATTAGCCGATGGGGGCGTGATTGTCTCGGCCGGGCATAGTGAAGCATCTTATGAGCAAGCTAAGGCCGGATTTGCGGCTGGGGTGGCAATGGTGACTCATTTGTTTAATGCCATGACCCCTTGGCTGGGGCGGAGTCCGGGCTTAGTGGGGGCAACATTAGGCGATCGCAATGTTTACGCCGGAATAATTGCCGATGGTCACCATGTTCATTTCGGCTCCATTGAATTAGTTCAGCGTATCCTAAAAGATCGTCTGATTTTAGTCAGCGATGCCACCCCCCCCGTCGGCACAACTATGACCTCCTTCCAGATTGGGGGACAAGAGGTCTTTTATCGCGACGGGAAATGTATCTCAGCCGATGGCACATTAGGAGGCTCCGCCTTAACCTTAATCGAGGCCATCCGCAATTGTGTTCAACATCTCGACCTGACCCTAGCCGAAGCCTTCCGCATGGCTTCCCTCTACCCAGCGCGCTTGTTAGGGATGGATTCAGAATTAGGTATCATTGCTCCGAGTGCGATCGCCAACTTAACCGTCATCAACCAAGCCCTAGAAGTCGTGGGAGTTGTAGACCAAGGCCACTGGTTAGATTTTGGTCTATGATTCAGATATACAGTAAAGTGGGGTTGGGTGTGATCCTCACTATAAAACGCGAATCCGAGAAATCTCGGAGGGGAAGCCTATACTGACCCGACAGAGAAGTGTGGGAGTACGTCACTAATTAGCGCATAATAACTGTGTGGACTCTCTCATTGCTTGTCATGCTAGAGCAAATAGAAGTAGGACACCGTTAAACCAACAACTGACTCATGTCTGATGGAAGACCGATTCAACGCTCGCGACCCGAATCCGAACGTCCAACAACTGATAGACACGGCCCCGTTTTTTGTCGGATTGCCCGATGATGCCCTAGAAAAAGCCACCTGTCACGCTGTCACCCGAACTCACCCAGCGAATCAGGTAATCTTACTCGAAAACGATTGGGGCGGATCTGTCTACTTTATTCTGGATGGTTGGGTCAAAATTCGGACATACAATCTAGATGGCAAAGAAGTCACCCTGAACATCATTGGCAAGGGTGAACTTTTTGGTGAAATGGCTGCCCTAGATGAAGTGCCGCGTTCAACGGATGTGATTACCTTAACCTCAACCAAGATTAGCAGTGTTCCCGCTCAAGATTTTGTGGAATTAATCCACACCGAACCCCTTGCTGGTGTGCGTTTAGCCCAACTCATGGCCACTCGTCTCCGTCAGGTCAACCGACGACTCCGCCTCAGAGAAGCCGATAGTATGTCTCGGGTAGCGGATACGTTACTATTTTTGGCAGAAGGTCAGGGCAAAAAAGCCAAGCAAGGACTAGAAATCCCCAACTTACCCCATCGGGAGTTAAGCAGTTTAAGCGGTTTAGCCCGGGAAACCGTGACGCGGGTTTTAACCAAGTTGGAAAAGAAAGGCTTAATCAAACGAGAGCATGACATTTTGCGCATTCCGGACACTCAAGCCTTAGAACGGACTATTTCTTAGAAAGAATAGGGTGTCCGGTGTAGAGAATTGTTAGGGGAGGTGACGGTGAAATATTCCGGGAGAAAACCCTTTAAAGTCCATGCTTGGGGGATTGGGCTGTTGATTTTAGGCGGCATATTGGCGGTGCTGTGGTTGTCCTCCCTCACGGCGTTGGCCTATCTTCCGATTCGCCCTCTGGTGGGGGGAGAAGGGTATGTCATTCCCCCAATGGCTCGGGGGCAAATTATCCGACAGGTTGAGCTACCCGATTCAGAAAAGGCGATCGCACTCACCTTTGATGATGGCCCCACTCCCCAGTTAACCGCACCCATTCTAGACATTCTGCAAACCTATCACGTCCCCGCCACCTTTTTCTGGGTAGGGCAAAATGTCCAACGGTTTCCCGCCTTAGTAGAAAAAGCCGCCCGGGCTGGTCATACCCTTGGCAATCATACCTGGCACCATCCGACGGGACTCCTAACCCCCTTTCGAGCCACTCAAGAAGTAGAATCTACCCGACGAGTCATTTATCAAACCATTGGTCGTAAAACCCCCTGGTTTCGTCCCCCCTTTGGTCATCTCCACAACGGTCTAGTCTCCTATGCCCGCAGCCAAAACGATACAATTATCTTGTGGTCCGTAGATTCTGAAGACTGGCGCGTTAAGAACTTTTCTGTTGCCCAAATGGTCGAGCAAGTCCTGTCCAATATTAAACCGGGGGCGATTGTCCTATTCCATGACGGGCGAGGCTCTCGGCTACTCTCCCCGACCCAGAATCTCCCCCCAATCGTCCAAGCCCTCCCCTTGATCCTAGAAGCCCTTCACCAACAGGGCTATCATTTTGTTACTGTTCCCCAACTTCTCCAACTCCGTGAGCAAACAACGTCTAGACCTTCTGCTAGTGGAACGTCAACTCTGTTCCTCCCGCCAACAAGCCCAGCGCCTCATCCGGGCGGGTGAAGTAAAAGTCAATGATCAAGTCGTTGATAAACCTGGAACCGAGTTCCCCCCTACCGTCACCCTTAACTTAAAAGAAAAACTCCCCTACGTTTCACGGGGGGGCGAAAAACTCGCCAAAGCCCTACAAATATTTGCCATTGAAGTACAAAACCGCACCTGTCTTGACGGTGGCATTTCAACCGGAGGATTTACTGATTGTTTACTCCAGGCGGGGGCAAAACAAGTCTATGGGGTGGATGTCGGCTATGGACAAGTCGCTTGGACTATACGTCAAGATCCCCGCGTTATCCTTAAAGAACGCACCAATCTAAGGTATTTAACCCCAGAAGACCTCTATGGAGAAGCCACCCCCGCCGATTTAGGGGTGGCCGATGTCTCATTTATTTCCCTCTGTAAGGTCTTGCCCCCTCTCTGGCAATTATTAAGCCCTCCTCGGGAGTTGGTGTTATTAGTAAAACCCCAGTTTGAGGTCGGACGGGAAAAGGTGGGAAAAAAGGGAGTTGTCCGAGATCCCAAAGACCACGCCCAAGCAATTTTACAGGTGATGAATACTGCGAAAACCTTGGGCTGGAGTCCCCATGGTCTAACAGGTTCTCCCATTACTGGCCCGGCGGGGAATGTAGAATATTTACTCTGGTTAAAAATGGGAGAAACTCAAGGTGTTTGGGAGTTAGAGCAAGTTCAAGACCTGACGGCTTCCACTGTAGCAGAATTCCGATAATTAATTAATAATTAATTCTTGATAATTGTTGATTATTCCCTATTCCCTATTTTCTGAAATGTCTTCTAAATCTACCTCCTTACCGATTCTTGGCTGGCGAGAATACATTACCTTGCCGGATTTAGGGATGAGCAACATTAAAGCCAAAATCGACACGGGAGCAAGATCATCTGCACTACACGCCTTTGATTTAGAATATTTTGAGCAGGATCAACAAACCCTGATCCGCTTTAAAGTTCATCCGGTACAGCGAGACACTCACCACACCGTAACGGCAACAGCCCCCATTTTAGAGCGGCGAGAAGTGCGGAATTCTGGGGGTCATGTCCAACTGCGTCCGGTCATTCAAACTCTCATTCAACTGGGGGGACAGCAATGGCCGATTGAACTTACCCTGACCAGTCGTGATGAAATGGGATTCCGAATGTTGTTAGGGCGGGAAGCGGTGCGTCACCGTTTTCTGGTGGATGCAGGACGCTCTTATCTCCAAAATCCTAAACCGAAACGCTCACGCTGATCTTAGACCCCATTTGACCAACCCTTACGATTTTTTATGAAGATTGCCATATTATCCCAAGACCCTTCTCTATACTCTACTAAACGCCTCAAACTCGCTGGAGAAGAACAGGGACATGAGATGCGGGTGGTGAATTATCTGCGTTGTTATATGAATATTACGTCACACAAGCCGACGGTATTTTATAACGGGAAGCCGTTGGAAAATTTTGATGCGATTATTCCCCGGATTGGTGCGTCGCGGACGTTTTACGGAACGGCGGTGGTGCGACAATTTGAGGTGATGGGGGTGTTTAGTGCTAATGAGTCTCAAGCTATTTCGCGATCGCGGGATAAACTGCGCTGCCTTCAAATCTTAGCCCGAGAAGGCATCGGGCTACCTGTAACGGGTTTTGCTCACGCGACGGAAGATATTGACGGACTGATTGAAACCGTCGGGGGTGCGCCTTTGGTGATTAAACTCCTCGAAGGGACCCAAGGGATTGGGGTAGTATTAGCCGAAACCTATCAAGCGGCGAAATCGGTGATTGAGGCTTTTCGGGGTCTGGAGGTGAATATTTTGGTGCAGGAGTTTATTAAAGAGGCTAAAGGGGCGGATATTCGCTGTTTGGTGGTGGGAGGTAAAGTGATTGCGGCCATGAAACGCCAAGGGGCTCCGGGAGAATTTCGCTCTAATTTACACCGAGGGGGTCACGCCCAAGCGGTGAAACTCACGCCAGAAGAACGAAGTACGGCTATTCGTTCGGCGAAGGCGATGGGTCTGAGGGTGGCTGGGGTGGACTTGTTGCGGTCGAATCATGGGCCGGTGGTGATGGAGGTGAATTCGTCCCCCGGTCTAGAAGGGATTGAAAAGGCGACGGGGATTGATGTGGCGGGGAAAATTATTAATTTTATTGCTAAGAATGCTACGCCGACCAAAAATCGCGATCGCATTCAATATTAGCTTTTCCCTTGAGAGAACCAAAAACCCGGTTTCTTGGTGTGGGTTTTTTCTCACACCAAGAAACCGGGTTGTTCACCCATCATCTACTTTTTCCGGCAAAGGGGCAATGCTTGCACCCCTACAACCGAACCGTGAAACCTAACGTTTCATATCTTTTGCCATCTGACGGAACATATCCATCTTGTTGTCAGAAGCGCGACGGGTGGGGGTGACAGAAGAGTTAGGCTCAGAAGCAGCCGGGGTGCTATTATCGGCACTGGTCACGACTTTAGGAGTCCCAGAAGAAAGATCCACCTCTTCGCTGGAAGAAACTTCTTTGACCACCGCAAACCCTTTTTGACCCCGAACTCCCGGGAAGGTGCGCTTAATTGTGTTGCGACGACGCATAAATTCAGTGTTGCCAAGGGTTTTGGCACTGTCTGCGTCTAAAAAGAATGCACCGGATTGTTCAGCACTTCCTGCTTCGGAGTCTTGGTTCTTCTTGCCCCCAAACAGTCCAAAAAGTCCAGCCATGCTTGCTTTTACCTCGTATTTAATTAAGTTTGTATCGTTATATTAAGTAATGTTATCAAACATTTACACAAAAAAGGGATCTGGGGGAAATTTTTTCTGTTCGTACCCTTAAGAGGGTGTGAGGATACGACCGGGATTTTCTACAATGGAAGAAGGTAAACCTTGGCCAAAGACTCCCGAAGGGTCAAACCCTATGAGTGAGGATGGCAATATACCCTGCGGAAGCAGGAGAGCAAAAGTTAAGGGAGTGTGGCGTGGCAGGTTACTCAACGCTTTCCCCTGTGGGATAGTTCCCCCAGGATTGTTTCAAGGTGCGAGGCTGCATTGTCCCTCTTTATTCTGAAGTCAACCCATGACCATTGTAGAATTTGTACTCCTTATTTGTCTCGGTCTGTTGAGCTACTTGATCGTCAAGCGGACAGTATCTCATCTGACCACAACACCGATCTGGCTTTTGTGGTTGGTGTTGATGCTCCCCCCGTTGTTGCTTAGTGTGTGGCTACTACTGTTTGGGGAAGATCAGCCGTTGCCCTTAGCTTTATTGATTTTACCGTTTATTCTCTGTCCGCTCTTGTATTGGTGGTTGATTCAAAAGGGACGACGGCCTTTAAGTGCTACGGAGGAGGGGGAGGATGGCTTAACGCTGAAAACTAAGGGGATGGCGGCCACGTCTGATAATAAGTTAATGGCCAAACCCCTCACACCGGAGGAGGAAAAGCGCCTACGCAATTGTTTCCCGTGGGGGGTGTATTATTTACAAAATGTGGACTATCGGCCTCAAGCCATTCTCTGTCGGGGACGGTTAAAATCTAACCCCGAGGTGGCGTATCATACGGTGCGGGAGAATGTTGAGCAGAAGTTTGGCGATCGCTTTTTATTGATTTTCCAAGAGGGAACCCCCAACAAGCCGTTTTTTGCCCTAGTTCCCAATCCCTGGTCTAAACAAAAAACCGCCGCCCAAACGGAACCCTTAAAGCGTCCGGTTTTAGCCCTCGCCCTACTATTCATTACCCTCTTTACGACCACTGTAATCGGGGTAGAATTTGCCGGATTCACGGTAGATCAGTTACAAACTGACCCCAGTTTATTGGTGCAGGGTTTACCCTATAGCTTGCCTTTAGTGGCCATTTTAGGCGTTCATGAACTAAGCCACTATGGGGCGGCTATTCATTATAAAATTCGCGCTACGTTGCCCTATTTCATCCCGATGCCCTTCTTTTTGGGGACGTTTGGGGCTTTTATTCAGATGCGTTCTCCGGTTCCCCATCGCAAAGCGCTGTTTGATGTGGCGATCGCGGGTCCAGTGGGAGGGTTTCTCTTATCCTTGCCTATCCTGATTTGGGGCCTAATGCTCTCTGAAACTACCCCCTTGTTACAAGAATCCAGTTTACTCAATTTCCAAGCTCTTGACCCCCGATTTTCCCTCTTTTTATCAGTTTTAGGCAAATGGACCCTCGGCAGTGATTTAACCACTAACATGGCCATTGCCCTCCATCCTCTCGCTATTGCGGGTTATTTAGGGATTATTGTCACAGCCTTAAACCTCATGCCCGTGGGACAATTAGACGGGGGGCATATTGTTCATTCGATGTTTGGTCAACGGAGTGCGATCGCCATTGGTCAAGTCGCTCGTCTGTTGATGTTGATCTTTGCCCTACGACGCCCCGAGTTTATGGTTTGGGCAGTGATTCTCCTCTTCCTCCCCACAGCCGATGAACCAGCCCTCAATGATGTCACCGAGTTAGATAATCGTCGGGACTTGCTAGGACTTCTCGCACTTGGGTTATTAGTGATTATTCTCCTCCCAGTCCCCGGTATTCTAGCTCAATGGTTAAATCTCTAAGATATGTTACCCGTAGGTTGGGTGAAGCGATAGCGCAACCCAACAACTCACCGTAGGTTAGGTGAAGTGGTAGCGCAACCCAACAACTCACCGTAGGTTGGGTGAAGTGGTAGCGCAACCCAACAACTCACCGTAGGTTGGGTGAAGCGGTAGCGCAACCCAACAACTCACCGTAGGTTGGGTGAAGCGGTAGCGCAACCCAACAACTCACCGTAGGTTGGGTGAAGCGATAGGGCAACCCAACAACTCACCGTAGGTTGGGTGAAGCGATAGGGCAACCCAACAACTCACCGTAGGTTGGATGAAGCGATAGGGCAACCCAACAACTCACCGTAGGTTGGATGAAGCGGTAGCGCAACCCAACAACTCACCGTAGGTTGGGTGAAGCGGTAGCGCAACCCAACAACTCACCGTAGGTTGGGTGAAGCGATAGCGCAACCCAACAACTTCCCATGACAAAAAACAGAGCTACTAGCACAGCCCTCCCAGATATTTTGTAAAAAACTATTACAGCCTTCCACAGATTGCACCAAACGACAAGAAACACCTAGAGAAGAGATTAAATATAGGCCAAAATAACACCAATTCTAAAGTGATAGAAATTTCTGAGTAGGTCTAAAACACACTCAATATTAGTAGTCAACAATGAAAACTTTATCTTATTCCCGAAGATGGCGTATTGCTATCTTCCGAGGGTTGCTTGTCACGTCTAAAAATTTAGTCTATTCTGGTGTCAATTCCCTTGGTGTCATGATAGATAACCTAGCTCAATATCGTCATCCTTTGGCTAAGGCAACCTCTCAGACTTTAGAACAGATGACGAGAAAAACTGGAGTCATTTTAATTGGGGGTTATCAAAAATATTTGTCTCCCCATAAGGGGTTTTCCTGCGCTCATCGGGTTTTATATGGTAGTGAATCTTGTTCACAATATGTCAAAAAGATGCTAATTGAACAAGATTTACAATCGGCAATTTCCCTATCTCGTGAGCGCTTTGGGAGATGTAAAACAGCGAAAATCATTCTGCGTTCAGAAACTTTAGAAGAAAAGCGCCGCCGCGAGAAGAAGAATTCATCAGGGGATTGTGGCTGCTCTCCAGAAGGATGTATTAATAACTTGCTTGATGAATGTTTGCCTGATTGTAACGATCTCAATTGTGGAGAAGCTGATTGTGGAGATATGAATTGTGAGCCAGATTGTGATTGTGGTTAATACTTTCAAATACAGGGAAAAATAAGGTAGTTAATCATGAAATTCTTACAAAGTTTATTTGTCTTTGCTTTAGGCTTAGGTATCGCAATTTTACTGAAGATGGTGCTGAGAGAATTTGAACTTGCCCAAGATATAATCGCATGGATTAATACTGTAATATTTGTGGTGATTGGTTTTGCTTGTGGCTATCAATGCCGATGTTTTGGTGAAACCAATACTGTTATTATGGTATTGGCAATGTCGGTTTTTTTATACTTATTTAGCTCAATCTTAGGCTATTATCAATTGGTTGATGCACTCTCACTACAACACAACAATCCAGAACAAGTTGCGGACGCTTTTCTAAAATCTAAAGTCGGATCTTCTGGGGTTTGGGGTTTTTATGTTTATGGAGTTATTGGACAAGCTACCCATTGGTTGGGAAAATTGATATTATGGGCGATTCAATTATGGTTTTTCGGATTATCCTTATTTTGGGCATTTCTGGGATGGGCACTCGCGAAAGATATGTCTTAAAAATTTATACAAAATAGAAAAAATCATGTTACTTGTAGGTTGGGTGTAGTGGTAGCGCAACCCAACAATTCACCGCCCCACTTGAGCCAACATTTCAGTATTTCATCTCAACTATCCATCAATAACCTAATAAAACAATCCCTCTAATTATGCCATTAGAGGGGAATCAAATACTACTTACTTTTTGCTAATACAAGCTCAAACAGGGAGGAGAACAATCAAGGATTAAATTATTGTTTACGTTTCGCGAGTAAACCCAAAAGACCTAATGAGAATAAAGAAATCGCCGCAGGTTCAGGAACTGTAACATCCCCTTCCCCTTCTACTAATTTAATTTGATAAGCTAGTTGAGAACGGGTGGGTTTTTTGCCATCTAACCAAGTCATAGTAGATTGACCCGTTAAGGTGAAACCACCAACAATATTGCCAATATGTAAATATTCAGAATCCCAATAACTACAACCCACCCCTCCGCTACAAGCGGCGCTGGAGTTAGCCGCAATGGCCCCAGACATCACACTATCGGTTAAAAAGAGATTATCAACCACCATGCTACTGCCATCAACGCGGGCGGTGGTACGAATCAACAAATCGGAGAAGTTAGAAACCCCAATATTAGTTTTAGAAATTTCAATCCCAGCAACGGTGTAGGTTAAGGTTTGAGCAATGTCATCAAAGATGAGAGAAAAATCTACGGCTTGGCCACTGACCCAGTTATCATAGTTAGCTTGAACACGATTCTGGCTGCTGTTGGTTGCGTCGTGAATGTTGATTTCATGTTCTCCGGTGCCGACTAAACCAATGCGCGTTTCTGCGGCCCAAGGGATTTCGATGCCTAATGCTTCAAATTCTGCTTCGCTGTAATGGCCTTTGAAGGTAAAAGCTTCTGCGCTGGTGCTGCCGAATAATACACCGAGGGTGGTGAGGGAAAGTGCGATCGCCGTTTGTTTAAGTTTCATAAGAACCCCTGTTGGATGGCTAGACAATCAATCAATGGATAGAAAACTTGATCTGAAGTGAACAGTATTTTCACCGAACCTGCTTCCACCCTAAGAAAAATGTTCCGGCATCGTCAATGACAGGGCATAAAGTTCACAGAAACTATAGGAATCGGGTTAGATTTATCAAGGGTTGATGAAGAGATTGCCATAAGCGATCGCACGGATTGCTGTGACAGACTGGTATATTAGCCCCTGAATTTTAGAACTCAAATTGGTCGGCCGGTGAAGCAGGAAGCTCAAGCCATGGTGGGAGTTCAACTCTCTTTGTTGGCTTGAGAAGCCCCCGTTATACCCGTAGGGTTAGGGGGGGAGAACTTCAACGAGCGGGGAAAATTTTCCGGCTTGCCCGTTATCGATTGGGAAGTGTTGCGCTAGAATGGACACAAATCCCTATTTAGACGGATCTAATGGTATTTGACCCTAATTTATTCAACACCGAATCCGAGCAAGTCCAACGAAATACTCTGCTTCAGTACCTTAAGCAGCAGCACCCGGAAGTGTTAGAACAAGTGGCTCAATCTGCAACCCCTGAAATTAAGCAGATTATCACCCATAATGTGCAAGGTCTGATCGGGATGCTACCGTCGGAAGATTTTAACGTGCAGATTGTCACAGATCGGGACAACATGGCGAATCTGTTGGCCTCTGCCATGATGACGGGGTACTTTTTGCGACGGATGGAACAACGGATGGAGTTAGATTCCACCTTGGATGATACCAGTTCCTTAAGGTAGGTTTCTAAGGGTTGCGAGGAAGGGCAAGCCTTATGTCACAATGGAAACATTGATCTTTGCTAGTTTTCGCCATGAAATTTAAAGCTTGTGCGATCGCCCTTCTTTCCTTAATCCTTTGGGTGAGCAGTTGGGTCTTTTCCCCTCCCAGTTACGCTCTAACCTCCATCAAACTCAAAGATATAGGCTATCAAGATTGTCCCCCAGAACTTGCTCAAGGGGCTGTGATGAGCATGAATACTGATGCCGCCAACTGTTATTTAATCACAGGGACAGCCATCAATGAAACGGGGAAATACATCGTCGATGCGGATGTATTCGGGCGGATTTATGATGCTAACGGCAACCCAGCCATGCAAAACCGCACCCGTTTAGGCACAATTCCCGAAGTCCCCCCCGGTGAAAGTACCTTTGAAATCCCAATCTTTATGTCAGCGACTCAACCCACCCCCCTCCAACTCAAACAGTTTAAGGCCTCTGGTTTCACAGCGCGAGTACGTCCCTTTTATTATGATGATTTTGAAAATAATTAGGGTCTGCTGAAAAAACCGTTCCCTACGAACCTGACTCCCGATTTGGCGCTCAAGCGCAACTACGAACCCCATTCCCCATTCCCTATGACTCTAGCTTGGACAGAACTTGCCGCCCTAACCCAGTGGCAAATTGACCGCGTAAATGGCCCCACTAACCCTCAATCTCGTTTGCGTCTCTTTGGTCAACCAGAATCTGAGGTACGGGTGACATTGTATCGAGATCATCACGCTTGGTGTCCCTACTGTCAAAAGGTTTGGCTGTGGTTGGAAGAAAAGCAAATCCCCTACCGGGTGGAAAAAGTAACCATGTTTTGCTATGGGGAAAAAGAGGCTTGGTATAAGCGAAAAGTCCCCTCGGGAATGCTGCCCGCGTTGGAATTAGACGGGCGCTTAATTACCGAAAGTGATGATATTTTATTAGCCCTAGAGGAGACTTTTGGCCCCTTGGGGTGGGGACTCAATGATCAACAAGTGATCCCCTTGCGACGCTTGGAACGCTCCCTATTTCGCGCTTGGTGTAGTTGGTTGTGTTCTGCCCGTCAAGATGAAACTAGACGGAATCAATTTCTTAAAGTAGCGGCACAGGTGGAAGAGGCCTTAAGGGAACATCCGGGGCCCTATTTTCTGCCTGAGTTTAGTGTAGTAGATGTGGTTTTTACGCCCTTTCTCGAACGGATGAACGCCAGTTTCTACTATTACAAGGGGTATTCCCTCCGGGAGGAAAATGAGCGTTTAGGGGCTTGGTTTGATGGCATGGAAACCCGTTCCACTTATCGGGGAACTCAGAGTGATTTTCATACCCATGTCCATGATTTACCCCCCCAAATGGGTGCTTGTTGGGACAATGACAATCCTCAACGCTTAGTTTATCAAGCCAAGGTGGATCAAGGGCCTTGGTTGGGGCTTCCCGATGCGCGGTATCCTGAACCGGAAACCTCCAAAGCGGAGGCGCTGCACCGGGTGATTAAACATCATGAGAATATTATCCGGGTGAATCCGGCGGATGATGCTTTGTTTGATGAGGCCTTGCGTTGCGCGCTAACGTTTATGATGACGGGGGAGTTATGCCCTCCTCCTGCGGGTTCTGATGGGGCGTTACGGTATCTGCGCGATCGCATTAGTGTTCCTCGGGATATGTCCATTTATGCCGCCAAACGCCTACGAGAAGCCCTAGAAACAACGGCCGCCCTAGTGGGAGATCATCAAGGAGTTCCCCTCCCCGTAAAGCATCGTCGAGATCAAGATCCAGTTAATTTTGCACGGATTAGTTAATTCTGCTTTTATCGTGTTTTTACTCATGATTTCTGCGATTTACTATGAGTTAAGAAGCCATTGGAAATGTAACGTTTATTAAAATGTAGTTAAACGAACAAATATCTAAAAATTGACTCGCTACCATCAGGGTGGCTAGGTGTGGCTAAGTGTCTTCTTGTGCTACTCAGTTTCGTCCCGCTTAGTTTGGTGACTGGCTTAGTTTTATTCGTTATTCCAACGGCATTTATTATGACGGAATGCTGACATTAACCCGCAAACTGAGATATTAAAACGACCTATGAATCACGCTTCTATCTCTTCATCTCCTGCCATGTTTAAAACAATGAAACAGGGCGCTCGAATTATTGCGATCGCAGTCACCCTCATTGGGTTCGTAGTAATGGTTGGCTGGTTTTTCGATATTCCCCTGCTCAAAAGCATTTTACCCGGTTGGGTAACAATGAAAGCCAACACCGCCATCGGATTTATTTTAAGTGGATTAGCCCTCTGGATCTTATATGAACGAAAAAGGCGACATTCTTGGCGCATGGTTGCCCAAATTTCTGCCGCGCTGGTGTTATTAATTGGCTTACTGACTTTACTTCAATACACCTTTAACCTTGACTTTGGCATTGACCA
This sequence comes from Spirulina subsalsa FACHB-351, assembly GCF_026130165.1. Lineage (GTDB taxonomy): Bacteria > Cyanobacteriota > Cyanobacteriia > Cyanobacteriales > Spirulinaceae > Spirulina_A > Spirulina_A subsalsa_A. Next base: position 61,659 of record NZ_JAIHOM010000005.1, on the reverse strand, counting down.
ATTATTAGTTAAAGAATCAGTGGATGCTGTTGCTACAGCTACACCGGGGCGCATGGCTCCTAATACCGCTTTAAATTTCTTCCTATTAGGCATTGGGATTTTATTATTAAGCAATCGCCGCCCCATTCATGGGGTAATTCATAGTATCACCGTAGTGGTCTTTCTCATCGCCTTTTTGGGGTTTTTAGGCTATGTTTACGGCAATGCCTACTTTTATCAGTATGGTTCCGCTTTCACGGCAATGGCATTACATACAGCAATTGCCTTTATTCTCCTCTGTTTAAGTGTGCTATTTGCCACACCCCGTAAAGGGATGATGTCCGTTTTAACTCAAGACAATGCCGGGGGATTAATGGCACAACGCCTATTTCCCACCGTGATTATTTTGCCTCCGGCGATTTGTTGGGTGATTTTACTAGGCTACCAACAAGAGATTTATACCGCAGAACTAGCCATCTGTTTATTAGGGATTCTCAATGTGGTGATTTTCGGGGTGTTAATTTGGTGGAATGCCCGCTCATTGGGTAAGATTGATCAACGTCGCCATCAAGCGGAATTTGCCCTCAAAGAAGCCAATGAGGAGCTAGAAAACCGGGTTAAAGAACGGACAGAACAGTTAGTACAGACGAATGATCAGCTAACGGTGGAAATTCGCGATCGCAAAAAAGTTGAAATTGCCCTCAAAGAAAACAACCAGAAACTGAAAACCCTGATCAAAGAACTGAAAAGCACCCAGTTACAACTGGTTCAAAGTGAGAAAATGTCTAGCTTAGGGCAATTAGTCGCTGGAGTTGCCCACGAGATTAACAATCCCGTTAATTTTATCTACGGGAATTTAGTCCACCTCGAAGAATACAGTCAGAACCTGATTGATTTAGTCGAAATGTATCAGCAACAATATCCCGAGACTACCCCAGAAATTGAAGATAAAATTGAGGATATTGATTTAGAGTTTTTGTTGAAAGATATTCCTAAAATTCTATCTTCCATGCAAATTGGGGCGAATCGAATTCGGGAAATTATCCAATCTTTACGCAATTTTTCACGCATGGATGAGGCCGAAGTCAAAGAAGCGAATCTGCATCAAGGTATAGATAGCACCTTATTGATTTTACACAATCGACTCAAAGCAAAACCCGAAAGCCCCGCCATTCAAGTAATTAAAGAATATGGGGATCTGCCCTTAGTTGAATGTTATCCCGGTTCACTCAATCAAGTGTTCATGAATATTCTCGCCAATGCCATTGATGCGTTAGACGAGTTTTATAACCAAGCTTCTCGCAACACCCAAAAGGAAATGTCGCGCATGATTGCGATTAAAACCAGTTGCGATGAAGATTGGGTGACAGTTTCCATCTCAGATAATGGGATTGGGATTAAACCCGAAATTCGCAGCAGTTTGTATGATCCTTTCTTCACCACTAAACCCATTGGGAAAGGGACAGGTTTAGGGTTAGCCATTAGTTATCAAATTGTGGTCGAAAAACATCAAGGGGACTTGTCTTGTCTGTCTGAACCCGGACAAGGAACACAGTTTATTATTAAACTGCCCAAACGACGGGGGAAAGCCATCCAATCCGTGGACTCAACCCAAGAATTACAGGGGGATTATGCCTTACCTGAACGTCATTAATGTTCCCACAAAATGAATCACCTAAAAATTTATGCTTTCATTTAATGTAGCTTCATTACAAAAACCTAAACCATTTCTCAAATGGGTAGGTGGCAAAACTCAATTAATTAATGAAATTGATCAAATGATTAGCTACCAAATTTCTCAACATAAAGACCTGACTTATATTGAGCCTTTTGTTGGGGGTGGTGCAGTTTTATTTCATGTCTTATCAAAATTCTCTCAAATCAATAATATTGTCATTAACGATATAAACTCAAACTTGATTAGTGCCTATAAATTAATCAAAGAAGATCATCAAAAGTTAATTTCATTATTGACAGAGATTGAGCAAAAATATTATAGTTTTGACTCAATGGAGGGTCAACAAGAATTTTATTTAGCCAAAAGAGACGAATTTAATAAGGAGGATAAAGATACTAAATTTTGTCTAGTTAATCAAACGGCTTTAATGATGTTTTTGAATAAAACTTGTTTTAATGGATTATATCGAGTTAATAAAAAGGGTAAATTTAATGTACCTTTTGGCAAATATAAAAAACCTACAATTTGCAATAAAAGCAATCTCATTTCAGTTCATCACCATTTAAAAAAAGTTAGAATTTTGCAAGGAGATTTTCACCAAACCTTAAAATATGCTCAAGAGCCAACTCTATTTTATTTAGATCCACCCTATAAACCCATCACATCCACCTCTGCCTTTACGTCTTATTCTTCGGAAAGTTTTACTGATGAAGATCAAATGAGACTTAAACAGTTTTGCGATAAAATTCATATTAATGGTCATTACTTTGTTTTGAGTAACTCAGATGTTAAAAATTTTAATCATGAAAATACTTTTTTTGATGACCTCTATCAAGACTATAAGATTAAACGAGTGAGAGCAAGGCGCAGTATTAATTCTAAAGGGGATGGCAGGGGTGAATTATTTGAATTGCTAATTAGTAATTTTTAATAACATCCTTCTTTTTTGACTAAAAAGGTAAGAACCTTGCCATCAATCCCCTTCAACTGTAACGGACCAAACTCCTCCACCTCCGAGGGGACAAGATACTCCGTCACCGCCGCTGAGACTAAAATACTATTGGGGTGGGTCGCTTCCTGAAGACGAGCCGCAATATTGACACTTGGACCAATGGCCGTGTAGTCCGAGCGCAACTTTCCCCCAAACATCCCCACCACCGCCGGCCCGTGGTGGATACCACACCGAAACTGAACCGGGGGCGGTTGATTTTGGCCCACAATGCCCTGTTGCTCCCAGTAAGCATTGAGGTCATCTAAACGTTGATACATTCCCCGGGCTGTATTCACGGCCCGACGCACCTGTTCCGCCGGGGTGAGGTCTTCCGGCGCGCCAAACAGGGCAATAATGGCATCCCCCATAAATTTATCCACCGTGCCACCATGCTCAAATACCACCTGAGTCATGGCTTCTAGATACTCATTTAACACTTGAGCAATGCCCCGCGCTTGGAGACGGTTGGAGAGTTGGGTAAAACCGACGATATCACTAAATAAAATCGTCACTAAACGGGGGTCTGGGTGCAAATCTAGCTCCATTTCCCCTTTCGCTGCCCGTTTAACCATTTCGGGGGGTAAGAAGCGTTTTAAGACCGATTCTGTCAGGTAATCATTAATTTGTTTCACCCGGGCTTCATTTTCTTTCAGGGAGAGTAAATTGCGCACACTGGCCAACAGTTCGCGGTCATTGAAGGGTTTGGAGAGGTAAGAATCGGCCCCTTGTTCAGTGCCTTCTAAGCGGCTGGTTTCATCAGCTTTGGCCGTTAGGAGAATAATCGGGGTGCCGCGTAGTTCTTCTTCATTCCGTACCATCCGGATGAGATCCAAACCAGACACTTTAGGCATCATGAGGTCACTGATAACTAATTCTGGGCGCTGTTGTTGCAGGAGTTGAAAGCCTTCGGCCCCGTTGCGGGCGGTGGTGACTTGATATCCGGCGGAGGTGAGAATATGGGAAACATAGGTGCGCAAATCGGGGTTGTCATCGACGACTAAAATGCGGTGCTGGTTGGGGTCAAGGCTGGGTGGGGGGGTGTTGTAGTTGGGGAGGTCTAGGGGGCTGATGGCTTCAATAGCTCGCGCTTCGTCGGCTTCTAAGAGTTCGGCCTCTAAATCGGCTAATTCTACGGCAGACCGGGCGGCTTGAATTTCTGTGGGAACTTCTAACACTTGTTCGGGGGGCAAATGGGCGGAGCCCATCTGTAACCAGACCTTAAAGGTGGTGCCGCATCCTTGATTGTCGCTTTCTTCCCCCTGTTTGACTGAATTAACCATCACTTGGCCGCCGTGGAGCTCGACAATTTCTTTGACTAAGGCTAATCCTAAGCCTGTCCCTTCATAGGAACGGTTGACGGAGCCTTCGGCTTGGCGGAAACGGTCGAAAAGGTAGGGGATTTGAGAGTTAGCAATGCCAATCCCAGTATCACTCACTTGTAAGTTGACATGATCCCCGGCTGGTTTGAGGGAAACGGTAATTTTGCCCCCGGGTTCTGTGAATTTCATGGCATTGGAGAGTAGGTTATAGAGTACCTTGTCGAATTTCTCACTATCCAAGTAAATGGCACGACAGGATTCTAGTTTAAGGTTTAACTGAATGCCTTTTTTTTCGCAGTAGGGGCGAAAGGTTTCTACAATTTGCTCAACAAATTCTTTTAAATCACAGGGGCGGAATTTGGGCTGCATCCGTCCGGCGTCTAATCGTTGGAGGTCGAGGAGTTGGTTGACTAAGCGTAAGAGACGGCGAGAGTTACGGAGGGCGATTTGGGCTTGATCGTAGGGTAAACCCTGCTGTTTGTTGATGGCTGATTCCAATGGGCCAATCATCAGGGTGAGGGGGGTGCGGAATTCGTGGGAGATGTTTTGGAAAAATTCGGTTTTTTGTCGATCGAGTTCGAGCAGGCGTTCGGCTTGTTGGCGGGTTTTTTGGTAGAGGCGGGATTGTTGCACGGCGATCGCCGCTTGAGAAGCCACAGCCTGAGATAATTCAATATCATCCCCCGACCAATGACGGGGGCGTTCGGTTTGGCGGAGGGAAATACTGCCAATAATGCGCCCATCCACCAACAGGGGAACAATCAGCAAAGCCCGAGCCGGGGCGCGAATGGGCAAATCTACCCCCTTCATGGAGTCTGGGGTAGCGACTACCATATCCTCCACCACAACGGGTTGTTTAGTCCGTAGAAGTTCTAGTAAAACGGGGTTTCCGACAATGGGGACGAGGGACTGGGGAAGGGAAACAGTCCCCGGACGATGGGGGGTGAGGGCGGGATCTACACTGGCATCGACTCGTTCTGAGTGGCGGTCATAGAGTCCCACACATTGTACAAACTCATCCTCTTCGGTCCACAAGGACAAGGCACAACCATCCACCCCCAAAGATGTCCCTAATTGTTCCGTAATGGCCATAAAAATCTCTTGGGGATCCAAAGTGGAACGGATGGCGGAGGTAATGGTATTGACGAGGGTTTCCCGTTTGGCCAAGGCCTGCACCTTCTCATAGGCTCTGGCTTGGGAAATGGCTAAGGCGGCTTGATCAGCTACCATGCGGGCCAGTTGGATCTCATCTTCCTCCCAGCCTTGATTTTTCCCACAACGGTGGAGTGCTAACACGGCCATTAAATCCCGTTGACAGATGAGCGGCACCATTAAGGTTGAGGTGATTTTGGCTCGGCCAAAGGCATCTAGACGATCTTGATATGGGGCGCTTGTTCCTTGAAGGTGGGGGTGAGATTGGATGTCGTTAATCACTTCCACCTGTTGGGTTTCCCAAACGGTCAGTTTTAACCAAGGGGGGGGGTCTGTAATGGTTAAGGACTGTGCATCTTCCTCACCCGAGGGGGCAATTTCTGTCCGGTGGAAGGCTTCACTCCCGCAAGGCCTCCCCAAGACTTTTTGATAAATAAAACACTCATCGACTAACTCATGATCAGCAAAGGAGCGCAATAAACAAATATCGACATTCAGGACATCCCCCACGGTATTGACTACAGTTTGTAACACCTCCCGTAGGGGAGAATCCCCCAAACGGTCAAACTGAGCATTGCGAATGGTATTGGTGACACTATTGAGCAAGGTTTCCCGCTTGAGGGAACGGGATAATTCTTCGGTGCGGATTTTGAGGACGTTGTGGGTGTCTAAGGCCTGTTTGACAATTTCCTTGAGGGTTGTGGCTTCCCAAGGTTTGGTGACATACTTAAATACCTTCCCACTGTTGATGGCTTCTACTAAGTCCTCAACATCGGTATACCCTGTTAGGAGGATCCGGATAATATCCGGATATTGCATGGCCGTTAGACTGAGGAATTCTGTCCCCGTCATGATGGGCATCCGTTGATCGGAAATAATGACCGAAATATTGGACTCTTGTTCCAATATTTCTAAGGCTGTTGGTCCACTGGTTGCCCGTAAAACCTTATACTCTCGATGGAAAGTCCGATAGAGCAAATCGAGATTATCCGGCTCATCATCCACCACCAGAATTTTAGGCTTCTTCTTTGCTTGGGACTTCATCCACCGCTCTCCTACCGTTGCTGACGGGACGCGCTAGGCACGTCCATAGCCATCGGGACAGTATAAGTCATTTACTCCTCTGGCTGGGCGCATTGATATCGCCTTGATCATAGTCGCTTTTGCACCCCCCAACATCAGTTACGACCTTTCTTCTTCTCTAGTCGTTGGCTGACAACGGACTTGTTTACAATCTTATCGGAAATTCTCGGTCTGAACTACTCCATCGGGCTAGAGGTCATAGCCAGTTTGCTCTGATTCTGCTAGAGTACGGCTAAGAGAAACAGGGAATAGGGTTTAGGGGTTCGGGTTTAGTCTATCCCCCATTTTCTATTCCCGCTTAAAGTGGGGTGGCCGTGGACTACTCTTTTTTGGGGTTTAAAAATCAACCCATTGTGCGGGAACGGTATCCAGAAAAATCACTCACTCAAGATTCAGATCCTCCTTGGGAGTTGACGGTTCGTTCGGCTCAATTCCGGGACTTGAAATCTTTGGCGGATATTTTGACCACTAGCTTTCATTCTTCTGAGGGCTGGTTGACGGGGTGGTTGTATCCGTTTTTGAGTTTTGGCATTTATGAAGACCTGCGCAGTCGCTTCCGTGGGGCTTCGCCTCACTATCATTGTTTTACGGCGATTCTCGTTCCGGGATGCTCGGCGATCGCATCAAATCCTACCCCCACTGGACTACAGGAGGAAATCACCGGAACGGTGGAAATTGCCCTGCGGTCTTTGCCCAGTGGGGGTAACAGTCCCCAATATCCCTACATTTCCAATTTGGCGGTCAGTCCGAATTTTCGACGGCGGGGGATTGGCCGCCAATTGCTCTTAAGTTGTGAACCGATTGCTCTAGAATGGGGGTTTAAGGAGATTTATCTCCATGTGTTAGAGAATAATGACCAGGCGAAACAACTCTATTGGTCTTTAGGTTATCGCATCAAACGAATAGAATCAGGGTGTTTCTTTGGGTTGTTTCAGCAGCCTAGACGGTTGTTGCTCCAGAAGTCTCTTCGTTGAGGGTGTGGGGCTTCTCTCGACCGACATTTAAGCTAAAATGTTGACACAACCTTTTAGGGAGTAAGATTTAGGGGCTAGGGTTTCGCCCAATCCCCCATCCCCGATCGACTTGACCTTCTCTTAATCTTAATTTTTGGTCTTCAGGACTGGTTCCCTTGGAGTTAAGAGACTTCTCAACCCATTGGATTAAATGGATTAAACAACGATATTCTGAATCAAGACGTGCCGAATCTGGATAAAGACGTGCCGAATTTGAATAAAGACGCGAATGATCAGGCTCAGTTACTGGCTCAACTCCAGAACAAGGAGCTTTTGATTGTCAATAGCCGTCGAAAAAATGGGCTAATTATTTATAAACGCTATCATGCTGAATTTGCTGGACCTGGCTCTGTGGTTGGCAGTGTGTTTGATTTAGATGCCATAGGGGTTTTGCCTGTGGGCAATTGGTCTTTAGTCCCCCCTAAAAATGCTGAGGAACGCCACCGGGCTTATTTAATCCGTCGCCAGTGGATTAAGTTAGTGCGTCAAATCACGGTGAATCCTGCCCCCCTCCAACGGGCGCAAATTATATTGAACCAGTTTGAGAACTGGTTTGATGAGGAGACGGTTTCCTGTGTTCCTGATGAGGCATTTGCCCGTTTGGTGGGGGTTCTTCCCCAAACTATGATAAGAGGTCGTCGGGCTGATGCTCGTTTGTAAGGAGGCCGTTAGTTAGGAGCATGATCATTCTCTGGCAGGTGCGTTGATTTTCTGGGGGACTGCCAACGGTAATGCGCAATCCGCCCCCGGTGTGCCGGATCAGGGTGCCTTGGGTTTTTAGGGTGGTGACGAGGTGGGCTAGGGCTTCCTCGCTTTCGGGGATGTCTTTTAAACGAGCATAGATGAAGTTAGCATCTGTGGGCCACAGTTTGAGGCGGGGGATTTGCTCTAAGTTGTGCCACAGTTGGGTTCGTTCTTGTAAGAGTTGGGGGATAACTTCGAGTAGGCTGTCTTGGTGGGCGAGGGCGAGTTGAGCGGCGGCTTGGGAAAATGTGGGGAGGTTGTAGGGGAGGCGGATTTTTTCGAGGGTGGTGATGAGTTGGGGATGGGCGATCGCATACCCTACCCGTAAGGCGGCTAAACGGAAGGCTTTAGAAAAGGTGCGCAGGACGACCCAATTGGGATGTTCTGCCAGTTCCCCGACCACTGAAGTGCGACTAAATTCAAAATAGGCCTCGTCAATCACCACTAACACCTGTTGGGGAATCTCCCGTAACCAGGCTAATTCTGCCTCGGTGAGGGCGTTGGCGGTGGGGGAGTTGGGATGGACGACAAACACTACCCGAATGGGGGGCTTTTGGGTTTGTTCTAGGGCCTGTTGGGCGGCGTTGAGGTCGATTTCAAAGGTATCTGGGGAGCGTCCGACGGAAACCACACCAATCCCTAGGGTTTTCGCCAAAATGCCGTACATGGAAAAGGTGGGATGGGCGACTAAAATCTGGCCTTCTTGACCTAAACAGGTGGCAATGAGTAGGGATCTAATCAGTTCATCTGAACCATTGCCCACGGAAATTTGATGGGGGTCAATGGGGGAGGTGGGGAGATGGGCGGAATGATTCACATATTGTGCGATCGCCTCTTTCAATGCGCTATGACTGCCATCGGGGTAGCGATTGGAGGCCATTTCCATCTGATAGAGACGCGCTAGTTTTCCCTTAATCCAAGGGGGGAGATCGTAGGGATTCTCATTGGTGTCTAACTGATCCACCGGAACAGTAATCTCCCCTCCGGGGTGGGGAGTATAGGCTTTTAACTGAGCCAAATCGGAGCGAATAAAATTAAACATAATTCACGGTCGGGCAATGGATCTAGTTTATCACTGGGGGGGAGTGGGGAGCAGAGGAGCAGGGGAGCGGGGAATTGACAATTGACAATTATCAATTCTCAATTCTCAATTCTCAATTATCAATTATCAATTCTCAGGGGAGCAGGGGAGCGGGGGAGGTCAGGAGTCGGGTGTAATGTCATTGACTAACTTGAGCCAGAAACCGGGTTGCGTTCATTGTCTAGTTTTCTCGATACACCCTAGCAAAAACCCGGTTTCTAATATCAATTATCAATTATCTATTCCCTATTCCCTGTTCCCTAGTCGAAATTACTGTGAACTGGTTGGGGAACAGCGCTAAGATTCAGACTAAGGGTTTCTGTCAAAAAAATATTCATGCCTGTTACCATAAATCCGATCAAATTTGGCACTGATGGCTGGCGCGGTTTGATTGCCGCCGACTTTACCTTTGAGCGCCTCGTGCAAGTCGCCCCCCTCGCTGCCCAAGTCCTCGCCCGTAATTATGCCCAGGTTTCCCAGAATAATTTGATTGTTGTGGGTTATGATCGCCGCTTCATGGCTGAGAATTTCGCCCAAGCTGCCGCCGAAGCTGTCCAGAATGCTGGGTTTGATGTCCTTTTAGCGGATACCTTTTCCCCCACTCCCGCCCTATCTTGGGAAGCTCATGCTCGCTCTGCTTTGGGGGCGCTGGTGATCACCGCCAGTCACAATCCGGCGGGGTATTTGGGCCTAAAAGTGAAAGGGGCTTTCGGGGGATCTGTCACGGGAGAGATTACCCAACAAATTGAAGCGCTGTTAGAACAAGAAAACTCATTTAACCGCCCCCCGGGTACCCTGACGATGTTTGATCCTTGGGCGAGTTATTGTCAAGAATTGCAGACTAAAGTCAATATTCCCGAGATTCAAGACGCTATTCGTGGGGGGAAAATCGAGGTTTTCGCCGATGTGATGCACGGGGCCGCCGCAACGGGGTTTAAACGGCTGTTAGGGCTAGAGATTCATGAGTTAAACGGAGAACGGGATCCCCTGTTTGGGGGGGGCGCACCGGAGCCACTCCCTAAGTATTTAGCCGATTTGTTCCGCACTATTCGGGAAGGGGCTAAAACGGGGGGGGATGCCTTGCGGGTGGGGTTTGTGTTTGATGGAGATAGCGATCGCATTGCCGCCGTCGATGGACAAGGAAACTTCCTCAGTTCCCAAATTCTCATCCCGATTTTGATTGAACATCTGGCAGAACGCAAACAGTTCACCGGAGAGATTATTAAAACCGTGAGCGGTTCTGATCTCATCCCCCGTGTAGCCGACTTCTATCATATCCCCCTCTATGAAACCCCCATTGGTTATAAATACATTGCCGAACGAATGTTAAGCCAAACGGTCCTGATTGGGGGCGAAGAATCCGGGGGGATTGGCTATGGGACTCATATCCCGGAACGGGATGCGCTCCTTTCGGCTTTATACGTCCTAGAAGCCATTGTGCAGTCGGGGAAAGACCTTAGCACCCTTTACGGGGAACTCCAAGCTAAAACGGGCTTTAACTTCAGCTACGATCGGGTTGATGTTCATTTAGCCAGTATGGAAATCCGAGGGAAGTTACTGGAGAAACTGGAAAAGGAAACCCCTCAAACCATCCTAGGAAAGGCTGTCACGGATTGTTTAGCCATTGATGGTTATAAGTTCCGGTTGGAGGATGGCAGTTGGTTACTGATTCGTTTTAGTGGTACTGAACCCGTTTTACGCCTCTATTGTGAGGCTCCCACACTCCTTGAGGTGAAGAAAACCCTAGACTGGGCTAAGGATTGGGCGGATTCTGTGGGCTAATTTCACCAATTAGAGGGCTGGCTGCATAACTCGGGGAGAGGGAGCAGGGGAGCAGGGGAGCAGGGGAGAAATTCCCTATTGCCTATTCCCTATTCCCTATTCCCTAGCCCCACGAGTACAGTTATTCAGCAAGCCCTAGCTCACTGCAAAAGCCATCAGGATTAAGCTCGTGACGAGGAGAATGGCTAACGCCCCTTGACGCACATAGCGTTTTTGCTGCGCTTGATTGGGGTACTGGGCATAATACATTTTGGGTTCGCTGGCGTAGTTGTTGAGTTGTCCTTCGGGGCTGATTGTGGTGTACATTCGCGTACCTCCGTTTGGGTGTGCTGTATTTCCTTTGTTGTTACTTAATGTAACGCAATGTAAAGATTTATTGCTGTGACTTGACAACCTTTTAGTCGTGATGATCATCACAGCAGGACAGGAATGCTTGTTCAGTACAGATAAACTGAAGGGGACGATCCCAACTGTCTCGGGGGAGTTGGGGGGAGAGGGCGAAGTGGAAAATAATGCCGATGGTGGGAATATTGCACCAAGGGGGATCTGCCAACAGCCGATCATAGAAGCCTCCCCCGTAGCCTAAACGGTAGCCAAGGCGATCGCATCCCACAGCCGGAACGAGGATTAAATCCACCTCCTCCCCCGATAAGCCCGTTGAATCGGGGTGAGGTTCAAAAATGCCATATTTTCCCTGAACTAAGCCTTCTGAGGGCTGCCAGCGATGCCAGATTAAAGATTTACCGACAGATCGAGGCAACCCCCATTGTTTTTCTGATTGTTGCCACAATAGAGTTAAATCCGGTTCTTGGCGAAAACTGCAATAACTTAAAATCGTAGTGGCGGCTTGAAAAGGGGGAGACGCGAGGAGATGTTGACAAAGGCGATCGCTTTTTTCTCGCCACACCTCCTGAGAGAGTGCTTTTCGTTGCCCTAAAAGTTGATGACGTAGGGTAGATTTTAACTCAGACACTATCTTTTAACTTTCCAGATGTTAGAACAATTAGAACAATTTGCCAGTGATAATTACTCAGGAATGTGTCCTGAAGTATTAGACGCTTTAATCAGTGCCAATCAAGGAAGTTCTCCTGCCTACGGCAATGATCAATGGACAGAAAAAGCCGCCAATGCCTTTCGAGAACTCTTTGAAATCGATTGTGAAGTGTTTTTTGTCTTCAATGGAACAGCCGCTAATTCCTTAGCGTTAGCCACCTTATGCCAATCCTATCATAGTGTGATTGCCCACGAAGTCGCCCATGTAGAAACCGACGAATGTGGCGCACCAGAATTTTTTTCTAACGGATCTAAATTATTATTAAGTCCGGGAGAAAATGGCAAATTAACCCCAGAAGGAATTGCCAAAATTGTCACCAAACGGCAGGATATTCACTACCCTAAACCCAAAGTCATTAGTTTAACCCAAGCCACAGAATTAGGAACAGTCTATCAAGTTGACGAACTCAAAGCCATCAAATCTGTTGCCGATCAATATCAGTTAAAAATTCACATGGATGGCGCTAGATTTGCCAACGCAGTTGTCGCACTAGGGAGAAGTCCGGCGGAGATTACATGGCGTTCTGGGGTAGATATTTTGTGTTTTAGCGGCACAAAAAACGGGATGGCAATGGGGGAAGCCGTGATATTTTTTGATAGAACTTTAGCGGAAGATTTTGCCTATCGGTGTAAACAAGCGGGACAATTAGCCTCTAAAATGCGCTTTATTGCCGCTCCTTGGTTAGGATTATTACATCAGGACACTTGGCTAAAAAATGCCCGCCATGCCAACGAGTGCGCCCGTTATTTAGCCACACAATTAGCGGCAATTCCCCAACTCCGGTTAATGTTCCCCACAGAAGTTAATGGGGTATTTGTCCAGATGCCAGAAGAGGTAATTTACCAGTTACGGGAGAAAGGTTGGTTGTTCTATAATTTTATCGGAGTGGGGGGCATTCGTTTGATGTGTAGTTGGGCAACAACAGGAGAAAGGATTGATGAATTGGTGGCGGATATTAAAGCAATCCTAGGGATTTAAAAGGATGGGTAGTCACGGAGAGAGAAGAGAAAAATTATCTCTATTCTGAATTATTTTTACAAAACCAAAGGGTAAAAAATTGGCTTTGTCTACGGGGTTCATAGTTCTCTAAAAAAGTTTGGCGAAACTCTTCACTAAATAATGGGGGATTGGGGAGATAGTAATTGAGTTGAGCAAAAGGTTCTCCATCCTGCTCTCCCTCTTTTGGAATAAGCCAAATTTGATTTCTACAGGACGACAAATCCTCTAAAGTTCTCTGAGGAATTTCAATCCCGTCCGTTTGCATATCCATTAAGGCCGCACCATCGATTAAAAGTGGGTTGCCTGCAAAAACTAATAAAGAGCGATAATGAGTCAGTGCATATTGTTCATGTTTGGCGTATCCCATGCCGATGGTTTGATTGGGATAACTTGATAAAATCCAGTGAAGATCATTGATTACTTCAGATACATCTGTGCTGTAATATTGCGCCACAAATACACCTTTAATCCCGGCGTGGTTGGCGGTAAAGACTATGAGCGTCAGAGCGATTATTATAGAGATAATCCGTGAGATACGGGTGTTAGGAAGGGTGACAGAGTTTTGGCTTAAGAGTTTGTGGTAATCTAAGGGGGTTTCAATTTTAAATAACAGCAAAAAAGGATATAAAATTCCCGGAATTAAAGGAATTAAATGATGGCTGCCTGCTCCCCCTTTAGACGCAATAACTATAGTTGCGGCTGTGCTGAATAATAAAACATAAAAGTAAAATTGCAGCGACTTAATCACTTTGTGAAATTGAGGCTTGTTTTCCATCCACAAAGAAACTGTAATCAATATAATGGGCAAAAATAGATAAAAAGTTGTTTTTAAATTATCAAGCAACAAATGGAAATAAAATCCGTGATTAGTTGTCACAATGAGCCATTTTATGTAATTAATCCATGAAATTTGTGGATGGAGAAAGGGCATTAATCCTAATATAATTCCAGCAAATCCTGAAACTAACGTTAAGGTTAAGCCATGCTGAGTAAAGAGTAGTAGATAAAAGGGCAAGAAATATAAGACTGCCGTTATTTTTAAGTTAAAACTAATGCCAAAACTGAGGGATAGTAAAATCAGAGCGTGAACTTTATTTTTCTGAATGACTGCCCATAACCCTAGACAGGTAAAGAGGAAGATTAAGGCATCTGAGCGAATTAAAAATAAAAGATGTCCGTAAACTGTGCCGAAACAGAGGATAATGAGTGAAATAAAGGCTGTCATCCGTAGTGCGGTTTTAGAATTTTGGATCTTTTGTATAACCGCAAAAAGACAGACAAGGCTAAATAGTAAAGCTAAAGCCGTGGGAAGTTTAAGGACCCAAATATTAGGACTGAAGAGCTTTAAAAATATTCCTGTGATTATATACAGGAGTGGACCGTAAACAATGGTGTAGCGTTCTGGATTGTCAAAGCTATGATAAAGGGGATAATTTTGGTCTATAAAAGCCCAAGAAACACTAGCAACTTGCCCTTCTACATGATCAATAATGACTTGACTAAAGGTTCGCTGGATGATTAAGGCACAGAAGGAACAGAGAATAACGATTGAGAGAGTATTTAGAAAAAGATTGGTATAATTTTTTATTTTATTGTTAAATTCTGGTGATGGATTAGAAGGTAATAAATTGAGCATATATAAAAGTATCCTGAGTCAGTTTGTGGGGATATATTTTAATAAATCTCCTTAGATTATTAGGCTTAAAAGGTTAGAGTTTTGGGTCAAAAGGGTTTAAAATGGCGGGTTACACAATTTCTTCTAAGGGAATAAAACGTTCTCTGGGCAGTAGGGCAGGTTTGAAATGAAAGACTAACGTTCCGCGACGATTGCGGGCATTAATGACTACTCCTAAGGGCACCCAAGGCACTGCTTTATGGACTTGATAGTAAGTGTAATAAATCACGCGGGCGGCTTCTAATAACTCAGGTTCAATCCAAGTGGCAAGACTAGACTGGCGCTGCATTTCAATGCGATGTTGTAAGGCCAGACGATATTGAGGATCACGCAGATTAAAGGAAACCATAGAGGGGGACTAAACCGAAGAGGTAAGATCAACCATTAGACTAGCAGGGGAAGGCGTGATTATCTCATGGGGACTTCCCCTGTGGCTAGTCGTCACCGACTGGTATCAATGCCCCGTTGTTGGAGTTGGTCGAGAAAATAGCTTTCTAGGGTATTTTGTAGGAGGGTCATGGTGATGAGTTGGGCATCCATAAGCTTTAAGGTGGCGAGGAATTCTTGAGGATTGCCTTGAAGTTGACCTTGCCATCCGGTTTCGTTGTATTCGAGGGGGTTTACCCAACGTTTGAGGATGTCTAGGTTGCCGCCGATGCCGCTTACTGTATAGTGGGGGGAACGCCCTAGAAGTTCGTCAATGGTGCCGATACAGAGGAGTTCCCCTTGAGCGAGGATGGCGACGCGATCGCAAATCTGTTCAACGTCGGCCAAAATATGGGAGTTGAAAAAGATGGTTTTCTGTTGGGCTTTTAAGGCGAGAATAATTTCTCGAATGCGATAACGTCCTGTGGGATCTAAACCGGACATAGGTTCATCTAAAAAGATTAAATCCGGGTCGTTGATTAACGCTTGGGCTAACCCAATCCGTTGTAACATCCCCTTAGAATATTGCCGTAATTCCTTCTTGCGGGCGGTGCTTTGAGCTAACCCTACCATATCCAAGAGTTCGGGAATCCGTTGCTTTTGTTCGTCTAGGGGGATGCTGAATAAATCCCCGGTGAAGCGTAGGAATTCCCATCCGGTGAGATAGTCGTAAAAGTAGGGGTTTTCGGGTAAATAGCCGATCTGTTGTTTGACGGTGCGATCGCCAATGGGTTTCCCCAACACTGTCGCCCGTCCCCCAGTCCGTCGTACAATCCCTAAGAGAATCTTTAACAGCGTGGTTTTCCCCGCCCCATTGGGTCCCAACAAACCAAAGGTTTCCCCTTGCTCTACCCGTAGCGTTAAGCTTTGTAACGAGGCAATTTTCTGACTCAACCAAAACCCACTGCGATAAACCTTGCTTAACTCCCAAGTCTGGACAGCAGCCATCGGTTCATTAGGGGGATTTTCGGCGATCGCATCCTCAACTAAAACATCCATCGTCCTCTCACATCGAAAACACTCACCCTTAACATAATGCACCCTTCCGCCCCCAATGCCCAACTTCGACAAGCTGTCTTTTGACAAAACCCCGGCCAACTTTCAACAATAACCCCTAATGCTCAACCATAGCTGTATTGAGAGGAGATTCATTCCATGAGAACATTACGTTGGGTGATTGCCCTGTTGCTGGCCATCACTACCTTATCCTTTGCCCATCCTGCCCTCGCTGAAGGCAATCCCGCCAAAGGTGCCAGCCTCTTCCAGGCCAACTGTGCCGCTTGTCACCTCGGCGGAAAAAACGTCGTCAATCCCGCCAAAACGCTACAAAAATCCGACCTTGAAAAATACGGGATGTTGTCCTTAGATGCCATTAAAACCCAGATCAGCAAAGGAAAGGCCGCCATGCCTGCTTTCCTCGGCAAACTCAACGAACAACAAATTGAAGACGTTGCCGCCTACGTTTTAGCACAAGCCGAAAAAGGCTGGTAGTTTTAACCTAGTTATCTTTTACAAGTGTCGTTATAATGAAGTACCCCGCCCTAAATGTAGTAGGGTGGGGTATTCTTTCCGAGATTTATCATAAATTGTCAACAGAGCGCAACGCTTGCCCCATCTTATTTTTCTTTAAAAACTATGGATCGAGGTAAAATTTTAGCCATCATTACCGGAGCAATTTCTATCTTTTTAGCCGTAATTTACTTAGTCCTAGTCCAAGTTTTAGATATGCGTGGGGAGATGATTCCCGCCCCCATTGACTTATCCCAAAATTTAAGCACCGCCTTTTTTTTAAAACTTTTGTTGAATATGTTCTGTTAGATAAGCAATCAGCTTGTCTTTGTTGATTTTGTGTTCAGCAACTTGAATCATTAGGTCAGGGGTACAAATTTAGGCATCTGCAAGGCGACGATAAACCTCCTCCCATTGCGGCAATGTATCTAAATAGGCTTGGAGGAAGGGGTCTTTTTCGACTTTTTCTTGGGATTTGATCTGGCGAATATTTTCTAAGATAACCTCTAGGGTTGAATCGGGTAAGGAGTCTAGTTCTTTGATAATTTGTTCTTTGATGGTCATATTTTTCCCTCGTTAATTCAGTGATAATATTGCCGAATGGTGAAATCTAGGGGGGTGAAAAATGCCTAGAGAAACAGGGGCAAGAATCGTAGGGTGCGTCAGAGGGGATCAATTATGATATTGACGATTGATTTGGGTCTGACGCACCCTACAATCTGAGTGCAGTTTGCACTTAGATTTTTAATGAGTGTGATTGATTGGGGTGGTTTGGTCTTTTTGCAACAAAAAGTCAAGGTATTCTTCTAGTTGGGTTTGTCGGTTTTGGGATAGGTTACGAAATTTACTTAAGATTGCTTCTTCCCTTAGGTAGTCGTTCATGGGCATGATTTGTGATGCTGCGACTTCAAGGGTAATGTGAGGCAAATCAAAGCCTTCTAAGCTATAACCATCTTCTTGAGGGTCTGGCATGGGGTAGTGTTCAACGATGGTTGCAATATCACCACGTTTGAGGTGATATTGGGGCAGGTCTTCGGTTAGGGCAACTTGGGAAAATAGAGGGTATTGGAGTTTCATGAATTTTCTCCTTTGTCGGGGACTAGAGTTACAAATCGGGTGGTATTATTGTTGACTATCCATATTGTTATAATTTTGAGTTTAATACCATTTTGACCTCGCAATGTTGCACGAATCCTGTATTTTTGACCATAGAGGGTAGTTTCGACGAGTTCAGCGGGTTGAGTGAGGATTTGGGTTCTTAAATCTTGTTCTAGCTGTTGCCAGTTTGTTAATGTGTACCCTGCTTGGGCTAAAAATTTAGATTTATCATCTTTAGGAAGTTCAATCAGTAAATATTGTGTCAGTTTTGATGGGTTGATTGTGGAGTCTTGTGGTAAGAGAACCATATTTTTGTTTGAGTTGATTTTGATTCATTAGGGTTAGGGGAAGGGGTTGCGAATGATCAATAGACTTTGTGGATAGAAACCGGGTTGCTTGGTTTGGCTTGTTTTTTGCTGAAGTTTTGACAAAAACCCGGTTTCTGGGTTTAGGGGTGGGGGAAGAGGTTGCGGATTATCCGGTAGAGCATTAGCAAGATAATCCAAAGGAGGAAGAAGGGAAAGGCAAAAATGCCGCCAATAAAACACGCAATTAAATGAAAGTTACTACGTTGGGCAAATTTAGCAACTGCTTTCGCCCAATTAGGAATTGGGTAAGCGGCAAGGGGTAAATCTAATTCTTGTAAAATGGCTTGTGCTTGTTGAGAAGCGGCAAATCCTTCTTTGATTTTGCCTGTTTTTTGGTACAAGTTACCCAATACTAACAAAGAAGTAGCTTCCCCCCGTCTGTCCTCAATCTCTCGTTTAATCTCCAGAGATTGCTGGAGAAAGGCGATCGCCTCCTCGTAGCGTCCGAGGGCATTGTAGGCATTGCCTAAATTGCCCAAAGAATTAGCTTCCCCCTGTCTGTCTCCAATCTCTCGTTTAATCTCCAGAGATTGCTGGAGAAAGGCGATCGCCTCCTGGTAGCGTCCTAGGGAATTGTAGGCATTGCCTAAATTGCCCAAAGAATTAGCTTCCCCCCCTCTGTTGCCAATCTCTCGTGCAATGTCCAGAGATTGCTGGAGAAAGGCGATCGCCTCCTGGTAGCGTCCTAGGGCATTGTAGGCATTGCCTAAGGAGGTTAACGATGCAGTGTATCGCCAGTCGTGGTGATCCGGGAGATGATTGACTAATTGCTGATAGAGTTCAACCCGGAGTTGATTATTACCGCGTAAATCAAGAAACTTATCAACATCTCGATCAATATTCCTACCATCATAAATTCCATCAAACGCCGCTTCATACTCTCCCAACTCACAACGATGATAAAACACCTCCAAATATTCCCGCACATCCTCAACCGTTTCCCATTCCCCACCGGACTTAAACCGACCCCGATAAAACGCGATCGCCCTTAAATGCGCCTCCCTTAAATCCCCCACCTTAAACTTCAAATACTCCCCAATAAACGGCTGAAACGTAAAAAATCCCCGCTGCTCCTCCACCAAAAACCCCCGCTTCATCAAATCCCGCAACACCTTCCCCGTCACCACCTCCCCCACAATGGCACTCGCCACCTCTGCATCAAACCCCCGACGCAACACCACCAACGACAACAACACCCCCTGCAACCCCTCCGACAAACGATTAAAACTCGCATCCAACACCGCCACCAACTGCACCGTTTCCCGACGGTGATACCCCTGCAAACTCCCCAACAACGAGCCAACGTCCGCTAATCCTAATCCCTCCAAATCCTCAATCGTCCCCCCTTCCCCCACTTCATCCCGCAATAACCCCGCCACCAACGCCAACGTCAACGGATGACCATTAACCTGTGCCACAAACCCCTCTAAACTCGCCTCACTTCCCCCCATCCCCAACGCCACCAACAGATTTTTCCCCTCCTGAAGAGAAAGACCCCCCAACGGCCACTCCGTCGGCCTCACCTGCTGTAAACGGGGAACCTCCTGCGTCGTCACCAAAATTTCCGTATGGCGACATTCCCCCACCCACTGCTGCAAAAACTCCACATAGCCCTCATCCTGAATCACAGACTCAAAATTATCCAACACCAACAAAAACCGCTGTTGCGCCAAACAATGAATCACCACCCGCGTTAACCGCGTCTCCTCAATTTGTTCTAAATCCTGCGGCGAAAGCTTCCCTAAATGCTGCAAAATCCCCCGCGCCACAATCGTATAACTGGGACGCTGCCCTAAATCCAGCCACAGCTTATCCACAAAATCCGTCCGCTCCCCAAACACCTTCGCCGCCAGCGTCGATTTTCCCATCCCCCCAATGGCAACAATCACCCCTAACTTCGTATTCTCATCATCCAACCACCCATTCACTATCGCTAAATCCTGCTCCCTCCCCTGCCAATGGGTCACGTTTGGGGGGGTTATATCCAAAAAGTAAGAAATTGCCTGCACCTTCGGCTGTTGTTGCGCCTTCAAAAAGCGAAGAATGGCTTGAGTATCCTCCTTAACACCCTCTACCGTCTCCTGTAACCGTTGATTGTCTTCGTTAACCCGGTCAAACCCTGCTATTACTGCTTCCTGTAAACTCTCTAACTCCCCCTCTAACCAATCCCGCACCCCCGCAATTTGCGCCTGAGTCACCCCCAACTCATCGAGAACAGCCGCAAACCCCGAATCAACCTGCTGGCCTAACTCCCGAAACCGTTCGCTATTCCCCTCCAACTCCCGCCGCAATTGAACCACAGCCTCTAGAGCTTCTGCCAACTCCCCAGAAACCGCTTCAGGACTGCTTTGCCGCAACTCCGCCAAAACCTCCCGCATTTCCCCCAACAGCGACAACGTTAACCCCGCAAACGCCTTCCCCCCCGCCTCAAAATCCGCTTTCAACACCTCCCGCAACGCCAAAGCAAACTTATCCCGTAACTGCGTCGCCACTTCCTCTAAAACATACTCTGGGAATGTTACTCCGGCTTTTGGACAAAGCCAATCTTGCATTAATTCCCGCCAATCTTCCACCTGCAAAACTTTCTGGTTCACATAGCCCGCCGTCCCCTGCTGAAATAACTCAGAAATCCCTGTTTCTTGGATTAGGTCAAATTTGACCTCTTCACCCTGTTTCAGGGCTTGGGCGACCTCTTCCCATGCTTTCAGGGTATTTTTAGCAAGGGCTGTAAGCTTCCCTATTGACTGGGGATAGGTGCCGGCCTCAGCAATGGCTTTGATGATTAAGGCAATGGCGAAACCTGTGGCAGCCGTTAGGTCATGATTGGCCAATTTTTCCCCACTACGCCGCAGCCGTACCCCAATATGGCTAAGGTGTTGGGGTATCATGTCATTGGCGACAATCCCCCCCGCGACTGAGGTGGCGATGGTTCCGAAGATGCCGCCACAGACAGCGCCTCCGGCTAGGATGGCTGTGGCGGTGGTTAAACGCTGCTGACGCTGGGTTAACAAGTCCATTGGCGTTGAGGAAAAGTGGGTTTATTGGGGAATTGTAGCGAAGTTGATGGGTTATCCGGTTTGGTTGGGTTGCGCTGGCGCTTCACCCAACCTACAGATCACTACAGATCACTGTTTAATTATTGATTCTTTTAGAGGGCGAGAACGATTCCTCCGCCTTGGTTTTGGGCTTGGTTGAGGGCGTTTTGGGCGATCGCATATAAACTCCCCACATCCTCCCCATCATCAGGATGGACGGCTAATCCAGCACTGACTTTAATCTTAATTTCTGTCTTACCTGTCCCCATGAAGCGTTCGGTTTCTAGACGAGACAATAAATGAGTCACTCGCTTGAGGCCATCTTCCTTGGACATGGCATAAATCCCGATCAGAAACTCATCCCCCTCCCAACGGGCAATAATATCCTCTAAGCGGAAATGTTGCTGTAAGACACTGCCTAACTGTTGCAAAATGCGATCGCCCATTTTGTACCCATAGGACTGATTAATCTGTTCCAAACGATCCACATCCAACAAAATCAGACACAAACTTTGATTATGACGTTGAGACAAGCGGAGATAGCGCTTTAGATCCTGTGTCGCACAGCGACGATTCGTTAATCCCGTTAACAAATCCGTATCCGACAGACTATTTAACAACTGACAGCGTTCCAAACGGTTAAAAATCCTAGTCGCTAACTCCCCTTCTGTAAACGGTTTAGCTAAATAATCATCAGCCCCACTTTGATAGATGCGCTGAATCACTGAGGGATCTTGACGCACCGTGACAAACAAAATCGGCAATCCTTGCCAGCGCCGATCTTGCCGCACCACCTGACATAACTGTAACCCGTCAAAATGGGGCATTTCCAAGTCTAAAATTAACAGATCCGGGGCCGTAGACTCCAACACCTCCCAGAAGCGTCGGGAGTCCAAGAGGGGCGTAAATTGTAGCCCCCACCCCCATAATAATGGCTCTAGAGAAGCCAAAAACACCGGATCATCATCCACCACCAACACCCTCGGGGCAACGGAATGAGAAGCCTGTAAAATGCCTAGAATGGACTCATAAACCTCTGCGGGGGAAGAGGCTTTAGAGAGGAAAGCTGTACCACTTTCGGCCACAGCGACGCGATCGCTTAATCCATCCCGCACCGAAAAGGCTAAAATCGGCAAATCTGGGAATCGTAAACGCAACTCTTGCAGGAACATCAACCCCTCATCGGGATGTTCGGGAAAGACCAAATCTAACAACACCAAATCAGGCAACTTTTCAATGATCAAATGGCGGGCTTCTTCAATACTTAAAGCCCCCTCAAGTCGAATCTGCCAATGCACCGCCTCTTGTTGCAATTGTTGCACTAATTCCGCATCATCATCCACCACCAAAATCCGCCAAATTTTTTGTTCTGGCACCCTCAATAAAGGGGACGATGAATTGACAATTTCCGCAGGTTTAAAGCCTAATTCTTCTTGTAATTGTTGCAATAAAATCTTTAACCCATTGACCCGATCTTCCCTCTGAGTCCTATCTAATTCCGGGGCTTTTAACATCATTAAATAATCTTCCATTTCTTGAGCCAGTTGATAGGCCATCTGCTTCCCAAATATCCCCAAAGAACCCGCTAATTTATGGGCGGTTATTTGACCTTGAGCGCGGTCTTCTTCTGCCATTTTTCCTTGAGTTGCTGCCTTTAACACCCGCTCTAATATGTCCAGACGCTCTTGAATTTGACCTTTAGATTTTTCCCACAATTGAGTTAAAGCGGTTGCTGGGCTTTTCTCTTCTGGGAGAGTAGACAAAGAGTAACTAGATTGACCAGAGTCAGAGGGGGATTCTGGCGCAGGCAGGAGACGATATCCTACCCCGTAAATCGTTTGAATAATCTCATCAATTCCCACATTTTTTAACTTCCGTCGTAGCCGTTTCATGTGGGCGCGAATGGTGGCCTCGGTGGGAGGGTCATCAAAAGACCATAAATGCTCTAAAATAGTGCTATGGGTTAGCACCCGTTTGGGATTACGCAAAAATAATTCTAATAGCCCATATTCTTTGGGGGAAAGAGATAAAAATTCCTCCTGATAGGTGACATTATGGGAACTCGGATCTAAACATAAATCCCCCCATTCTAAGAGTAACGCTCCCGCCACACTGCGCCGCCGGAGCAGGGCGCGTAAACGGGCAAAAAGTTCCGGTGGGGTGCAAGGTTTCACCACATAATCATCGGCTCCTGCGTCTAAACCTTGTACTTTATCTTGACTATCATCCCGGGCGGTTAAAAGCAGAATAGGAACAGTTAAATTTTGCTGACGAATCCGCCGACAAAGACTAATCCCATCGAGTTTAGGTAAGCTAATATCTAATAAAATTAAATCGTAGGTAAACGCCTGTACAAAATCCCATCCGGTTTCCCCATCTACGGCTAAATCCACCACATAACCTTGTTGTGTCAGGGCTTGGTGAATGGCTTGGGCTTGAATTTCGTCATCTTCGACTAGAAGTAATCTCATAGATCAATCCTACATAACCAAGTAATGCGGAAACATGAAAGCCCCGTCTAGGCAAGAGCGGGTATTGTCAATCTGGAGTTGTCAATTGACGTAAAGTATCTAGATCAAAATTATCTAAAAGTAATTTCAATTGAGTGCTGAGGGATTCTGCACTGGCTGGAATTTCAGTCATTAAGGTGCGGATTTGCTCAACATCTAAGGCTTGGGCGGCGTAATGGACTTTTGTCACCCACTCAGTAGGCATGACTTGTAAATCGGCCACGGACAACAGGCCATAGGAAGGGATTCCTGATCTTACACCGTCTGGAGAAGGGGAAGCGTAAACGTAAGAAAGTTGTAGTGCTTGTGCAATTCTTGTGAATAACTGTTGCTCATCAATGGGTTTGTAGAGGATGTCATTACAGCCCACTTGTTGGGTTAGGTCACGACTGGCGGGGGAAATGTCGGTGGTGAGGGCAAAAATGACCGTGGGGGCGGTTTCTTCCTGTTGACGGATTTGTTGGGTGGCTTCGTAACCGTCACAATTAGGCATGAGTAAGTCCATGAGGATTAAGTGGGGGTGCCAAGCGCGCCATTGTGCGATCGCCTCATAACCATCCTGGGCCTCTTCCACCTCAAACCCCAAACTCGTCAAGCGTTTCTCTAAAAAGGCGCGATTATCCGGGTAATCATCCACAATCAACACCCGGCACGGTTGACTGTCTGGGCATAAACTCACAATCGGACAGTGGAGTTCACCGGAGGAGGGTTTAGGGGAGGCCAAGGCTGTGGGGGTTTTCAAGGGGAGATTAAAGTGGAAACAACTGCCCTGTTGATAGCGGGATTCTACTTCAATTTTGCCCCCCAGTAAGCGCACAAAATTTTGACTAATCACGAGGCCTAATCCAGTCCCTTTGCTGCTCGATTTTCGACCAGCACGGGTTTGAGCAAAGGCTTCAAAGAGTTTATTGATTTCTTCGGGTGCAATGCCTTCCCCACTATCTTTTACGGCAAACTTTAAGGCAGTGGGGGGTTGATCTTCCTGCTCATAAATGGGAGTGACTTGTAGGCGGACTTTCCCCTGTTCGGTGAACTTCACCGCATTACTGAGCAAATTAATCAACACTTGCCGCAGTTTTACTTCATCGGTGTAGATCACCTTGGGAACGGCCGAGGCACAATCTACCTCAAATTCTAGCCCTTTTTCTTGGCTGGGTAGTAAAAATGCACTTCTTAAGTCATTGAGCAATACCGAAATGGTGACTTCGTTTTCTTCGAGGGTGACTCGTCCGGCCTCAATTTTGGCAAGGTCTAATACATCATTAATCAGTGCCAGTAAGTGTTCTCCATTGCGGATGATGGTATCGAGCCATTTTTCCTCCTCCGCACTGTGGGGGGAGTAGTGGCGCATAATGCGGGCAAATCCGAGGATAACAGACAGGGGGGTGCGGAGTTCGTGGTTGACTTGGGCTAGAAACTGGTTTTTGGCGTTTAAGGCACTGTGGGCGAGTTCTTCGGCGTTCCGTCGTTCGACAATTTCCCGTTGTAGCTCTTCATTTCTAGCTTTGAGTTCTTCCCGTTGGCTGATGACTTCTTGATGAAGGCGTTGCAATTTGAGATGATTTTCGACCCTTAGCAAGACTTCCTCAACTTGGAAGGGTTTGCTGATATAGTCTACTCCTCCCACGGCGAAGGCTTTTTGTTTGTCGAGAACTTCCTGATAGGCACTCAGGAAAATGACGGGAATATCAACAGTTTGGGGTTGAGATTTTAAGTAGCGACAGACTTCATAGCCATCCATCTGGGGCATATTGATGTCGAGGAGGATTAAATCGGGACGAAAGCGGGAGATACTGGCAAGGGCAAATTTTCCATCGGGGGCTAAACGGACTTCATAACCCTTCTGACTGAGAACTTCTGCTAATAAGCGAAGATTTTCGGGTAAATCATCCACTACCAAAATTTTACCTTTCGACGGTTCAGTATTCCCAGTCATAGTCTTCTCGTATCATGAGCCTTAGCAGTGATCCTAACGCAGACGAGGGGGTTTAAAGGTGGCAGTTTTAAGCGAACGTTTTGAGCAGGCATTCATTTATGCGACTCGTCTCCACCAAAACCAGAGACGAAAGGTGGGGCAAGTCCCCTATATTGCCCATTTGATGGCAGTGAGTGCTTTGGTTTTGGAAGCGGGGGGAAGTGAGGATGAGGCGATCGCCGCCCTACTCCATGATGCCATTGAAGACCAAGGAGGGGAACCCACCCGCCAAGAAATTTTAGAACGTTTTGGCCCCACGGTCGCCGCCATTGTCGAAGGTTGCACAGAATTCCACAGTCTCCCTAAACCCCCTTGGCAAGCGCGCAAGGTTCAGTATTTAAAACAAATTCAAGCCGGGAGTCCCTCGGTGCAGTTAGTGTCTTTAGCCGATAAACTCCATAATGGACGCTCGTTGCTCTGGTCTTTACGTCAACAAGGTTCAACCATTTGGAGTCATTTTGCCGGGGGGCGAGAGTTAAGTCTCTGGTTTTATCAATCGTTGTTAATGGTTTATACCCATCACAAGGAAACGGTTTTATGGCGAGAATTTGCCCAAGTTGTGGGGGAATTAGAGCGGTTTTAATGCTCTGACCCTACCCCAAAGAGGGCAAAAACGTTACCAAAGGGGGAAAGAGAATTAACACAACCAAAACCAAAACTTGTAACACAATAAAAGGAATTGCCCCCCGATAAATGTCCTCTGTGGTGATTTCGGGAGGAGCCACGCCACGCAGGAAAAATAGGGCAAAACCGAAGGGTGGGGTTAAAAAAGAAGTCTGTAAGTTTGCGCCCAAAATCACTCCATACCAAAGCATATCTAACCCCAAAGCCCGGGCGACGGGGGCGAAAATGGGGATGATAATGAAGGCAATCTCAAAAAAGTCGATAAAAAAGCCTAGGACAAAAATCACCAGCATATTGACCAAGAGAAAACCAACGGTTCCGCCGGGTAAGTTGGTGAGTAGATCAAACATAAAGCGATCGCCATTTAACCCCCGAAAGACCAAACTAAAGGCCGTAGACCCAAACAGGATAAAGATCACCATGCTACTAATCCGTAGGGTCGAATCACTCACCTCGGCCAAAGCAGACCCAGTTAATTTCCCATTCAAGGCCGCCAAAATAATCGCCCCTAAAGACCCCACAGCCCCCGCTTCGGTGGGGGTAGCAACACCAAAAAAAATACTCCCCAACACCAAGAAAATCAACAACAAGGGGGGAATCATCACACTTACCACCCGACGGGCTAATTCTCCCTTGCTGATGTTACGCACTGACTCCGGTAGGGCGGGGGCGACATCGGGACGCAAAAAAGCCACGATCAACACATGAAGGGCAAATGCACCAGCCATCAGGAGTCCGGGAATAAAAGCCCCGATGAATAAATCCCCCACGGAAATCCCCAACTGATCTCCTAAGACGACTAACACCAAACTGGGGGGGATAATTTGCCCCAAAGTCCCCGAGGCCACAATCACCCCTGTAGCCAGTTGTTTGTTGTACCCATAGCGCAACATCACGGGGAGGGAAATTAAGCCCATAGCGACTACTGTGGCGGCCACTACCCCCGTGGAGGCGGCCAGGAGAGCGCCCACGAGGACCACCGCTAGGGCGAGTCCTCCTCGCAGTCGTCCGAAGAGAATCCCCATGGTTTCCAGTAGGTTTTCGGCGAGTCCAGTTTTTTCTAACATCGCCCCTAAAAAGACGAAATAGGGGATGGCCAAGAGGGTATAGTTGGCCATGATGTTAAAGATGCGTTGGGGTAGGGCGGTGAGAAAGAGGGGATTAAAGATGTCTAAGGCGACTCCCACTAGACCAAAGAGAATGGCGACTCCGCCCAAGGAAAAGGCGACGGGGTAGCCCAAGGAAAGAAGGAGTAATGCCCCGGCAAACATGGCTGGGCCTAACCAGTCATAGCCCATGATTCTCCTCCTCGGGGATTAAATCGGTGGGTGCGGGGGGATGGTTTTTTAAACGGGCTAGGTTTTTAATCCCTTCGGAGATGCCCTGGAGGATGAGCAGACTAAAACTGACCAATACCATGGATTTTATGGGGTAGCGGGGCAGTCCGCCGGGGTCTGGGGACATTTCCCGGATCAGCCAAGATTGGAGGACGGTTTGCCAAGAAAAGTAGAGGACGAGAAAGCAGAAGGGGAGCAGAAAACAGGTGATGCCGATTAAGTTGGCGATCGCCTGTTTCCGTCTATCCCAATTTTTATAAAAAATATCTACCCGCACATGGCCGTTATGTTTGAGGGTATAGGCCGCCCCTAAAAAGAAAATCAGGGCGAAGAGATACCATTGAATTTCAATCAGGGCGTTAGAGGCGAGATTTTGCTGAATATACTGACCCAGATAGCGCGCCAACACATTCCAAACTCCAACGCCCACTAAAATTAAAACTAACCCTGTGCTGAGGCGACCAATTCCCTCATTAAGTCGATCAATCCAGCGCGCTACAGTTAACCAAAATTCCATCAAAACAAACCCAACCCTATTGATTTACAAGGTTTCCGCCACAAAATTGGTTAAACTCAACTCGTTAATTTTGTGCCACTGTAGGATTTTATCCCGGAACTCTCGCCACGGTTCATAGACTTCTTTAAATGTGGCATCACTGTTGGCGGTTTCGGCGTAAATCTCAAAGGCTACCCGTTGGGCGGCTGCCATAATTTCTGGGGAAAAACTCCGTAGTTGAGTCCCTCCGGCGAGTAAGCGCTCTAAGGCTTCTTGATTTAAACGGTCATAGCGGGCTAACATTTCCAGATTGACCTGATAACTGGCGGCCTTAAAAATGGCTTGGTATTCTTTGGGCAATCTCTCCCAAGCGGTTTTATTGACCTGGACTTCTAAGGCGGCTCCGGGTTCCCACCAACTAGGATAGTAGTAGTATTGGGCGGCATTGTGCAGACCTAGTTTTTCATCATCATAGGGGCCGACCCATTCGGCCGCATCAATGGTTCCCCGGTCTAAGGCTAGGAAGATTTCCCCCCCAGGCAACACTTGGGCATTGACTCCTAAGCGTTCCATTACTTTCCCCCCTAAGCCCGGAATGCGCATTTTTAGCCCTTGTAGGTCGCTGAGGGTGTTGACTTCCCGTTTAAACCAGCCCCCCATCTGGGCTCCGGTATTCCCGGCTGGAAAGTTGATGATGTTGAAGTCTGCGTAAATTTTCTGCATGGCTTCTAAACCACCACCACTATAGAGCCAAGCGTTATGTTGTTGGGCGTTGAGGCCAAAGGGGACGGTAGTCCCGAAGGCTAGGGCGGCACTTTTGCCGATGTAATAATAGGCGGCGGTATGACCACATTCTACGGCTCCACTTTGGACGGCATCGAGGACTTCTAACCCCCCGACAATTTCCCCGGCCGCAAAGGGGGTGATTGTAAAGCGACCTCCGGTCATGTCGCTAATTTTTTGACAAAAGGCCTCGGCGCTGCCGTAGATGGTATCTAAGGATTGGGGCCAACTGGTGGCCATGCGCCATTGTAACTGGGGGAGACTGGTGGAGTCGGTGGAGGGGGAACCCGAGGGGTTGGCCTGACAAGCCACTAGGGCGGCGGCTGTGGTTCCGGCGATCGCACTACTCTGAACAAACTGTCTACGCTTCATGATCTCTCTGGGTTTGGGCGAAGGGGCTGGAGCGAAGTCCTCACGTTAGGCTTGGCTTCAGTCTATCCCAAATCTTGCCCGAACTCACGAAAAAGGGGATAGGATTGAACGCTTCCTATCCCCTGTCCATCATCATTGGACGATATCATTGGACAATCAAGGTCTAACGCACCTCCCGTGTTGAGGTTTGGTTCATTTTGATTAAACGTTGCGCTAAACATAACAATATATAGATAAACATTAAGTAGCTTGTGGCCACTAACAGGATCATCATGGGTACACCTCCAAGGTTATGAGTGGGGGAAAGTCAAGGGCATTCAATCTTAAACAGTTATTCAGTTTTTTATTCAGTTTTTTATTCAATTTTTCCAGCAATGGCTAGTTTGGCGTTTTCAGGCAGGGCAAAGCAAGACGAGCGAAAGACAATCTCCACGGGAGACGTTTCGCGAACGCCTGAACTGTTCCCCTACAAGCTCACGGATTAACCCGTTTTTTTCAAGAACAAAATTGTTCGAGAACAAAACTTTCAGGGGTTTCTGTAACAGAGGCTTTGAAGCAGATGTAGGAGACTCGAACTTTTACTCTCGGACTGGAATTCTAGGGATCTCACTCTTAGAGCTTCTAGACTCTTAGAGGTTCTAGATTTAGAGGTTCTAGCTTGGCGCAATGGATTTAGGGTATAATTGAACTCCTCAAGAGTCAACCCTGAACCGGACGAGTCTCCAATTCCCGTCACAACTCCCCTCACCCTCAATACCCTATTCAAAGACTTTAGCCAAAATCTCTTTGGCTAAAACTCTTGATCTCCCAGAGCAAGGCTGTGTTGTATTCCATCCTACCCACTCGGCCAAGAGCCGCTTGTTGTGGTCTTGAGAACCCTTCTCAGTATTTTGTCTCGAATCCTTAGACCTGTCAATCTTGAAGTCTCACCTGAACAGGTTGGCCTGTTGACCACACCTGACTACTCCAAGACCAGCACTCACGACCAGCACTCAACTGATCATTAAAAACCGGGACAAAACCCCATAAGGGCAATCATAACAGGGTTATCAAACCCGAACCCAAGAAGCTCTAAACCCAAAAGGCGGAGGAGACAGTTCGGTATTGTAGAATACAAAGAATCGAACTGCAATTCATCAGACTGCTTCTCAGTTAAAAGAGCTTTGCACTCAGAACGAGTGTACAAAATCTTTAAAAGCCTTACTATTAGACTAACATAGGATTTGCTAATCTGGGAGTATTTAGGGAAAAATTTTCTCAATGATTGTGCTTAATGTTGCTCCGTATTTTCAGGGAGATCGAAAATTATGATTCCGTTACAACTCACCCTGAAAAATTTCCTGAGTTATCGCCAAGTCACCTTAGATTTTCGGGGCTTGCATACGGCTTGTATTTGTGGGGCGAATGGGGCGGGGAAGTCGTCGCTGTTGGAGGCGATTACTTGGGCGGTGTGGGGGCAAAGTCGGGCGGCAACGGAGGATGATGTGATTAATGCCGGAACGAAGGATGTCCGGGTTGATTTTACCTTTTGTAGTGATGACCAAACTTATCGCATTATTCGCAGTCGTTCAAGGGGGCGCAGTGGGAGTTTAGAGTTTCAGGTGATGATGGGGGAGGGGCGTTTCCGTTCGATTAGTGGGAAGGGAGTCAAGGGGACACAACAGCAGATTATTGAAACGTTGAAGCTGGATTATGATACGTTTGTCAATTCGGCGTATTTGCGTCAAGGTCGGGCGGATGAGTTTATGTTACGTCGTCCGAGGGAACGGAAACAGGTGTTGGCGGATTTGCTGAAACTGGATCATTATGAGGTGTTGGCCCAGAGGGCGAAGGATCAAGCGAAACAGTATAAGGCTGAGGTGGAGGTGTTGGAGGCGACTCTGGGACCGTTACAAAGCCGACTGGGGGAACGGGGGGGAATTGTTGAGCAACAGGAGCAGTTAGGGGTCCAGATTGAAGGATTGCGAGGGGAACAGGAGAAATTAAAGGGGGAACTGACCCATTTGCAGAAGGAGGAGCATCATCGCCAATACTGGGAGAATCAGGTCACGTGGCAGCAGAATCAGTATCAAAAGTTGGTGCAGGATTGCGATCGCCTCTACCAAGAAATTGAGCAGTCCCATCAACGTTCTGAGGGCTTACGGCAGTTGGTAGAACAGGGGTCTGAGATTAAAGCCCAGTATGAGCAGTTATTACAGTTACGCCAACAGGAGCAAAGTTTAGCCCAAAAGTTTCAGGCCTATCAGGAGTTACAACAGCAGCACCAAGAGTTACAGCAGCAGTTACTACAACGCAAGAATGAGTTAAGTCTCTCCCTTGGACAGCAACAAGCTCGTCTCACTGATTTGGACCAACAGGAACAGGAAGTTCTGGGAATTTTGAGTCAGGAGGGGGAGATTCGGGAGGCACTACAAGAATTACAGCGTTCTCGTCAACGATTACAGGAACTAGATGCGCTCCAGTTGGAGGTGTCGCCTCTGTTGGAGAGGCGTCACCGTTTGGAGATGGAAGTGGAACAGGTCCGCACCCGTTATCAAGTCCGTTTGGAACAGTTGCAAGTGACGAAAGGGAGGATTGAGCAGCAAATCGCGGCGATTCCTCCGTTACGACAACGGATTTTAAGTGTCGATGCTCAGGTGATGGCCTTAGATAAAAAAAAGGTGTATCAGGAACGAGTTCATGAAAAGGGACAAGAACGGAAGTTATTCCGCAGTCGTTTGGAAGAGCAGCAAAAGCAGAATGAACAGCAAATTGGGGAGTTACAGCAAAAGCTGGATTTATTGGCTGTGCCGGAGGCCGTCTGTCCATTGTGCGATCGCGCTCTAGATGAAGACCATCGTCGCCATGTGATTGAAAAAACCCAAGCGCAACAGGAACAACTGCAAAAACAAATCTGGGCGATTCGGGAAGATATGGCGATCTGTGAGCGAGAATTAACGAAACTGCGACAGGAATACAGCCAACTCCAGCAAGAGTTAACTGTACATTCAGCCTTGATTCAAGAACGGGGCCAGTTAGAAGCCCAGTTAGAACAAAGTTGTGAGCAGTACGAACGACTGCAAGAACTTGAAGAGGAGATGAGCGAGTTGGAACGCTCTCTGACGGTGGGGGGCTATGCGCTGGAACTCCATCAGGAACTCCACCAACTGAATGAAAAGATAGTGCAATTAAACTATGATGAAAAGACCCATGCGTTGATTCGGGGGGAGGTGAAAAATCGACAGTGGGCAGAAATTAAACAGTCGAAGATTGAGGATGCCAAGCGCAAACAAGGGGAGTTAGCCCGTCAACGGCCCCAATTGTGCGATCGCCTGCAAAACATCCAACAACAGATCGCCCAACTCGAACAAAACTCAGACCTGCAACGGCAGATTCAACAGGTTAAGGATCAGATCACCGCCTTGGGCTATGATCGTCAGGAACACAGCCAACTCACAGAAACCCTGCGCGCCATGCAGGGAGTGGAACTGCGCTATCATCAACTCGAACAAGCTCAAGCCCAACTACCCCAAGTCCAGGCCGACGAGCAGGAAAAACGGCAGTTACTACAGATGCGAGAACAAGAGCGCCAGAACATGGGGCAAGAGATTCAGCAGTTAAACACCCGCATGGCAGAAATGCCCGACTATCGCCCCCAAATCCAGACCTTAGAACAAACCCTACAACAAAATCGACAGGCCTTAGATCATCGGATTGCCGAACAAGGGCGTTTAGGGGAACAACTGCGCCAACTCGAACACTACGAGGGGGAATATGAACGGACTCAGGAGAAAATTCAAACCGTCCGCCAACAGTACCGAGTCTATCAGGAACTGAGTCAAGCCTTCGGGAAAAATGGCATTCAAGCGCTGATGATTGAGAATATTCTCCCCCAACTAGAGGCCGAAACTAACCAGATTCTCGCTCGACTCACGGGGAATCAACTGCACGTTCAATTTATTACCCAAAAGGTGGGCAAGAGTAATCAAGGGAAGAAAAACCCGAAAATGATTGATACCCTAGAGATTCTGATTGCCGATGTCCAAGGGACTCGCGCTTATGAGACCTATTCTGGGGGGGAGGCCTTTCGCATTAACTTTTCCATTCGTTTAGCCCTAGCGCGACTGTTAGCCCAACGCTCTGGGGCATCCTTGCAAATGTTAATCGTCGATGAAGGATTTGGGACTCAAGATGGGGAAGGATGCGATCGCCTCATTGCCGCCATTAACGCCATTGCCAGCGATTTCGCCTGTATTTTAGCCGTTACCCATATGCCCCAATTTAAAGAAGCCTTCCAGTATCGTATTGAAGTTCAGAAAACGGAACAAGGTTCCCAGTTGAGCGTGTTAAGTTAGGGTCTGTTGAATCAGGCTCTAATGCCGGGGGTGGGAAATTGATAATTGATAATTGACAATTGACAATTGATAATTGACAATTATTTCCGACTCCTGATTACTGATTGGGCGCCCAAGCGCAACTACGAACCTGATTCCCGATTTGGTGCCCAAGCGCAACTACGAACCTGACTCCCGATTGGGCGCCCAAGCGCAACTACGAACCTGATTACTGATGACTGTCTTAGGGACTAACTGCATTATCTCCCCCTCCCCTTGACCCAAACCTATCCCCAGAAAGCCCTGATCATTATACACTCGCAGAAAAAGCCCTGACTTCCCCAACGGACACAAAACCCCTTGACCCTGACACCAACGTTGCGCTTCCTCCTCCTGTAATACCACCTTGGGTAAATGACCTAAAGGCCCATCCACCCCCAAGGGCATAAAACACCCCTCCCCCACCTGTGCCGCCAACTCCTCCAACGTCACACTCTCCCCCAAGCTCATCCCACAACTCAATGTCCGCGTCAAGTGCGCCAGTGTCCCCCCTACTCCTAACTTTTCCCCCAAATCCCGGGCAATTGACCGGATATAAGTCCCGCCCCCACAATCAATATCAACCTCCAACTCCGCCAACTCCCCAGCCTGCCAACTCACTAAAGCCACCCGGTCAATCCGCACCACTCGCTTCGGCACTTCTACCACTTCCCCCGCCCTCGCCCTCGCATACAAAGGTTTCCCCCCCTGCTTAATGGCACTATAGACAGGCGGCACCTGTTCAATTTCCCCGACAAACTCCCTTAATAAGCCCTCTACTCCCTCCTGTGTCACCCCTTCGGCCGAAGTCGTCGCCAACACTTCTCCCTCTAAATCATCTGTACTGGTACACATCCCCAAATGAATGCGCGCCCGATAGGACTTGCCCTCTGGCAAGTATTGCAACAAACGAGTAGCATTGCCCAAAGCAATGGGCAACACCCCCGTTGCGGCAGGGTCTAAGGTTCCCCCATGTCCCACCCGCTTGAGTTTCAGCAATCGTCGCACCCGGGCAACACAGTCATGAGAAGTCATGCCAGCCGATTTGTTAAGATTTAGGAAGCCAAACACGGGAATCAATTATAAATTATCAATTATCAATTCTCAGGATATCAAAATTATGGGGGTTAAGCTCAATTATCCATTTTCCATGAGCAGCTTTCCATTAGGAGCTTTCCATTATGGGCTGCGCATTCGCCAAGGAGGTCAATAAGTAGGTCAATATCTTCCTTGAGTCAGAGTGCAGACCCAATTTTCCCCTTGATAATAACAGGCGGGGATCAGCAATGATAAAATTGTAAACATAATTTAAACTCCCCCGAGGTTCTCGCCCAGAGTCTAGGCGAGATAAATCGCCTGCATTATAACAAAATAAGTGTTAAAGGGATAATTTTTTTTACTTTTGAGTTAGTTTGCTTAAGTAAAAAGACTCATGCTATTATTTGAATAGTTATAATGTTGATAACAATTGGACAGACCCAAAGTTAGTCTGGAAGGGAACGTGGACAACCACAATGCAAAAATCTTAGTCGTAGATGACGAGCCTGCGGTGCGGCGAATTTTAGAAACTCGTCTTTCTATGGTGGGGTATGAAGTCGTCACCGCATCTGACGGAGAGGAGGCCTTGAAATTGTTTGATCAAGAGTCTCCTGATCTAGTCATTTTAGATGTTATGATTCCCAAAGGAGATGGCTATTATATCTGTCAAGAAATACGAAAATTTTCTGAAATTCCTATCATTATGCTCACGGCTTTATCTGATGTAGCAGACCGAATTACAGGGTTGCAAATTGGAGCAGATGATTATTTAGTAAAACCTTTTTCTCCAAAAGAACTAGAAGCCCGGATTAGTACCATTTTACGACGGGTTAAAAAAACAGAATACCGTTCTAATCCTGATGGGGGGGTGTTACGGATTGGTAAACTGACCGTAGACACGAACAAACGTAAGGTTTTTTCCGGGAATAGTATTGTGCGTTTGACAGAAATCGAGTTCAATGTGTTGCAACTGTTAATTCGCCAAGCTGGAGAACCGATTTCTCGGGCAGAGATTCTAGAGGCGATTTGGGGTTACACTCCTCGTCAAACTGGGGATTTACGCTTAGTAGATGTTCATATTTCCCGTTTACGGGGCAAGATTGAGAACGACCCCAAACAACCGGAATATATAATTACGGAACGGGGGATGGGTTATTCTTTCCAGCGCCTACTGGACTATCCCCAGGGTAGTGCTTCCTCTGAGCCGATGGGTGCGGGAATTGGCATGGATTAGGTTAGGATTCAAAAATATCTGAAGCGTTGATCCGTGATGGCTGTATGAGTGCTGTATTTCGCGAATTACTAAAAAAAATTGGGAGTGGCCCTCATACTGGGAGGGATTTAACTCGGGAGGAGGCCAAAACGGCTACCTTGATGATTTTGAGACAGGAGGCGACTCCTGCTCAAATTGGGGCGTTTATGATTGCTCATCGGATTAAGCGTCCGACGGGGGAAGAGTTGGCGGGGATGTTGGATGCTTATGATGAACTGTGTCCTCGTTTGAGTTCTCTGGGGGGAGAATCGGAGGTGGTGGTTTTGGGGACTCCCTATGATGGGCGATCGCGCACGGCTCCGGTTACAGTTCTCACGGCCTTGATTTTAGCGGCTTCGGGCTTGTCTGTGTTGCTACATGGTGCGGAAAAGATGCCCACCAAATACGGGCTACCCCTTGTTCAGATCGGACAAGATTTGGGGGTAGATTTTCCTGCGGCTACTCTGCCAAAAGTCCAACAGATGTTAGAACAAACGGGACTCGGTTTTTTTTATACCCCCTCCCATTTTCCTGATTTTACCTCCCTCATCACCTATCGGGACGAAATCGGCAAGCGCCCCCCCTTTGCCACCTTAGAGTTGATCTGGTCGCCCTATGGGGGGAACTATCATCTGCTGGCGGGATATGTGCATCCTCCCACGGAGCATTTTATTCAAGAAGCGTTGAGATTACGGGATGTGGAAAAATATACATTAATCAAGGGTTTAGAGGGAAGTTGTGATTTACCTCGCGATCGCACCGCCATTATAACCTGTCAAGATCCCGGTAATTTTGACCAACGAGAACGCCTAAAAATCCATGCCCGAGATTACGGTTTAGGCGGAACAGAAGTCCCCCTCACCTCCCGGGACGAGTTGCTGGCACAAATCAACACCACCCTGGAAGGCAAACCCTCGCCCCTATGGCCGGCTGTCTTGTGGAATGGGGGGTTTTATCTTTGGCGTTGTGGCAAAGTTGCCCATTTACCCGACGGCATCCAACAAGCTCAACGCTTACTAGAAGAAGGGCAAGTAGCCACAAAATTAGCAGAACTCAAGGGGCTGTAAAATACTGATGGCTCAAAAAAGGAGCTTCTACCACTTCCCCCGTAGCTTCCCCTACCTGCACCGTTAAACCTGCACCGCCCGCCTTAGTTTTAATGTAGGCTAAACCCCAAATGCCATCCGGGGTGCTGGTGCAACTGGTCAGAATACCAATTTTCTGCTCCCCTTGTTTAATATCTTGGCCCGGAGCAACCTCTTGATTCAATTTCACCCCCCAGAGGCGCTGTTTCACCCCCTGATAGGTGTTGAGACGGGCAATGGTTTCCTGACCAATGTAACAGCCCTTATTAAAGGAGATCGCCTGCCATAATCCTGCTTCTAGGGGGTTATAGTCCTCCGTGAGTTCTAAAATTGGGGCTGGACGGCCTTGGCGAATGCGCAGTTGCTCCCAAACCTGTTCCCCCATCGGTTGGATGTCCAAGTCTAGTAAAAACTGCCACAGGGAAGCACTATGCTCTTGATGCACCATGACGGTATAACCCGGCAAGCCTAAACCATTGCCCACGGCCACCCGCACCTCTACCCCCCCTAGATTAAAGAGGGCGTGAGAGGCTTCTGGCTGCCCTTGTAAGACCTCTAAACCCAAGGTTTTGACTTGTTCTTCACTGAACCGCCCAAACAGGCTAAAAACGGCAAATTCTGGGGAAATATCGCGAATTTTAACCCGATCCATTGGGAAGAGGTAGCGGTCTAACCAAAGGAGTAGATTTTCCCGTTGACTAGGGGACACGAGAGTGAGGACAGTATTTTCTGTGACGTAAACCGTGGCTAAATCTAATGTGCGGGCTGTGGAGGTAACAAAGACGGTCTGACACCCTTCTCCGGGTTTGAGGGTTTGGATTTGGTT
This sequence comes from Spirulina subsalsa FACHB-351, assembly GCF_026130165.1. Taxonomy (GTDB): domain Bacteria; phylum Cyanobacteriota; class Cyanobacteriia; order Cyanobacteriales; family Spirulinaceae; genus Spirulina_A; species Spirulina_A subsalsa_A. The sequence continues at coordinate 24,023 of NZ_JAIHOM010000005.1, read as the reverse complement.
AGTGGTTTGATTATGGAGGAATTGGCGACAGTCTTGGTCTGAAAGTTCTAATAGACCGCTACCGGAGCGATCGCAAATCCACACCCCGGAGCCTGAAAGTACAGCTAGATAGGCTTCTGAGTCATTGTTCAATCGATTGGGACTCCCCGACTCCAAAATAACTTCCTCCTGTTGTTGTGTTTCTTGGCACGTTGATCATTAACTATAGCTTTCCGGGCAGCATGGGGCAATCCAACAAAAGGAAGGAACCGAGGAAGGGGAATTCCGCAACATTTTGTTAAAACACAATGGGCGAAAGCCAACCCCGCAAGAAATAATAAATCGTGGCTAAATATTCTTCAATCACATTGGTCGTAATTTCTAAGGCCTGAATGGAGGGGATTAAATCGGCTAAGGTAATCCGTCGGCGCGCCCCTTCTTCCCCCTCAAAGGTTTGAAAATCGGTAGGTCGGGGAATAACCCGCATTCCCACTTCTCGGAAGGTTTGCGCCGCTCGACGAATTTGTAACGCCGAAGTGACTAATAAAATCGTCGGAGTATCTTCTCCCAATTGAGTGCTTAAAATTCGCTGAACTTCGAGGGCATTGGTGCGCAAATTTAAGCCTACCGTTTCAGGATAGATAGCACTTTCTGGCACGCCTAACCGTTCCAATACAATACTAATATCCCGCGCCTCATCAATCTGTTCCGCGCTGCCTTGAATATTACGTCTGGGACTAGCACAGACAATTACAATGGGAAAGCTCCCTAGTTCTCGCTGTTGTCGGAACAGTTGGGCGGTGTATAAAATGCGGCTTCCTGTGGCTGTCAGTTGAATTTGGGTTCGGTAGCCAAGATTCGGCTCCGTGCTACCTTGTCCTAATAAAACAATGGCTGGCCCGACTTGAAAGGGTTCGGGGGTGAGGGGTTCGGGACAATCTTGCACACAAGCTTCTCGTTTTTGTTGCTCGACTTGAATGGTTTCGAGTTCAATGGCTCGGGCAATTTGATAGGAAATGAGAGGATTACTAGAGAGGATTAAAATAATTAAAGCGGTCCAGAGTAAAGCAGGAGCAGGCTGTTTAATTTCCCCTTTTTTATTAATCTTGAAAACGCTGGATAAAATTAACAGTAAAGATAAACCCAAGGGGGTGAGGGGAATGGACATGACTTTCCACAACACCGCTACGGGGGTATAGGTGGGGCTGATAAAGGCGATCGCAATCACGGCCAAAATAAAGCCCACCCCAATCACCGTGAGGGCTGCCTTGGGGATAACTTTCGCCAGTAAGTAATAGAGAAAAACGCCGATCAGCAGGAGCAGCAGCGTACTGGTGAGTAGTTCAAACATGGTCTAGCGCAACACCTCCTGTAAGCCGAGAGGAGGGAGTGGGAGAAACCCCCTGAACTCCCCACGTTTAAGCGGCTAATTTCTCTCGTTTCTCCAGTGTTTTACTGAGATCCGTTAGGATGCTTCACCTTCGACCCCAAACACCCGGTTAAAGGCTTTTTCAACTTTATAACCGGAATCAATGGACTCTAGGGGATCTTTGCGCAGACGGTGACGCAGGCAGAGGGTGACAACACGACGAATATCATCAACGGTGACTTCGGTGCGACCTTCAAAGGCGGCTAAGGCTTTTGCGGCGCGGTTGGTGACAATATCACCCCGTAACCCATCTACGTCTAATTCTGCACAAACTTCGGAAATATTCACCCGCAAATCATATTCAATGGTGACATCTCCTAGGCGTTTTTGGGCTTCCACTAAACGCGCTTGTAGGGCCTCTTGTTCCACTTGATAGCGACTCATAAATCCTTGGGGGTCCCGGTCAAAGTCTGACCGTTGTTCCACAATTTGCACCCGTAAGGCTGGTTCTTTAACGGTGCGGATTTCGGCGTGCATCCCGAAACGGTCGAGGAGTTGGGGGCGTAATTCCCCTTCCTCGGGGTTGCCGGAACCGACAAGAACAAAGCGGGCGGGGTGGCGGATGGAAATGCCTTCTCGTTCCACTGTGTTCCAACCACTGGCGGCAGAATCTAACAGAACATCGACGAGGTGATCATCGAGTAAGTTTACCTCATCCACATATAAAATCCCTCGGTTGGCTTTGGCCAGTAGACCGGGTTCAAAGGCTTTCACTCCTTCGGAGAGGGCTTTTTCAATGTCAATGGTGCCACAGACCCGATCTTCTGTTGCTCCTAGAGGCAAGTCAATCATGGTGACTTTTTTCTGGGTAATGGTGAGAGGGAGATTTTGGGCGATCGCATTGCGCACCTCATCCCCCATTAAATCTGGATCTGTAGGGTGGGAATTAAACGGGTCATTGGCGACTACATCGATTTCCGGTAAGAGGTCAGCCAAGGCGCGAATCGTGGTGGATTTTCCCGTTCCGCGATCGCCCATGATCATCACCCCGCCAATTTTGGGGTCAATCACATTCAATAACAGGGCTAATTTCATTTCCTCTTGACCGACAATGGCCGTAAAGGGAAACACGAGGCGACGGGTTTGGGTGGGAGGGGTTTGGAGGGCGGTTGCAGTCATTAGATTTATATTTCTTCTTATTATTCTCACTCAGCAGACAGCAAAACGAGTCTCGACCATCAGGGAAGAGACTCCGTAAGACTTTAGCTCTTGTGACCTGTTACATTTTAATACAAAGTTGCACGACAAAAACGGTGTTGTCCCCATATCGAAAATCGGAACAAACCTGATTCTGATAATCCCCGATCGCAATTCGTCCCACGCTGCCTTATCGGGTCAGACGCGGGGCTGCTTGCGGAAAACGCTAAAGCTTGATATGGCGTTTCCATTTGAGTTTTGTAATCCACAAGGGAAAGTAACGGGAACAGGGAACAGTATACAAGGGTTACAATGTGCTTGAAGTATTACGAGAAACTGCTCTTAGAGTTTATCAATGACCGAAGAACTAAACCCCCTTGCTGAACGATTAGTTAATCTGGATCTAGAAATTCAACTCCTTAAAGCTAGTCTCAATCATGCCCGGGTCCAGTGTGAGCGAGATCCCCTACATCAGGAACAATGGCAAAAGCAAATCACCAAACTAGAAAACCGTCTCCAACGGATGGAACAAACTCGTCAACGTTGGTTAGATGAACTGAGTACCCCCCAATTAAAACAACGGATTCAAGCCTTAGAAACTCGGGTTTTAGTATTACAGCAACGGGTTGAACAGTTAGAGCAAGAAAATTTTGAGTTACGCGAAAAAGCTCAGGAATTCCAAGAGTTACAGGATGAACATGAGTTTTTAAATAAACTCTACAGAGAACAGTTAAAAAATGTAGCTTTACTCAGTATTCATCAAAAGCAAAATATTGAAAACTATAGTAAATTAGTGTTAGATATTGGACAACGATTAAAGGATGCGAATCTTTCTGTTATTGCTAAAGCAAGCAAATCCTCTTTAGATCCTAATGGTGAATATGTTCAACAAAGTGGCTTAAATAGTTATGGGATTAATCCTAAAATTGATCAAGTCTTATTTCCTCTATCTATCAAAAAAAATCGCTCTAAGTATCTACTTTTATTGATTATTAATGCAAACACATCGACCTTTTCTGAAGGAAACTTATCTGTTAAACTTTATGACACTTGTCAGAAAAAGCTGCTAGACTCCAAAGATTTTGAATTTTTTCAAAACCAAGAAGCTGTAGATTATTTTGTGAACCTTTATCATGAAATGAAATAATTTTTGTTAATGAGATTGAAAATATGTGTTGTAAAATTCAAACATACGATCATTTAACAAGCCTCCAAAAAGGTTAAAATTCCTTGGTCATCAAAATCTTGAGTGAGTTTTAAGAGTTTTGCACAAAAAGGCTCATATTTTTCATCTAAACTTTTTAGTTGTGTCGCTTCCATCTCAATGGCAGAAATATCCCCAATTTTAGCCGCTTGGTGCAGGCGATCTATCACCGGAGAAGGGGGAAAAATGAGAGGCAATTCCACAGCAGAAGGAGTTAGACTAATCTCAGGTGTTTCACAAATCCACTCGATTTGTAACAGTTGATGGAGGTCATGTAAAAGCTTTTGCAGATCAATCGGTTTAGGGATAAAACCATTACAACCCACCGCTAAACTTTTGGCGTGATCATTATTTAAAACACTGGCACTGAGGGCTAAAATAATGGTATCTTGAAAGGCCTCTTGTTCTCTTAAACGACGGGTCATTTCAAAGCCATCTAGATTCGGCATGACTAAATCGGTTAAAATCACATCAGGCTTGAATGTTTGTGCGATCGCCAACCCCTCCCTCCCATCCTCTGCCACTTGACATTCAAACCCCAGAGGGTGCAGGATATCCAGCAAAACAGCGCGGTTAACTTCCTTATCATCCACAATCAAAACTTTGCGTGTTGCACCAATATAACCCGTAATCAGTTGACCTTGTTGAACAACCGACAGTTTAGCCCATTCTTGAACAACGGGAAAGGTTAAATCAAACCAAAACTTACTCCCTTTTCCGACTTCACTAATGACCTCAATTCTACTCCCCATTGTCTCCGCAATATGTTGACTAATCGCTAACCCTAAACCCGTCCCTTCTGTATGATGGTGAGGGAATCCAGCTTGTTCAAAGGGGAGAAAAATTTGTTCTAAGTGACTCTTGGGAATGCCAATTCCCGTATCTTTGACCAGAAACCGGAGAGTGATTTGTTCCCCAGTTTGTTCTAAAATTATCACCTTAAATAAAACCGTCCCTTGCTCTGTAAACTTAATCGCATTAGTTAATAAATTAATTAACACCTGTCGCAGACGTTTTTCATCCCCTTGCACCCCCGGCGGCAAATCTAGGGGAATCTCATAACAAAATTGAATATCTTTCCCCTCAGCGCGAATGCGGGACATTTCCACCACACTGAGTAAAAAGGACGGCAGATGAAAATTAGTGGGGATAATTTCTAGTTTATTGGCCTCAATTTTGGCAAAATCTAACACATCTTCAATCAGAGTCAATAAATGAGTTGCACACTGATGAATAACACTTAACCCCTCGCGATGAATATTTAGATTATCGGTACGTTGTAGAATTTGGGTATAGCCAAGAATCCCATTGAGGGGAGTGCGTAACTCATGACTCATATTCGCCAGAAATTCGCTTTTCGCTTGATTCGCTACCTCAGCCGCTTCTTTGGCTGCCTGTAGTGCCGCTTCTCGTTGTTTGCGATCGCTAATATCCCGCACCACCGCCTGAATCACTTGTTTTTCCCCCAATGCCAACGTCGCTAACCACACCTCCGCCCAAAACTCCTCCCCATTGCATCGTCGGTGTTGCCACTCAAAGCGATATTCTCCCTGTGCGATCGCCTTTTCTACCGCCGCCAAAGCAGCCACTTGAGAATCTCGGCCATCTGGCTGTGTCGGTGGCGATAAATCTGACGGTAACTTACCCAACAATTCCGACTCCAACTCATAGCCAAACATCGCCAAAGTAGCCCGATTACAGCTAATAATCTTTTGATCATACAACAGGACAGCATCCTGCAATCCTTCATATAAAAGACGATATTTCGCTTCAGAAATTTGCAATTCTTGACTCATAGACTGCTCTTTGATTCCGTCACTCATTCACCTAAACCTCAACTCGCTGTAATGGAATTGTCCGGGGCAAAAGAAACCTCAACTGGCAACTTTAATCGGAAAGTTGTTCCCTGATTAGGAATAGATTCTACCTCAATTTTCCCTTGATGATGTTCCATAACCTCACGAGTAATGCTTAACCCTAGCCCCGTCCCCTTCCCGACTTTTTTCGTCGTGAATAGATAATCAAAAATCTGCTTTTGAATAGCCAGAGGAATCCCCACCCCATTATCTTGAATCGTGATCCAAACTTGCTGATCTGCCTCAGCATAACGGGTTTGAATAATAATACAGTTGCCCTGATTATCTCCTTGAAAAATTTCCCCTTGCTGGTAGGCTTCATCTAAAGCATCAATGGCATTGGCTAATACATTCATAAACACCTGATTCAACTGACCGGGAAAACAGGTAATCAGAGGTAATTGATCATAATCTTTAATCACCTGAATGGCCGGTCGTTGTTCATTTCTTTGTAGACGATGTTTAAGAATTAAAAGCGTACTATCTAGACCTTGATGCACGTCAAAAACCTCCGGCAGACTCTGATCTGAGCGGCAAAACGTCCGCATAGCTTGACTAATATAAGTCAGTCGTTTTGTGCCTTCTTCCAAAGACCGCAAAAGCTGGGGAAAATCTTCCGCCACATAGTCAAACTCAGTATTCACTAATCTTTCTCGAATTTCTGACACAGGTTGAGGATAATAGGTCTGATATAACTTCACCAGATCAATTAGATTTTCAGCGTAATCATAGGCAGGCTTAAGGTTGCTCTCAATAAAACCAATTGGATTCTTTATTTCATGGGCAATTCCAGCAATTAACTGTCCCAAAGATGACATTTTTTCTTGTAAAACTAACTGAGATTGCATCGATTTAATCTCAGATGTTTTCTCTTCTACTTTTTCCTCTAAGCACAAGTTAAGATTCAGCAATTCTCGATTTTTTTCTGCCAATTCTTGAGTCAGTTTACACAGTTTGAGATGAAGATTAACCCGCGCTAACACTTCATTCTGCTGAAACGGTTTGGTGATATAATCTACCGCCCCCAATTCAAAGCCTTTGATTTTATTCTCTGTATCAGCTAAGGCTGTCATAAAAATAACTGGGATGGCTTGTGTAGAAGGATTTTCTTTAATCAAATGACAAGTTTCAAAGCCACTAATCCCCGGCATCATCACATCTAATAAAATTAAATCTGGTAATACATCTTCCAGTTTCTTCAGCGCGCTTTCCCCATCTTTAGCAATTAAAACCCGTAACCCGACATCTCTCAGTAAATTAAACACAACCTTAATATTTGTTGGGTTATCTTCAACCACTAAAATGGTACTCGATTCTACTCCTTCAAACATGATTGACCTCTTAGCAAGTTACAAATCAATAGTCGATTATTATTTGGTCTGCAATTCCGTATTTTTTCGGTTGATTTTAGACCCAAAATAAACGTTAATTGAAGTTGGTTCAACAGCCAGTTAGAGATTTAAGGTTAGAGCTTTTGATTCGGGCTAAATACCCAAAGGGCAAAAAATAAAGTATCTAAATATACAAAAAGTCTTAAGAAATATTTAGGGGGTGAATCTTTTCCTAATAGTGCTATTATAGGTCTAAAATACACTCTCAGTTTTAAGTTATTGTAAAGATACGGTTAAGACTTATTCGATCAGTCCAAATTGCCCAATAATCCCCTCCGAGAATCACAAACTGAGTAGGTTAAAGAAGGTCAGAATCTGCTCAAATCAAACCTCTAGGAGATAACAGAATTAGCTCAAACTTCTGTTGACTCAAACTTCTGTTGACTCAAACTTCTGTTGACTCAAACTTCTGTTGACTCAAACTTCTGTTGACTCAAACTTCTGTTGACTCAAACTTCTGTTGACTCAAACTTCTTCCTTGGGACTACGGTAATGAAACTACATCTGCGCTTGGTCTTAATCCTACCATTTCTGTTGCAAATATTTACAATAGTAGGCTTAACTGGGTGGTTATCTTTCCGCAATGGACAAAAAGCAGTGAGTGATTTGGCAAGTCAGTTACACACCGAGTTAGCTAAACGCATTGAAGAGAGAGTTCACACTTATTTAGAGATTCCCCTATTAGTTAATGAAATTAATGCTGATGCTATCCGTTTAGGGTTATTAGATATTAATGATATTCCCCGTTTAGAACCATACTTTTTTGCCCAAATGCGGCAGTTTAAAACGGTGAGTTATATTTCCTTGGGAACAGAAGAACGAAACTATGTAGGGGTGGCACGTCGAGACGATAAGTCTCTAATTCTAGAAGTCTCCGATGAGAGAAATAACTATTTTCTTAATACTTGGTTATTGAATGAAGGGGGAGAACGGGTAGAATTATTAAATCCTGGTCCCAGTTACGATCCCCGACAGCGTGAATGGTATCAAACTGGAGTCAGTGCGGGGAAACCCATTTGGACAGAAATTTATCCTTATTTAGTCAGTCAAGAATTAGCCATTACAGCCAGTCGTCCTGTTTATGATGCTCAAGGACAGTTATTAGGTATTATTGGAGCAGATTTAATCCTCACTCAGATTGGGGATTTTTTAGAAAGTTTAGAAATTGGCAAGACGGGAGAAGCTTTCATTATAGAGCGTTCTGGCTTTTTAGTAGCGACTTCAACGGAGGAACTGTTATTTCGAGATAAAGAGGGAAAAAATGAGCGTTTACTGGGGGTAGAAAGCGATGATTTGTTAATCCAAAAAACCGCGCAATCTTTACAGGAAAAATTCGGAGATTTTAACCAGATTACCGCGACGGATCAATTGGATATTGAGATCGAAGGCGATCGCCTATTGCTCCATATTCTCCCCTATCAAGACGAAGGGGGGCTAGATTGGCTGATTGTCCTTGTAGTGCCAGAGCAGGATTTTATGGCACAAATTCACGCCAATACGCGCACCACGATTTTACTCTGTCTGGCGGCTTTAGGCATGGCTAGCCTTTTGGGGATTTATACCTCCCGTTGGATTAGCCAGCCGATTTTACGCTTAATTGAGTCCTCAGAAGCGATATCGGAAGGCAATTTACAGCAGGAGGTTTCGGGGGGTGCGATCGCCGAATTTCAAACCCTTGCTCAAGTCTTTAACCACATGGCAAACCAACTCAATACAGCCTTTACAAATCTAGAGCAAAAAGTTGCAGAACGCACATCAGAACTTGCAGAAGCCAAAGAAATTGCCGACGCAGCGAATCAAGCTAAAAGTGAATTTCTGGCCAACATGAGCCACGAATTACGCACCCCCCTCAATGGCATTTTAGGTTATGCGCAAATTCTCCATCGCGCTAAAGATTTAAACCACCATCGTCAAGGGGTAGAAGTCATTGCTCAAGCGGGTACTCATTTACTCAATCTGATTAATGATATTTTGGATCTGGCCAAAATAGAAGCACGAAAAATGGAACTCTACCCCACAGATTTTCATTTACCTGCTTTCCTCATTGGTGTAGCAGAAATCGCTAAAATTCGCGCTGAACACCAAGGAATTACCCTTTATTCGAGCTTTAATGAACACCTACCTAGTGCAATCCACGCTGATGAAAAACGGTTGCGTCAAGTCTTACTTAATTTACTGGGAAATGCCATCAAATTTACTGATATTGGTCAAGTTATTTTTAAAGTGGAGAGGGTAAAAAATCTTGCCAATCATCCTGATTTTTCGCCAGATGCAACGGCTACTCTGCGCTTCACCATTGAAGATACTGGAGTCGGAATGAGTCCCGAACAACTGACCCAGATTTTTCTTCCCTTTGAACAAGTGGGGAGTACAGCAAAACGCTCCGAGGGGACAGGTTTAGGCTTAACCATTTGCCGTCAAATTGTGGCAATGATGGGGAGTGAATTACAAGTTAAAAGTACGCTAGGCACGGGGAGTCAGTTCTGGTTTACCCTTGATGTACCAGTTTCTCAGAAATGGGTTAATAGGGTCACTCAATGCCAAAAAGGAAGGATCATTAGCTATACAGGAGAGCGAAAAAAAATCTTAATTGTCGATGATAAAGTAGTCAATAGAAGAGTGATTAACGAGATTTTAAACCCCTTGGGGTTTGAGATTCAAGAGGCAACCAATGGAGTCGAAGGATTGGCTGTTTTGGCGAAATGGCAAGCGGATTTAATCATTACAGACATTGCAATGCCTGAGATGAATGGTTATGAATTTGTTAGAAATTTGCGTCAGTCTTACTCTTGCACTGTGCCAATTATTGCCGCCAGTGCTAGTGTATCGTTATCCGATCAAAGTCTAGCCTTTAAGGCAGGATGTAACAGTTTTTTAGAAAAGCCACTCGACTTAGAAAAATTACTAAGTTATATTCAACAACATCTCAAGTTACAATGGATGTATGAGCAAGAAGCGCAACCCCTCACCAAAGAACAGCCTCTTGTCTTTCCCCCAGCTCAGAAATTGCAAGTTTTCTACCAAACTTTAAGAATTGGGGATATTGGCGGACTGGAAGAAGCAGCGAGACAACTGGGAGCAGAGAACAAAGACTATCGGGGATTTTGCGATCGCCTTCTCACCCTCAGCGCCGAGTTTGATGAGTCAGGCATCTTGCAATTACTCGATCAAGCCGTATCCGTTGACATCCTCTAAAACTGTGCTAGCTTAGGACAAACTTAATGATTTTTCCTTGCAGTAAGAGAGGATAATCCATGCAAGCATTGAATCAAAAAATTAGAGAAATTAGTCAAAATATCTTAAATAATTCTCAGAATTTTTTATGGAAAAACCTAGTCTTTTATGGATTCATAATTCTATTATCCGGCTATTTTATAAACTCTCTTGTGATTAAGCGTGAGTTTCACGATTATATTTTTGCTGAATGGTTCATTCACTATAGAAGTGGTTTTGTCCGACGGGGATTAGGTGGACATATTTTGCTATTTTTACAGGACAATTATAGCATTAATGCTGGTCTTGTTTTAACGGGTTTATCCTACTTCATATTTTTAATGTTTTCTATTTTCTATGTTCTTAAGGTCAAGCAATATAAAAAATACATCGATCTTGAATCGCTTCTCGTTTTGTTGTTTTTGCCTGTGCTGATTCTTTTCCCGGCAAATACAAGAGTCATTGTGGGTCGCAAAGAGTTTCTCTTTTTTTTGAGTTTACTTGCAAATTTATGGCTAGTTCATCAAGCATTAACGCCCATCATTCGGGACAATCTTGACATATCCAATCAGCGCAAATTCATTGATTCTTATTCCCTAAAGTTAGGGTTGATTTATAATTTAATTTCAGTACCAACAACCTTAACTCATGAAGCTATTTTATTTTTATCATTGCCCTTAAATCTGATTATTACGAGTAGTGTTCTGAGCCTACAATTTTTTCCTCTCAAATCATTAAAGCGTACAATCATGATTTACGCTCCTACCCTGGTCGTCTCAGTTATTTGTTTATTTTTTAAAGGTAATAAAAATATTGCATTAGCCATTTGTGAATCATGGCAAAAGTATAGTCATCTATACCCTGAGTTAATGGCAGACTGTAATCAAGAAATGTACGGTGTTTTAAAATTTTTCCAAATTTCTACATTGGAAGCTATCCAAGAAGTAATTGAGATGAACATTCTTCAAGATCATGGGATGTCCTTTGTCCTTTGGATTTTTGGATTTACCATTAATCTTATCCTGTTAATGCGTATGTCTTTTAGGGTTTTAGATTCTTTTATCAACCGATACTCTCGTCAAAACAACCCGATTGATCCATCTATTCATACTCAATCTAACTCAATTGAAGTCTTTACTCGTTTTAGTTTTAAATATATTCTTCTACCTTTCATTGGTACAGGTATTCTTTATGTTATTGCTCTGGATTGGGGGAGGTGGCTTTTTATCACTGCCATTAGTTATGTTTTGTGTTTGTTAACTCCTAGCTTAGTTCAGCTAGAAACCCTTCACAGTCATAGTACCCACTGGATGCTAACCTGCCTTTCTCCTTTATATCTTGTTTATAAAAAAGCCGTTTATTGGATTTATTCTCAAGCATTTGTTGAGAAATTTTATCCTGCTTATTTAAGCTTGTTTCTTTATACTCTGTTTTTTTTCAAATTCCCACACTTTGATATCAAAATTTATAATATTTACCCACCTTATCTTTGGGGAATTATAAAAAAAATGATTAAGTTTTCAATCAATTATTGAGTGTTTGAACCTCGGGGAGCATCACCCAACCAAACCATCAAGAAACCGAGGAAAATTAAGCCCAATAGACCCGCCAAGGGATTACGATCTACTCCAGTAATCCAAGGGGAAACTTTATCCGTATAGTGAATTAACTGGCCTACATTAATGATGTAATAGCCCCAAATTAAGCCCGCGTGGAGTCCGATAGCCATGCCCAAACCGCCATATTTCCAACGACTCCAAACGAGATTAAGACCCAGTAAAACGAGGCCAGGAAATTGGGGAAAAGTGCGAATCATTTCGCTGAGGGGTTTGATGAAGTGGAGGGCGGCGAAAATGAGGGCATTAACCCATAATACGGTGTTGGGTCGATAGTCTCGTTCTAGTTCATCTAAAAACCAACCCCGAAAGAATAATTCCTCGGCAAATCCTACACCTAACGCGGTGAAAATGCCCTCCGTGGCCGCTTGGAGGACTTGGGGGGAGGGGTGTAAGGTAGCCCAGCCAAAGATGACCATGAGGCCGAATAAGTCAAAGGTGATCACAACGCCGATGATTAATCCGGTGAGGCATTCTCGGCCGTTGGTGACAGTGGGGGAGAGGCCATAGTGAGAAAAGGGAGATGGGAGATGGTAAACTTTTTTCCCCCACAGGGGAAGGAGGATGAGGAATTCCACGAAGAGGATAGCCATGGTCACGATGGTGGCTAAGTTGGTATCGTGGCGTAAAAACCAGTGGAGGGGGAGGGCGAAGGGTGCCCAGAGGAGGCCGAGAGTGAGGATGAAAATACCCAGCCTCAGAGGTGCTGGGTATTGAGCAAGACGGGAGAAATTGAGTTTCACGGGAGAGCTTAGAAGGGTAATATTTTGTCTAAGCTATCACGGTTTTTAGGAGTTTTCATTCAGCCATTCTTGGGCAATGCGGCGTTCTCGTTCCATTTGGGGGATGAGGGCGGCCGGGAGTTGGTCTTTTTGGGCGATCGCACTATCAAAGAGTTGGACTGACTGCTGCACAACAGTGACTTGATTGTTCTGTTTCCCTTTTTCATGGAGAATCTGGGCTTGCAGATAAATCACTTCGGGGTTGTTGGGGGTTTCGCTGAGGGCTTTTTCAATGTAAGTTTGAGCTTTATCATATTCCCCCAAGTCACGGTAGGCTAAGGCAATCCCCCGATTGACGAGGTAGGAAGGGGCGGCGTTGCGTTGCAGGTTAGCGATCGCCTTATCCGCACTCACAAAGGGGACATTCACCGCCAACAATAAATCCATGTAGCCTTTAATGATGTTTAATTCCGGATCATTGGGGTCCACTCGTTCAGCCGCTTGTAGGTAGCGTAACACCTCTTGAAGTTTAGACACCGCACCAATCGGACCGCGAGTTTTAAAGGTGTGAGTGCCTTCGAGAAAATGGCCAATCGCCGTGTAGAGATTCCCCCGTAAGGGATCTTGACTCATCAAACTTTGAGCCGCCGCTAGGGTTTGATCTGCATAGCTTTTGAAAGCGGCGAGATCATCCCGTTGGAAAGCTAAGGCAGCGCGGAGAGACAGCGCGAGGGGATCATTAGTTCCTTCGGCAATGGCGGCCTCGATTTGTCGCGCTGCTTCGGGATAGTTGCCATATTTAAAGTAAGCTTCAAAAGCTGCCTCAGTCGTGTCAGAAATATTGCGGGGGTTATTGGTGCGGAAGGGATCCCCCGCTAAAGCAGGATTGCCCCAGAGCGTTAAACTGAGGGCGATCGCAGAAGAAAAAGTGAGTGAGAGTCGTTGAATTGCTGTTAAGGAAACGTTCATGATAGTTTCTCGCAGAGTAAGCTACAAGAGAGCATAAGATTTGAGTAGGTAGGGAGACGGAATCCTTAAAAGCTTAGTTCCACCCCCACCCTGAAGCCATCCTAACCTAGTCCTCTTGTCACAGCCATCTAACGATTCAACCTCAATGCTCTATATCAAAAACCTGAGTTATCACCCCCCCGCCACCCCTACACCCATTTTGAGTAATATTTCCCTAGAACTCGCCCCCCAACAGTTAGGTTTAGTCGTCGGTCCCAGTGGTTCAGGCAAATCCACCTTTTTGGAAATGGTATCAGGCCTCGCAGAACGCACCAGTGGAGAGATTGGCTGGGGGAGTCAGGTATTAGAGGCTTACGAATTACAGTATTTAGCCGGTTTAGTCTTCCAGTTTCCAGAACGCCATTTTTGCGGCAGTAACCTACTCGAAGAATTACGACTTGGACACCCAGAATTAACCTCAGAACAAGTCAAAAGGGCGCTAGAGGAGGTCGGTTTAGACCATTTACCCCTCTCCACCTCTCCCCATGATTTAAGCGGCGGACAACAGCGCCGTCTCGCCTTAGCCGTTCAATTGATCCGTCAACCGAATATTTTATTGTTGGATGAACCAACGGCGGGTTTAGACTGGTCAATGCGGCAACAATTAGCGAAATTACTGGCGAAGTTAAAGCAACATTGGACCCTGCTAGTTGTTACCCATGATGCAGGAGAATTATTACCCATTGCCGATCAGTGTTGGCAGATTGAACAGGGACAAATTCGTAAAGTTTAGAGCTACCCTTTAAGCTCTACCAAAAAGAGAGACTCCAGAAAACATCTGATAAAATACCCCTGTCCCTTGTTCTGTAACCCCTTGTGACTCGTTTCATCCACGACCAATTCGCCAAACAGTACCTCACTGAACTGCTCTCCCCCCTTGGTACAGTAGAAAGCAACAAAGAAATTGCCCCGGAAGTCCGTTATATTGATATTTTCTTCACCCCTAACACCTCCAACAACAGCCACCGAGAACGTTTAGGATTGTTAGGGGAAATGACCCGCACCCCCGCCTTATTTGAACCCTTCCGCAATGCCATTACCCGCACCGAAATGCGGACTTGTTTGATTAAACTTTTTACCTTACAGGGAGAATTAGAACGTCAAGCCAACCGCCAGAATACCCCCGTTAATGAGGACGAACTCCCCAGACTGTGGATTTTCACTCCAACAGCTTCCGTAGACTTTCTGAACAGTTTTAATGCTAGTACAGATGAGGAAAACTGGGGGAGTGGGATTTACTTCTGCGGGGAAGGATTCAAAGCCGCCTTCATTGTGATTCATCAGTTACCTCGAACCCCAGAAACGCTATGGTTAAGAGTATTAGGACGGGGGAATGTCCAAAAACAAGCGGTGGAGGAATTGGATAATCTACCGGAGAATGACCCCCTACGGGAAAATATTCTAGAATTAGTACAAGCGATGATTGCCATTTTGGAAAAGCGGCAAAGAAAAGCCGAAGCCTTAAATGTAGAAGAGCAGGAGTTGATAATGAATTTATTAGAAATGTACGCGGAAATTAAGGCGGAAGTGCGGGAAGAAGGGAAGGCTGAAGGTTTGCGGGAAGGAGAACAACAAGCGACCCGGGAATTTGTTCAAACCTTGCTCCGGACACGCTTTGGGACAGTGGATGAGCAACTGATGGCACGGGTGAATACCATCGCCTCCCTTTCCTCGGAAGAGTTTACCCCCCTCCTCATTCAACTCTCCCGGGAGGAAATCCTTGCTCGTTTTCCGCTTGACTGATAGGTTTCAGCCTTAACGGGTTAACAATCCCCCACAGGTCACAAGCTTTAGAATCCGGAGGATGGCTCATGCTCCCCCGGTGTCTTCTTAAGATCGTAAGGTGACGGTGAATTGCTCTACTAAGGCATCCCGTACCTTTTGGTGAACGGGTTCTACTTCTTCGTCGGTTAATGTGCGATCGCCTGCTCGGTAGGCCAAACTAAAGGCTAAACTCCGTTGACCTTCTGGCACCCCCTTCCCTTGATACTCGTCGAAGAGTTCCACCTGCTCTAGGAGGGCTTTTCCAGCTTCCTCCATGGTCTGGGCAAGGGTTCCCACGGCTAAATCTACCGGGGCGAAGAAGGCTAAATCCCGCTCTACGGCCGGATAGGGGGAATAGACCTTAAATTTGGTGGGTTCGTCGTGTTTCATTTGAGACAGCAGAACCTCGGCCTGGAGTTGAAACACATAAACGGCTTCGGGAAAGTTGCGATCGCGCTGAACTTGAGGATGCAACTGGCCAAAAATCCCCAGTTCCTGTTCTCCTAGCCACAGGGAAGCCGTGCGACCTGGGTGAAAGAGTGCCTCAGTGCTACAGGGTTGATAGTTCACCGTCACCCCCAAACGACTGAAAGCACTCTCTAACAACCCTTTCGCCTCATACCACGTCATGGGCGACCCCTTCCCGCTCGTAGTCCAGCGTCCCGAGGTGAAGTAAGACCCCCCTAAAATCCCGGCAATTTCATCGGCTTCCCCCAGTTTCCCATCTTCCAGCTTGTGGAAAATGCGCCCAATTTCAAAGGCATTTAAAGCCCCATTCCCTTGGGATTGATTATATTCAAAGGCATCTAACAACCCATTGACCAACTCATAACGTAGGGCTGAATATTCACTCAGTAACGGGTTAGCAATCACCACCTGCGCCATTTCTGGTTTCACGAGGGAATAGTGAACCACCTCCGTTAAACCAATCCCTCGCAACGCCGACCGAATCTCATTGTAGGCCTTGCGTTTGGGAGGCAAAATCCCCGGTTCTGTTTTGCGGGGTAAGGTATCACAAAAACGGTCATAACCGTATAATCGCGCCACCTCTTCAATCAAGTCAATTTCCCGTTCTAGGTCGCGGTAACGGTAGGGGGGAATCGTCACCTGCCAGACCGTTTCTGAACCGGAAACCGCTTTAAGTTTACAGCCCAAGGCGCTGAGAATCCCTTCCACTTCCGACGCTTCAATTTCTCCCAACACCTCCCCTTTCTTCACCTGACCCAGAACCCCTTGAAGACGAGATAAACGCAATTCAAGGGTGCGAGTCCAGTCTTGAACTGGGGGACGGCTATCATCGGCTTGTTGGCTCACTACCTGCCCCCCAGCTAACTTGGTAATCAGGGCAATCGCCCGCCCACAGGCGAGATCCAATTCTACTGGGTTCACCCCCCGTTCATAGCGGGCCGAGGACTCGGTTCTGAGGCCTTGACACCGGGAGGAACGGCGAATGGCTACGGGGTCAAATAACGCCGCTTCTAGGAGGAGGTTAGTGGTTTGGTCATGAACCTCGCTTTCCTCGCCCCCCATCACCCCAGCGAGAGCTACAGGACGATCATTCACTGTGATTAACAGGTTTTGGGGTTGGAGGGTGCGGGTTTGTCCGTCGAGGGTGGGTAAAGACTCTTCCCCCTGAGCAAACCGCACGCCTACGGCCAATTCTGGGTTGTTGGTCAGGGTTTGCAGGCGATCGCGATCAAAAGCGTGCAGAGGCTGCCCCCACTCCAACAACACATAATTCGTCACATCCACCACATTATTAATCGGGCGAATGCCAGCCCCTTGGAGACGGAACTTTAACCAATCCGGTGACGGACCAATTTTCACCCCTTCAATCACCGTCCCAATATAAACCGGACAAGCTTGTTTTTCCGTCACCCGCACCGTCAGCCCCCCCTTCCCCGCCACCTTGGGCGTAGAAGCTTGGGGTAACTTCACCTCCCCTTGGGTCAATGCCGCCACTTCCCGCGCTACCCCCACCATACTCAGGGCATCAGCACGATTTGCTGTCGATGTCAAGTCTAAAATTACATCATCCAGACCTAAATAGGGGCGCACATCACTGCCCACAGTCATCCCCTCATCGGGGAAAATATGAATTCCTTCCGACTCCTTAGCCAGTCCCAACTCTGCCAAAGAGCAGATCATCCCTTCGGACTTCACCCCGCGCAGTTTGGTCGGCTTCAACTTGAGATCAATCGCGGGTAAATAGGTTTTAGGGGGGGCCACCGGGACAAAAATCCCCGCTTTCACATTGGGCGCCCCGCAGACAATCGTAGAGGGAGACGCTTGCCCCAAATCTACCGTACAGACACTTAATTTATCCGCATTGGGGTGACGCTGGCAGTCGAGAACCTTACCGACAACAACACCCTCTGCGAAGGCGCGACGATCGATAATCTCTTCCACTTCAAAACCTGCCAGCGTTAGCACTTCCGCCAATTGTTCCGGCGGGAGTTCCACTGTAACTAACTCCCGTAACCAGTTCAAAGAAATCAGCATTAAATCGTCGCTTCCTGCTAACTTAACAACTTCCCGTTTTAGAAGGACGGGACTTGTACCCATTTTGGGGTTCAAAGTTTCATCGTAGCAAAAAACTAGGGTCTACAACCCTGCCCTGTGTTAAAAATCCGTCGTCTAACAAGAAGATTGGGAAAAATTAGTATATCCTAGTGATAAGAGCCGAAGGGACAACCTTATTTTTGAAATCCTTGAATAAATCCCTAAATACGAATAACTCCCAGAGATTCTAAAATTAGAAGCGATTAAAAAATTGCGTATTTTCCGCAGTGTGTTTTCCTTTCTTTGAGTAATGAACACCTCCCCCTTTCCCTAGCCGGATTTAGTACAGCCCCCCAAAGGGCATTTCTACAGATTGGTATTTCTACATTGGTGATGCTGAATGAGTTACTGCCTCAATCCCACCTGTCCTCAACCCAAAAACCCTGATCATGTGTCCGTGTGCCAAGCCTGTGGCAGTAAACTTATTCTGCGCGATCGCTACCGTGTCGTCAAAGGACTAGGACAGGGCGGATTCGGTGCAACCTTTCTCGCCGTTGACCTACAGCTACCCGGAAACCCCCTCTGCGTCATTAAACAACTGCGCCCCTCCACCAATGATCCCAACGTTTTCCAGATGGCGCGAGAACTCTTTGAACGAGAAGCCACTACCTTGGGAAAAATTGGCAATCATCCCCAAGTTCCTCGCCTATTAGACTACTTTGAAGACAACAAGATTTTCTATCTCGTTCAGGAGTACGTTAAGGGGAATAATCTCCAGCAAGAAATTAAACGCAATGGTCCAGTCAGTGAAGCCGGAGCCAGACAGTTTTTAAGTGAAATTCTGCCCATGCTCCAGTATATTCACTCACAAAAAGTCATTCACCGCGATATCAAACCCGCTAATTTAATTCGACGAGAGCAAGATAAAAAGTTAGTTCTCATTGACTTTGGGGCGGTGAAAAATCAAGTGACCCCCCAAACCCCAGCCAGCGCTTCCGACCAAACCGCCTTAACCTCCTTTGCCGTAGGGACTCCGGGCTTTGCCCCCCCCGAACAAATGGCCCTGCGTCCTGTCTTTGCTAGTGATATCTACGCCCTCGGGGTGACTTGTATTTATCTCCTCACCGGGAAATCCCCCAAAGATTTAGACTATGACCCCAAAACTGGGGAAATGATGTGGCAGAAAAATGTGGATATCTCGGAGAACTTCGCCAATGTATTAAGCAAAATGTTAGAAGTCTCCGTCCGTCATCGCTACCAAACAGCCGACGAGGTGTTAAAAGCCTTGGATATGGAACCCTATCTCGAAAGTTTAGCCGAGGGATTAGTGGCAAAACCCACCGGAGGCAGTGGGAATAACCTGCCTAACTCGGGACGGGATATGTATGACTCCTCGCCCTCGGGAAAACCCCTCTCGGCGACGGAACGCTTGGCGATGGCCATTCGCAACAAGCGCAATAATCCTAATGTGGGGTCGCCCTTGGGTCGGAGTGGACGGGGGGCTTTTGATACAACCAGCACCCTACAAACCTCTGGTCGTCCGGCTAAACGCAAAGTTCAGCGACTGGATGAAGAATCCCTTTTAAATGCTTATGTCAAGGGGCGGCGGGATTTTGCCCAACAAAATTTGAGTAATTTAAACTTGCCGGAAGCCAACTTAGCAGGGGGAATTTTCCACCAGTCCAAGTTAAAACGGACAAATTTGCAGGGGGCAAACTTGAATCATGCGGATTTTGGTCGGGCGAGTTTAGTGAGTAGCAATTTCCGGGATGCTAACTTGGGACGGGCTTATTTAGTAGGGGCCGATTTGGAAGGGGCCGATTTACGGGGGGCTGACTTGAGTTATGCCAACTTCCGGGGGGCAAACTTGCGCGGGACGAATTTGTGCGGGGCGAATTTAGCCAATGCCACCATTACGGATGAGCAGTTAGGGGTGGCTAAAACCAGTTGGACGACGATTTTACCCAACGGGAAACGGGGTTTTTGGGGCTAGAGAGTTTATTAAATGTTAAGAATGGGCGATCGCATCTCCCCCCAGTCTTAAAATAACAGCAGAGCGAATGAGGCAAATGCAATCATGGCTTATCTCTGCGAGTTAGGGGCCAATCGAACCGTTTATCTAGACAATCAAGGGGCGCAAACGGTTGTCACCACGTTTACAGGAAGTTCAGGGCAGCAACAACAGTCCAGCAGTGGTTTCACCACCGGACCCTGGACTGCTCCCCCGGAAGTCTTCCAAACTCCCCAAGGGGTTGTGATTCAAATTCACACCGAACGAGGGGAACAGTTGATACAAGTTCAGGGGGGAAGCATGAGTACCATGGGCAGTTTCCCCGCTTCGGGCCAAGCGCAACAGATGCAAGTTTCCTCCGGGGTATCCATGCCCCAAGCACCCGAAATGAAACCCATGCAGCCCATGCAACCCATGCAGCCCATGCAACCCATGCAGCCCATGAAAATGGGCAATATGGAGATGAACACCAACCCCATGCAAATGCGCATGGGCAACATGGAAATGAATATGGGGTCATCTTCCCCCACGGCACAACGTCGTTTTTGTAGTCAGTGTGGCAGTCCTGTACAACCGAGTGACCGTTTTTGTGCCAATTGCGGTCATTCTTTACAGTAAACAGTAATCAGACAGCCGTTTAAAGATGGTGCGTCAAGATTACAGGAATTCCTGTTCCAACTAAGTCAAATCTGACCCACTACCATCACCCCATTCCTAACATGGGGGTTTTAGGAGGTGTCTAGTAAACAGTGATTAATTATCAATTATCAATTGCCTTGACAAGAGGACAAAGGGCTTAACTTGTCACAATACTATTCCCCATTTCCTATTCCCTATCATCCATGACCCTTAAAGTTAGCCTGCATCATAAATTACACTACCACTATTCTCAACCCGTCTTTCTCGGTCCTCATACCTTGGGTTTGCGTCCTTCTCCTCACTGTCGCACTCCCATTCAAAGCTATAACATCACCATCCAACCGAGCAACTATAGCATTACTTGGCAACAAGATCCCTACGGAAATTATCTCTCGCGCTTAAATTTTCCGCAAAAAACGCAATACTTATCAATTGATGTAGATTTAATCGCGGAAATGCGACCGATTAATCCCTTTAATTTTGTTTTAGAACAATACGCCATCAATTATCCTTTTGCCTACGAATATCAATTAGCCAAAGAACTTGAACCTTTTTTAGCAACCATTGAAGCGGGAGATTTACTGCAAAGCTGGATACAAAACAATCAATATTCTAATATTTATACTCCCAATTTTATCATTGACTTAAATCAAAAACTTGCCCAAGAAATTACCCACATTATTCGATTAGAAGAAGGAATACAAACCTGCGAAGAAACCTTAGATAAAAAAGTAGGATCTTGTCGAGATACGGCTTGGTTATTCGTGCAAATTTTGCGTCATTATGGATTAGCTGCCCGCTTTGTTTCTGGCTATTTAATTCAACTCCAAGAGGACATTCCTCCCCTTGATGATTCCCCCAGTATTAAAGAAGATTGTGGGGATTTACACGCTTGGACCGAGGTTTATTTACCGGGTGCGGGGTGGATTGGATTTGACCCTACATCAGGATATTTAGCTGCCGAGGGACATATTCCCCTCGTTTGTACCGCAGAACCAGGGGCCGCGAGTCCCGTCCAAGGGACAACAGAACCTTGTGAGTCGAGTTTAGATTTTGCGGTGACAGTAACGCGCCATGAAGAAACTCCTCGGGTGACAAAACCTTACAGCGAACAAGTTTGGAAAAAAATTGATCAATTGGGGCAAAATATTGAGGATAAGTTAGACTATTTAGGGGTTGGTTTAACCATGGGAGGTGAACCAACTTTTGTTTCGGTGAAAGACTTAGAATCTGCCCAGTGGCAGGTGGAAGCCTTGGGAGAAGATAAGTATAAATTAGCCAAAAAATTATTAGAACGGCTGGAAACTTGTTTTTCTCAAGGGGGCGGATTGCTCCATTATGGCTCGGGTAAATGGTATCCGGGGGAAATATTACCCCGTTGGGCATTAGGTTGTTATTGGCGAAAAGATGGCGTTCCGTTATGGCAGAATAGCTTGTTACGGGCGGATGAGGATAAAGACTATAAATATGGGGTCAAAGATGCCCATAAATTTATTCATCAGTTAGGGCATTTTTTGGGGGTTGATGCGTCAGGAATTCTCCCGGTTTATGAGGTAGAAAAAGACGAGGCGGCGGGTTATATTTTACCAATTTTATCTACTGTAGAACAAGAAACGTTAATCTGGACAACTTGTAAGTGGTCATTAAAGCAGGAACGCTTAGAACTTTTAGTGGGGGATTCAACCCTAGGCTTTCGCTTGCCGTTGGAACAGAAAGATTGGGCGGAGGAGTTAGTTTCTGAGGCGATTTTTTCCTTAGATCATGATCCGGTTCAAGTCTGTACTGAACCCAGTCTCTCACCGGATGATTCCATTCGCATTGCTTTGGGGGTGCAAGTGCGGGGTGGGGTGATGTATGTTTTTATTCCGCCGTTTAGTTCGGTGCGGGGATTTGTGGATTTAATGGCGACGATTGAAAAGACGGCAGAAACGTTAAAAATTCCGGTGATTTTGGAAGGTTACACGCCGCCGGGTGGGGGGGGAATTGTGGGGTTTCAAATTACACCAGATCCCGGTGTAATTGAGGTGAATATTCACCCCGCAAGCTGTTGGGATGAGTTGGTAAAGATTCAAACGGCTTTGTATGAACAGGCGCGTTTGTGTGGCTTAGGCAGTGAAAAGTATATGCGAGATGGGCGACGGGTGAGTACAGGGGGGGGATCTCATATTACTATTGGGGGGCAACGGGTAGAGGAGAGTCCTTTGTTGCGTCGTCCTGATTTGTTAAGGAGTTTGATTAGTTATTTTCAAAATCACCCCAGTTTGTCTTATTTATTTTCGGGTTTGTTTGTGGGGCCAACGAGTCAATCGCCGAGGGTGGATGAGGCGAGACATGAGAGTTTATATGAGTTGGAATTGGCGTTTCAGTCGTTTAAACCGTTTGAGGAGTTGCCTGCTTGGTTGGTGGATCGATTGTTGCGAAATTTGTTGATTGATGTGACGGGAAATACTCACCGGACGGCGTTTTGTATTGATAAGTTATATCCGGTGGACAATTTCCGCAATCAGTTGGGATTGTTGGAGTTTCGTTCTTTTGCGATGGCTCCCCATGCTCAGATGAGTTTGTTGCAAATGTTACTGATTCGGGGGTTAGTGGCGTGGTTTTGGGATTGTCCCTATGAACGGCCTCTGGTGCGTTGGGGGACGATGTTACAGGATCGGTTTTTGTTACCCCATTTTATTGGGGAGGATCTCAACGGGGTGATAGTGGAGTTGCGGGAGGCGGGTTTTTTATTTGAGTGGGATTGGTTTGCGCCGTTTTTCGAATTTCGTTTTCCGTTTTATGGGGAGATTGTGCGGGAGGGGATGCGTTTGGAGTTACGTCACGGGATTGAACCTTGGTTGGTGTTGGGGGAGGAAATCAGTCGAGGAGGAACGGCGCGCTATGTGGATGATTCGATGGAACGGTTGCAGGTGAAGTTAGAGGGTGCGATCGCCTATTCCCCGAATGCTGATAGTGATTCGGGGCGCTATGCGGTGACTTGTAACGGTTTGCCGGTACCATTAAGGTCTACAGGGAAGGTGGGGGAATATGTGGCCGGGGTACGTTATCGCGCTCGTCAATATGCCTCACAACTCCATCCGGCGATCGCACCCCACAGTCCTTTATTATTCGACATTGTAGACACTTGGACCAGGCGTTCTATTGGAGGCTGTACCTATCATGTCACCCCCCCTAATGGGATGCTCTACGAGACGTTCCCCATTAATCCTCGGGAAGCGGAATCCCGGATGATGGAGCGTTTTGTGCCGATGGGCCACAGTCCGGGGGTGATTGAATTGCCTCCTGTACAACGGAGTCCGGAGTTTCCCTTAACTTTAGATTTGCGTTTAGGGGTCTAAAAGCCTCTGGAGTCCTAAGCCAGAGTCCCAGATTGACATCCTCCCCGGCCTAAAGGCACGGGGATTCCCAGTCTGTCCACATTAAGTGGACTCCTGATGGGTAGACAGACAAGCAACCGCCCCAGATTGGGGTCTAACACTGCTTAACGCCTGTCCATTCAGGTCGGCAAGCCCTGCCGCCATAATATTTACACTGGCATTCACATCCCGG
>NZ_JAIHOM010000163.1 GCF_026130165.1 Spirulina subsalsa FACHB-351 | reverse complement strand
CATTTTTTGACAATTTGAGGGAAGTTGGATAGAATCAAATTATTGATTTTTTTTAAAAAACAAGCTCCTATTTTACCGAAGTAGGAGCTTTTTGTCAATTTTTTTTCTAACATTCAACACTTCTGCTTCTAAGTTAAATCGTAAATGGATTGGTATTGATCAAAGCTTGGAAGCCATTAGAACAATTATCAATCGCTTTAAAAATGGATGTGACCTTATGGGAGATTTTGTCAGTGCTAATTGTAATAGGGAGGTCAACAGAAGCCAACAATTATCACTTTTTGATAAAAACATAAATCCACAAAATACTGTATCAAATTTTACTTTATATTCTCTTAAATCCTATCAAAGTGATTTGTTTGATCTGGAAATTTATGAGGAATAAGCTGTGGGGGAGAGTAGTCAGACCTCGACAAATTGAGAGATGGGTTTCCCCTGACTTCTCCGTTGAGCAGAGATAATGGCAAATTGTTCAGCCGATTTTGAGTCAAAGGGAAGAATGCGGTTAGCGAGTTCTTCTTGAAATACAATGTGGGCGTAAGTTAAGATTGAGGCGAATAGAGGCGATCGCCCCCAGGAGCAACCATGCCGGAAACCTACACGCATATTTCAATTATTTTGGATCGCACCGGTTCAATGGACACCATTCAAGATGATGTCATTGGTGGTTTTAATCAATTTTTAGCCAGTCAGCAGGAAGAAACCGGGCGGGCAACCCTCACCCTCGTACAATTTGACAGTCAAGATCCCTACGAAGTGATCCATCAGTTTGCCCCCCTTGAGCAGGTAGCCCCCTTAAGTCGTGAAACCTATGTGCCGCGAGCTTCAACACCGTTGCTTGATGCCATCGGTCGGGGCATTATTGATTTAGCCCATCGTTTGGCAACGATGCCAGCAGGGGAAAAGCCAGATCAAGTCGTGTTTGTGATTATCACCGATGGCCAAGAAAATAGCAGTCGAGAATTTACCAAGGCCCAAGTCATGAAACTCTTGGCGGAAAAACAAGAAAAGGACAAATGGCAATTTGTCTTTTTAAGTGCTGATTTAACGGCACTCGACGATGCTATAGATTATGGTTTTCATGCTCCAGCGACCATCAGTTTTGATAAGGATAGTCAGGGAACGGCGGCAGTCTTTTCTTCTTTAGCCAAGAATGTCAAACGTTATCGGAGTCAAGAAGCGGAATCCTTAGTCTTTGATGAGGAAGATCGCGCCCAACAACAGAGCGAGCAATCTCGCGACAATCGTCCTTAACCCATCCCCTCACCCTAAATCCCCCTCCCAAATAGGGCTTTGGTGAATAACTCAGGGAGTCGGGAGTCGGGAGTCGGGGAGCAGGGGAGCAGGGGAGCAGGGGAGTCGGGAATAATTGATAATTGATAATTGTCAATTGTCAATTATCAATTGTCAATTCCCTTGTTGAGTCTAGCGTTGGGCTTATTCAGCAGACCCCTCAAACCTTAAAACCGCGACTCAAACTCCAAAGAAGCCCGACCTTCCCCCGTCAACCCCGTAGACCCCCGGAGAACAAAATTATCATTGATCCGATAGCGCACATTAAAACGAGTTGGCTGCTCCGGTGGCGTGAGATACTGCAACACCGACACCGAGAAATTACGTCCAATATCTTTCCCCAATTCCACCGCAATCCCTAATGTTCCCGTCCTGCCCCGTTCCTCATCAATCACTTCCGCCGGGAAAATGCGAAACTCACTTAAGCCAAAAGCACTCTGTACCTCGCTAAAGACATCCCCCAACAGAGCATTACTCGCCAAATTCGCTAATCCTCCCACCAAAGCCGTACTATCACCCCCAGCCACCGCATTGATAAACCCACCCCCTAACAGCGCCACAATCTCCGTCTGGGAACGAGTAGGACTACTCGTGAGGGTCAGAATATCCCGAGAGGGCGCAGATCCCGTAGTGGAAGAAGTGTCCAAACTGCGGGCTAATTCTTGGGCAGACCCTTGAACTTGAGCCGCGACCCGGATGGTGCGCACCGTCCCCACATCAATAGGATTATCAACCACTTCCGACGAGTAAGGATCCGCCACATAGCCCCGACGGTCTGTTTCTAAAATCGCCCCCACCAAGCGAATATCTAATTGAGGATCTAAACCACTTTGGGGGGTAAAGCGAGCCGTATTCTCATAGTTGCGATCTAACCGCAGTTGACTGGTAAACAGGTTAATGGTGCCTTGTTGTAGTTCAATCACCCCCTCTGGGGAAGGATTCAACAGATTGCCATTAGCCACTAAACTCCCTTGAGCAGAAAATTCTAACAAAGGTTGTTGCTGAATCACAAAATTATCCCGCAGAGTTAAGCGGAGGTTCTCCAGTTGGACTTGATTAATCACCCCTTGACCGTTATTACCATTCCCCCCACCGCCCCCAGTGGCAGCAGCCCCGAGGAGGTCAAGGCGACCATTGGCTAGATCGATGTCCCCGGAAATGCGGGGTTCTAACACACTGCCCCCAATGACCAGATCCCCTTGCACTTCCCCAGTTAGCAACCCTTTCACGTTAATGCCCAGTTTGCCAAGAGTAACACTGAGGGGGTCTTCTGGGTCTGTGAGGGGGGTAGTTGTGGGGAGGATGCCCCGGACTAGGATTTCCCCCCCGCCAAAGTTACCGGAGAGGGATTCTACCGCGATGTTGTCAAAGTTGAACTGGATGACACCGTTGAGGTCAGTGATGGAGTCTTGGAGGAATTGGGAGGAAATCACCCCATTTTCCACGATGGCCACCCCTTGGGCCTTGAGGCTGGTCAGTTGGCGGATTTCCGGGTCAATGGCTCCGGCAATTTTTAGGTCAACTTCTCCCTCCCCATCCTGCCAAACCAATTGTTGACGGGTGAGGATGTTCAACAAGGCCAAGCCATCATCTTGCACTTTGGCCGTAATTTCAAGGCTGTTGTCTTGGGGGGGGAGGGTTTCGGGGAGGGGGAGTTGATAGGGGATGACTCCCGTTAAGGTGAGGGGGGTTCCATCGGCACTGAGGATGCTGCGACCCGAGAATTGTAGGCGGGCATTGCTGTAGTTAAAGCTGCCCGTGGCGATGGAGATGGGGGTATCGTTAACGCTGGCGTTCAGGAGGTCAAGGCGGCCCCTGGCTTGGGGATTGGCGCGGGTGCCGCCGAGGGTAGCGCTGGCGTTTAGGGTGCCGTCAAAGCCGATGTCGGGGGGGAGGGGGAGGAATTCTTGGAGTTCGGCAATGGGGAGGTCGGTGATTTCCAGTTGACCGGAAATGGTTTCCCCGCCAAAGGCTCCACTAAAGGCAATTTCTCCCCCGCCGAGGGTAATTTCTAGGGGCAGGACTCGCACCACCCCATTATTGAGTTCTCCTTGGGCTAGTAGGTTGTCGAGGTTATAGAAGCCCCAGTACCAGTTTTCGCCGCTCAGGTTAAAATTCGCCTGAATCCCTTCTAACCCCCCTTGGAGCGCGCCGGAGGCGGTAATGGTGCCGTTAAATTGCCCTTGAACTTCCGTGAGCGGGGGTAAGGGGACGGGGGGCTGGTTGGCGGCGGCCTGTTGGTTTTGCAGGGCGGTGATTTCTGAGAGGCGGCGCAGTTGGTTGTAGACGGTGGTGGTTGGGTCGCCCACGCTGACGGTGTTGAGGTCGGCGGCGCGGCCGAATTGGTCGGGGGGGGTTTGGAAGGTTTGGGCGAGGTTGGTGAGGTCTACGAGGTCGAAGAGATTAAGGGTGGTGATGATATCTTGTAAGTCGCCGTTGTCTACGGCTAGGGTGACTTGGAATTGGGGGTTAGGGGTTAAGGGGGTGACTTGACCGTTGAGGTTGTAGGTGGTGATTCCGTTGCGGAATTGTCCGTCCTTGAGGGCTAGGATGCCGTTGTGCCATTGGAGGGTTCCGGTGAATTGTTGCCCGGAGAGGGGGCCGAGGGTGGGTTGAGTAATGGCGATCGCACTTCCTAACTCCCCCGTTGCCCAGTTGAGATTCACCTCTCCCGATAAATCCCCACTCAGAGGCTGGGTGGCAATGGTGGGGGGCAGAAGATGGAGGGGGATGAGGGACTTGGCTAGGGCGAGGGGAAATTGTTCTACTTGGGCGGTGAGGAGATTCCCCGTGGTTTGACCTGTGGCCGCCATGGCATTGAGACGGAGATCAAAGGTGGTGGGGAGGTAGCCACTCCCTAACTCAGCATAGACCCTATCCTGTCGGGTTCCCTGTAAGTCTACCACCCCCCCCTGTCCGGCAAGGATACGCACAGACCCGGCGAGGCTGGGGTCAAAGGGGAGATCATTGACAGCGAGATTATTTAAGGCCAAGCTGCCCTGAATTTGAGGCTGGTTTAGGGTGCCGGAAACTTGTCCGTTAAAACTGGCGGTTCCGGCGAGGGTGAGGAGGTCTGGGTCTAGGGTGGCGATTTCCGGGGGAATTCGGTTCAGGGGCAGATCATTCAACCCCACAGTGAGATTAAATCCTTGAATCACAGGAGGGCTAAAGTCCCCCCGTTGTAGGGCCTGTCCATCTAGATTAACTGTGCCTTGGGCGGTCAACTGTTGCCCAGCCTGTACCTGTTGCAGATTTAACTGTTGCCCATCCCAAGCAAATTGGGCGGTGAGGGGGTCGGTAATGAGGGAAACCCCTTGACTCAGGCGGATCTGCCCTCTGGCTTGGGTGTTGCCCACTTGGAAATCCGCCACCCTCGCCCCAACGGTCAATTCTCCCCCTAAACTCCCCCGCAGTTGGGGCGCAATCCTCGCCAGTTGCACCCCTTGGGGCAGGAGTTGGGCGGTTAGGTTGCCCCCACTCAGTTGGATCTGGTTCGCCTGTACCTGTCCCCCGGCCACTCCTAAACGGGCTGAACCTGATGCACGAATTGCGTCTAATGTCAAGTCCTTTAAATTTCCAGTCACTTCTAGGGAGGTGCTAGCGGTTTCTACCCATTCCGGGGGGAGTTGGGGGGTGAGGCGATGGGGTTGGAGGGCGGCGGCTTCTACCTGACTCTGCCAGTTTCCCTGAGCCAGTTGGAAGCGAGCCGTGACCTGTCCCCCGGCTAGTTGTTGGACTTCGGCGTTCCCTTGGGCGGTGAGGCGGTTGAGGTCGGTCAACTGGTCAAGGGGGGCGCGGATTTGGGCGGTGGCGGTGGCTACTCCCAACTGGGTACGGTTGAGGGGGAAGGTGGTGGGGGCTAGAGGACCCAGGGCTACCCCGGTGGCTTGAATATCGGCGGTGAGGGTTTGTCCGGTTAGGCTCAAACGGGAGGCGCTGACTCGTCCCCCGGCTACCCCTACCCCCAGATTTCCGGTGGCCTGGAGGCTCTCTAGGGCTTGGGAGAGGGTGCTAGGCGGCGCGGTAAGGGGCTTGAACTGGCTGGAGATGTCTAACAGCCCATCCAAGCTCCCTAGGGGCGGTAAGGCGACGTTAGGGGGCAGGAGTTGGGGGGTGATACGTCCGATTTGTACCCCTTGGGAGCGGAGGGTGGTGCGGAGTTGGTTGTTACGGAAGGTGAGATTCTGGGCTTGCAGGGTTCCCCCGGCTAGGGTTAGGCTGGCTTGTCCTTGGGCGGTGATGGTGTCGGGGGTGAAGGATTCTAGGGATCCGGTGAGTCGGAGGTTGGCGTTGGCGGGGCCGAGGTGTTGGCTAATGGCGTTAATTCCACTTCGGTTTCCGATTCCCCCTCTCCCGACTCCTGACTCCTGATTGAAGAGGGGGCGCAGGTTAATGTTACTGGCGCGGAGGTTGGTTTGCCAGCGTCCTTGGGAGAGTTGCAGATCCTCTAGTTGGGCGTTTCCTCCTCCTAGGGTGAGATTGGCATTTCCTCGGACTTCTAGACGATTGAGGGTGAAATCTTGCAGGGGGCCGGCTACTTGTAACTGGGCGTTGGCGGTCCCGATTTGTCCTTGAGCGAGGTCTGGGAGGGGGAACAAGTCCCCTAAGCGGACTCCTTGGGCTTGTAGGATTCCCTGCCAGCGTTGATCTTGAATCTGGAGGTCGCGCACGGCCACCTGTCCACCGCCCAATAAGGTGTTACTGGCGACGGTTGCTCGTAGATTTTGCCAGTTATCGAGGGGGATGAGGGCTTGGGCTTGAATGTCGAGGGATTCTAGGGGGAGGGGGAGGTTCAAGTTGTAGAGACGGGCGAGGCGCTGACTGGGTAAATCGACTCCGGATAGTTGGACAAAGGCGGTGCGGGGTTCTCCCCATTCTAGGGTTCCGCTCCCGGTTATTTTACCCCCCAAGGTGGGGATTATTTCTAACCGTTGGAGGATGCCTCGTTCTTCCCCTAAATGTAGGGTGACATCGGCTTCTAGGCTTTGTACTCGCACTTGATCGAGGGTGAGGCCACAAAAGGCGGCCGGAGAGAGTTTGTTGCGGGTGGGGCAGGTTTGACGGGCGCTGGCGGTAATGACTCCTTGATTGAAGGGGCCGGTGAGTTGTCCTTCGAGTTCTAGGGTGCCGGTTAGGGTAAATTCTGGGGGGGTGAGTTCAAAGGTTTGGAAGAGGTTGGGGAGGGTTAAGGTGGGGATTTTGCCCTGTAGGTTAAAGCCTGTTTGGGGGGAGAGGGAGCCTCCGATGATGGCCTGAATTTCCCCGAGGGTGGCCTCTAGGCCTTCTAATTGGGCGCGATCGCCCTGTAAACGGATGATGCCTTGAGCGACGGTGAGATTGGGTTTTAAATCGTCGAGGAGGAGGGTTAAGTTGTCGAGGGTCAATAGGCCGTTCAGTTGGGGTAGGCTGTCTAAATTGAGGGGATCTCCGGCGATCTCGACGGTGAAGTTACCCCCGACTTGTCCGGTTTCGATTTGTAGGGGTAATTGGGCGAGAAAGGATTGTTGGAGGGCTCCCAGTGCGATCGCCTCTAACCGCACATTCCCTTTACCCCGTAGCTGGGGACTCCGAAACTCCCTAAGATTCTCTAACTCGGCTTGTAGGGCAAAACGGCCCCCTGCTAACACATCCCCAGCTAACTCTCCCCGGGCCTTGTTGTACTCTTCCCCTAGGTGAATATCCCCCTCCCGCACCCTCACCCCAAAGGGCGGATTTAAGTGGCCTTGGGGAGAACGAGCGGCCACGGTTGCGGTAGCATTTTGTAAGCGAATCCGTTCCACTCGGACTAAGGCCTGTTGCTCGGGGTCCCGTTGGGGAAAATCGGGCAAGTTGAGCCATTTTCCCGTCTCATCCTGCTCTAAATAGACCTGGGCCCCTTCTAAACTCACATCTAAGACAATCTGACGCGCTGCCAACATCCCCACGGGATTAAAACGCACTGTGACCCGTTCCACGGTGGCAAAGTCTGCATCTCCTTCTGTGGCGGGGATTCGGGTTTCTCCAAAGCGGAGATGAACAGGAGAAAAGCCCTGAACATCCCCCAATTCTAGAGGGCGTTCGAGGGTTTCCGTTAACTGTGCCACGACAAAAGGCCGTAATAGTTGTTGTAGAAGTAGCCAAATCACGGGGAGACTCGCCCCAGCCCCCACCAACAACACGACTCCCAAGGCAACACCTAAGCGGCGAAAACCTCTGGGACTTTCCTGAGATTCCGGAGTTGGTTCAGCGTTGGGAAATTGCGTCATGATTGTTACCTCACAGCAGCCATATTTTATGATCACCCTAGGGCTTTTATTCGCTAATCTGCACCTTGATGACTCTTTCTTTACCCTTAAACGAAGTTCACCTCTGGCAAGTTTCCTTACTTCATCCCCCCTTTCCCCTGCCCCAACTCATGCCCCTGCTTTCCCCCGACGAACAAGCCAGAGCGGCCCGTTATGCTTTTGAAAGCGATCGCCAAGGGTTCCAAATCAGTCGCGGCTGTTTGCGGCTCCTCCTCGCCCACTACCTCGCCACATCTCCCCAGCGTCTCCAGTTTAGCTATACTCCCAACGGTAAACCCAGTTTGACGGATTTTTCCCTGTCTTTCAACCTTTCCCACTCCCACCAGCTAGCCCTGTACAGTATCACGCCCCGCTATCCCATCGGTGTAGATTTAGAACATTTGCGCCCCATTGCCAATGTTCTCCAACTGGCTCAACGCTTCTTTACCCCCCGCGAGGCCGCCCAAATCGCCACCTTAAATTCTTCTGGGCAGGAAATAGCCTTTTTCCAAGCTTGGACGCGCAAGGAAGCCTATTTAAAGGCCACGGGGGAAGGGATTAAAGGCTTAAAGCAGGTTGAAGTGTCTTGTTTACCAGATGCCCCTGTGGAAATCCTGCGTCTTGCCCATTCTAGCGGAATCTCGGCGGAGTGGTCACTGTATCATCTGACTCCCGCCCCGGATTATATCGGGGCCTTAGCGGTGGGGAGTCGGGATGTGGTGGTGCGATACTGGCAGGATTGGGAGACGTTGCGATCGCACTTTTTCCGCCGCTAGTCCTCCTCTACCTTTTGTTGGGTTGCGCTGCGCTTCACCCAACCTACAATAGGGTTTTAATCGGGGTCTATGCCTAGGCGTTTTAACTGTTCGGCGAGACGTTGCGATCGCACTTTTTCCGCCGCCAATTCCTCCTCTACCCGTCGCGCCCGTTGTTCAGACTCTTCCGCCTGTCGCTGTGCCGCTTCCGCTTGTTGCTGTGCCGCTTCCGCCTGTCGCTGTGCCGCTTCCGCCTGTCCCTGTGCCGCTTCCGCTTGTCGCTGTGCCGCTTCTGCTTGTTGCTGTAACTCGATAGAAGTTAAAAACCGACGACCATCAGGATAATACAACTCTAACCCCGTCGGCTGACATTCAAAGCGAATCTGGAGGCGAGGACTCACCCAGCCTTCCATTTCCTCAATCATCTCTAATCCCCCCTCTCCCCGCAACCATCCCGCTAAGTCCCAACGTTCTGGGTCATAGATATAATATTCTTCCACTCCGTAACGCTCATAAAACCTCAGTTTCCGATTCATCTCCGCCAAACGATTCCCCGGAGAAACAATTTCAAACACCACCTGGGGAGCAATATTATCCTCCTCCCACTGCCGATAGGACCCCCGATGACCTTTCGGCCGTCCGATAGCTACCATGGCATCAGGCGCTTGACGGGTTTTATTGTCCCCTTCTACGGGATACCAAAGTAAATCCCCTGCAACGAACACATCAGGACGATGGGCGAATAAAATTTCTAAGTTCTCTTTAATGACTACAATCCATTGGAATTGCTGGGTATTCTCGGCCATTGGTTGTCCGTCACTTTCGGGATAAATTACGGTTTGGGACAGTTGTTGAACCATAGTGATTGCTCTGAGTTGGGCGAATC
>NZ_JAIHOM010000162.1:4566-9387 GCF_026130165.1 Spirulina subsalsa FACHB-351 | reverse complement strand
TGGGGGGAGGGGAGGAGAGTCCCCAGATTAACTGGGGTTGGGTGAGTTCAAGGACGGATTGCCATTCTTGGGGAGTCCATTGGGGGTGACAGAGGAAGAGGGGGGCGTTGTGGAGTAGGGCGGCAAAGAAGGCAGCCCAAAATTTGGGGGGGTCTGATTCGGCGAGGCAAATTCGCGGGGGGGTGGGGTAGGTTTGCAGGATTTGGCGATAGGAATTGAGGTGATTTAAGAAGTGATTGGCGGGGGGATGAATTAACCAGTGGAGAGGGTTTTCTAGGTGGGTTAGGAGGCTGTCCACAGGTCGTTTAACCAAGTTTTCTGGACTGTTTTGAACCATTGGGTTGTACCGAAGCCTAATGCTCGTTGGGGGGCGATTTCTTGGGCGAGGTGGAGGGCGGCAGTGCGGGCGATTGGGGTTTCTAGGACGGAGGAAAGGACGAGATCAAGGGGGTGGGTTTGGCAAAATTGGCGGAGTTTTTGGGGGGATCCGGCGATCGCAACTTTTAAGACAAAAACACCCCGCCATCCTTGGTTATAGCAGGTTTTGAGGTCGTTTAAACGGGAGACGGATTCATCTAGGGCGAGGGGGGTTTTAAATTGGTCTTGTAGGGTGCAGAGGGTGGGGAATTCTGCGGGGGGTAAAGGTTGTTCGAGGAATTCAATGCGGGAGGTGTTTTCGCCAATTTTCAGCCATTCCCTTGTTTGGTCTGGGGTAAGTCCTCCATTAGCATCTAAGCGCAGTTGCACCCCTTCAGGTAAGAGGGTGTCGAGTTGTTGGAAGAGGTCTAATTCTTGGTGTAGGGGCAAGACTCCAATTTTCCATTTAAAGGTTCGGCCTCCCTGTTGCCAGAGGGGATACCAGGCGGTTAATGCGGGTTTGCCCGAGGGGAGGAGATAGGCAAAACGGGAGGGAGGGAGGGACAGGGGAGGGGAGGGGGTGAGAAACTGGTGAAAGGCGGATTCAAAGGCGAATTGACAGGCTGGGAGGGAGTCGGGCAAGCTGGAAAGGAGGGTGGGGGAGATTTGGGGGCCTAGACTCTGACAAAAGGCGATCGCATCCTCTAAGGTTTCTGACCCAAAATCCGGTAGGGGAGCAATTTCCCCCCAGGCCACCTCTTGCTGTGAATTTTCCAAACGGAGAATAATCCCCTCCCGTACCTTCCAGAGGCCGTGATGGGTGTGCAAAGGGTGCAAAAAAGGGCGCTGGTAGACGCGAAACGTGAAACAATAGGACATGATTCTTTGAAACTCACCTCAAACATGGACGCAATTGAAGTTACAGGGTTACGCTACTACGGTTATGTTGGTTTTTTACCGGAAGAACAAGTTTTAGGCCAATGGTTTGAAGTGAACTTAACTCTGTGGTTAGACCTTTCCACCGTGGGACAAAATGACCAACTCGACGACACCCTCAACTATGCGGAGGTGGTGGAAAAAGTGCAGCACCTCATGGAAACGTCGAAATTTAAGACCCTTGAACGGTTAAATACGGTGATCATTGAAACTCTGTTACAGTTTGAACGGGTGGAAAAAGTGCGATCGCGCTTAATCAAATTATCTCCCCCCATTCCCGGTTTCCCGGGTCATGTCATGATTGACATGACGAGAGAAAGATGATTTTCCCGGTTTCCCGGGTCATGTCATGATGAACTTGACGAGAGAAAGATGATTTTCCCGGTTTCCCGGGTCATGTCATGATTGACATGACTAGAGAAAGATGATTTTCCCGGTTTCCCGGGTCATGTCATGATTGACATGACTAGAGAAAGATGATTTTCCCGGTTTCCCGGGTCATGTCATGATGAACTTGACTAGAGAAAGATGATTTTCCCCCACCCTTAATTCAGCACTCCTCTGTCGGGTCTGGTGAAAAAACTAAACGCTAGACCTAACAAGGGAGCAGGAAAAACCCGATCTGGTATCTGAGCATCTCAAACTGGCACAAGTGCCTATTGCCAACTCCCGACTCCCTACTCCACACTCTCAGACCTATTCAGCAAGCCCTATGTCTTCCACCTCGTCTCCCCTCGTGAGTATCCTGATCCCCACTTACCGCGCTAAACAAACCCTTGGGGATACCATCCAAAGCTTGCTGACCCAAACCTATCCCCACTGGGAAGCAGTGATGGGTTCCGATGACCAAGTAGACTATCTAGACTACCTTGCTCAACAGGGGATTACCGACACTCGCTTAAAACAAGCCTATACCGGAGGTTACGGCACCGGGGAAGCACCCGCCCGCAATGCCGCCCTCGCCATCGCCCAAGGGGAAATTATCGCCAACTTAGACGCAGATGACGCTTATCAACCCAACCGTCTCGCCGAGTTAGTTCCCCTCGCCTTAAAATTCGGCGTAGCCTTGGATAACACAGGCGTTTACAACGCCCAAGGTCGGCTTTATAAGCGTCCCTTCCCCGACCGCACCGCCCTAAGTTTTGCCACAGCCGAAGACATCTTAAACCCCCGTGTCCCCTTTTTCCCCGTGTTTCGTCGGGAATTCGCCGGGTCAGGGTGGACAAGGGTTCCCTTTGCGGCTGATGTTTTATTTAACCTCGAACTCCTCAGCCGCGCTCAACAGGTCGCCATTCACCCTCAACCCCTCTATCGCTACTACAAACGGGACAACTCCATCACCCAATCCGCCAACGCCTTCGAAACAGCAGAACAAGCCTATCAAGCCATTTTATCCCTGTTAGACCGGGGAGAATTAGAACTTACCCCAACCGTCCGCAGGGCAGCACAGGCTGAATTTACGGCCAATCTCCGTTTAAATGCTCTCTTTCGTCAGTATATGCAGGAGGGACGCTGCCAAAATCTAGAGGAATTTCTCGATCTGACGGAAAATGGTCATGCGGCCTGGTTGCAACCCGAATTAAACGCTCTCCCTCGCTCAAAGGCTGAACAATCATGAAACTTTTATTTATCTCTAGTCCGGTTAGTTCCCTCAAAAGTGGTCGTCTGGGGGGAGTTGCAGTGAATCTACAAACCATTGCCCGAGAAATGCTGAGCCGACACCATGAGGTTGAAATTGTCGCCCCCTTGGATTCGCGTTTAGAAGGGTTAAAGGTGACAGAAATTCCCGGCGCTTTACAAGGTTTAGTCCCCCATCCCACCTATGATGATCCCGTCATCCTGCCCGATAACGCGGTTTTAGCTAATATGTGGGACTATGCCCGTCAAGTCCAGGGAGATTATGACCTGATTCTAGATTTTGGCTATGAGTGGCTTCCCCTATACCTGTCGCCCTTTTTTCAGCGTCCAGTGCTGCACTACATTTGTATCGCCTCCTGGACCGCAATGATGGATCGGGCGATCGCACGAGTTGCCGATCTCTGTCCGGGAACCCTCGGCGCTCATACCCAAACTCAAGCCAATACCTATCCCTGCCCAGAGGCCTTTAGAATTCTAGGGGGGGGAATAGACTTGACAAAATACGAGTTTTATGATAAGCCCGGGGATAGCTTTGCTTGGGCGGGTCGGATTTCACCGGAGAAGGGATTAGAGGATGCGATCGCTGCTACCCACACCCTTGGCGTTCCCCTCAAAGTCTTTGGCTATTTACAGGACTCCGAATATTGGCACAAGCTACAAGCCCAGTATCCCCAAGCAGATTTAGAATATCGGGGGTTTTTATCAACCCAAGACTTTCAACGGGAATTAAGGCAATGTCGAGCGCTGTTGATGACCCACAAATGGATTGAAGCCCTCGGTCGAGTTGTATTAGAAGCACTGGCCTGTGGAGTTCCCGTCATTGCCTATAATCGCGGGGGGCCCTCGGAATTAGTCGTAGACGGGGAGAGTGGTTGGTTAGTGGAACCGGATTCTGTGGAAGGGTTAATTCAAGGAATCCGTCAAATTGAGCAAATCGAGCGCGCTGTGTGCCGCAAAGAGGCAGAAGAACGCTATTCTATGGCAGCTTTTGGCGATCGCCTAGAACAGTGGTTTTCTACTGTACAGTGATTCAATCGGTACGGAGACGGGCGATCGCAATATAGCCCTCCTTCTGCTCAAAACCCACCTTGAGCAGCCCCTTCCAGCGTTTAAGAATCTCCTTTTCCCCCTCACGGTTAGCATCATCAAGCACCACCGTCACATCCCGGGCAAATTGGGGCAAAAAATAAGGCACCGCCGGATAGCGGGAATATTGAATCGACTCCTCATAGGCCGGAGGACCATCCACCAATAATAAATCAATCCCTTGGAGAGAACTTCGGGTTGCGTTGAGAATTTCCGTATCATACCAGAGAGTATTTTCCAGCGATAAATCCGTAGCTTGTAACGGCGCGTAAATCAAAGTGACAAGGTGAGATAGTTCCTCCCGTTCCAACTCACCTTGAATCCAATTCATCCAGTCTAAATTATGTTCAATCGTATAAAGATGTCCCCCCTTTTGACGCAGTAACCGGGCAATATACAACGTCGAAACCCCCGCCCCGCACTCCACAATTTTAGACCGTTGATTAATCACAATTTCATTCACCACTTGCACCAAACCACTGGGGCGCATTGCATAGCCACTCCAAGGCAGATACTCCCCGGATAAAGGCGCTAAATACTGCATCGCCAATATATCCTGTTGATTCCGTAGCATTTTCTGCAAACTATCCATCGTTTCTCTTAACTTTAATAATTGTTACTCAATTGTAAACCCCGTAGGTTGGGTGAAGCGAAAGCGCAACCCAACAAAACCACCTTTTCTCTTAACTTTAATAATTGTTACTCAATTGTAAACCCCGTAGGTTGGGTGAAGCGAAAGCGCAACCCAACAAAACCACCTTTTCTCTTAACTTTAATAATTGTTACTCAATTGTAAACCCCGTA
>NZ_JAIHOM010000162.1:0-4468 GCF_026130165.1 Spirulina subsalsa FACHB-351 | reverse complement strand
TAGGTTGGGTGAAGCGACAGCGCAACCCAACAAAACAACTGATAATTAATCATTTTGGAAAAGGTTAAAATATCCACCAACTCTTCCCTAATGTTTAGCATCTTAATTGGATATTTAGGGACTGTCAGGAAAATAATCCATATCTAAAACCTGTTCTTGAGTAAAAGGACAATCAACCGGAAAAGTGGGTTTAGGTAAATTGGTTTCATTAACTGCCGCTCGCACTGCTTTTTGATAACATTCTGAGAAAATATCTCCTAAATAGGGTTTTAAGCTCGGACTATCCTTTAAAATAAGCTCTAATTGTTCTCTTTGCTCATCAATGGTATTGATCCAGCTATTAGTCCGTTTTTCTGATTGATATTGCCATTTGAGTAGGTGCATCAATAGAACCTTTAAACGGCTAAATACTTCCCGTCTATTATTACGTCCCATATCCGAGATTTCTTCTATTAAATTATCTAAATCAAGTGCGCTGAAATCTCTCTGTTTTAGATAATTTATGGTTTGTTCAATCCATAAATTAAAATCAGTTTCATACAGGGCAGATAATTTAGTTCTCATCTTGATCTCCTCCGATTTAGAAGGATAGATTTAGGGTAATTATTTTGATGGGGGGTCTTGAAATATTTTTTGAGTTGAGTCCTAGTTTTTCTTCTATAGCGTAGCTAAATCATTGATAAACTCTCAGAGAAGTTTCTCATAATACTTCAAACTTCTTGCAACCCTTGTATATAGTTTACCGTTAGATATCCGTCAATGGCAATGTCAACATTGTGGGACTCACCATGATCGGGATATGAATGCGGCACAAAACATTAGAAATGAAGCCTTGCGGATATTGTCGTTGGGAACTAGCGATACTGCCTGTGGAGGGAATGTAAGACAACCAGGCAAGATTTCGGTCTTGTTAGATGCTATTCCCATTGAATCAGGAAGCCCCATCCTCGCCGACGGCAGGGTGGGGTAGTTCACACTAGGCTAAATCAAATAACAAAATTTCCGCCTCTTGAGTTGCCTTAATTTCCAGCATTTTCTCCTCACTCACCGCCGCCGCGTCACTGGTATTTAAAACCACTCCATTTAACTCAATTGCCCCTTTAGCCACCTGTAACCAAGCATAACGTTGAGGATTTAACTCATAGGAAATCTGCTCCCCTTCAGGAATAACACCAGCATATAAACTCATATCCTGATGTACCGTCACCGCCCCATCTTTCCCTCCTCTCGCGGCCACTAAATGTAAATGATTGGGCTTCTGAGAAATCGGAAAACTTTTCTGCTCATAACTCGGCTCTAAATCCTGTTGTTCCGGTAAAATCCAGATTTGCAACAAATGAACCTTTTCCGAAGTTGAGGGATTATATTCACTGTGATAAATCCCCGTCCCCGCACTCATCCGTTGCACCTCTCCCGGCTGAATAATAGAACCATTGCCAATACTATCTTTATGTTCAAGAGAACCTTCTAAAACATAGGTAATAATTTCCATGTCTTTATGACCATGAGTTCCGAACCCCGAACTCGGATTAATCCAATCCTCATTAATGACCCGTAAACTCCTAAAATTCATGTGATTGGGGTCATAGTAACTCGAAAAGGAAAAAGTGTGGTAACTATCTAACCAGCCGTGATTAGCATGACCTCGTTCGTGGGATTTGCGAAGCTTAATCATCAGAAAACCTCTCAATTCAATGGGTGTTTGTTCTATTTTTACTTTAGAACAAGTATAATGAATTTGGAAAGTATGCACTTGAAAGTAAGGTACTATCTAAAAAGATACTATGGAAAATGCAGTCACAGTAACCGTCGGAAAACAGGTGAGTTGCGCCGTAGAAATCACCCTGCGTGTCATTGGCGGCCGTTGGAAAGTCTTGATTTTGCGGGAATTATTCGATGGGGTGAAGCGCTTCGGGGAGTTGCAACGGGCGTTAACCGGGATTACCCAGAAAATGTTAACCCAACAGTTGCGAGAAATGGAAAGAGACGGCATCGTACACCGTCAAGTTTACGCCCAAGTTCCCCCCAAAGTGGAATATTCCCTCACGCCTTTGGGAGAAAGTCTAAAGCCCATTTTGGAGGAAATGCACCGTTGGGGGGAAAAACACCTTAATTCGTGACGACTCCCGACATCGACCCTAGGGGTGCGATGCGGGCTTCTCTGGGGTTAGCTAAAGCTAATTTTAGGTGATTACCGTGGGTTTATCCCGGCCGGTAAACTCTTGAATTTTCGCCACCTCATTGGCCAACAGAATTAAATCCCCTAACGCTTCTTGGGTATCGCGCTGATGTTGGCTCACATCAGGTTCATAACTTTCTAAATACACCCGCAAGGTTGCCCCTTTAGTGCCGGTTCCCGAGAGACGGAAGACAATGCGAGAACCATCGGTAAACCCAAGGCGAATCCCTTGTTTTTGACTCACACTACCATCTACGGGGTCGGTATAACTGAAATTATCGGCATATTTGACTTCATAGTTGCCCAAGGTTTGACCCACTAAAGTGGGGAGTTTCGCCTCTAATTCCGTGATGAGTTGTTGGGCTGGTTCGCTGGCCACTTCTTCGTAATCGTGACGAGAGTAGAAATTCCGGCCGTAGGTTGCCCAGTGTTCCCTCACAATCTGTTCAACCGATTTGCCTGTGACGGCGAGGATATTTAACCAGAATAAGACCGCCCAGAGGCCATCTTTTTCCCGGATATGATTTGACCCGGTGCCGAAACTTTCCTCACCGCAGAGGGTGGCTTTATTGGCATCTAAGAGATTGCCAAAGAATTTCCATCCGGTGGGGGTTTCGTAGCAATCAATGCCTAATTTAGCGGCCACACGGTCTACGGCCTCGCTGGTGGGCATGGAACGGGCGACTCCGGCGAGTCCGTCTTGATATCCGGGGACGAGGTGGGCGTTAGCGGTGAGAATGGCTAGACTGTCGCTGGGGGTAACGAAGAAGCGACGACCGAGGATCATATTGCGATCGCCATCTCCATCGGAAGCAGCCCCAAAATCCGGCGCATCCTCCCCAAACAGCACCTTCACCAACTCTTCAGCATAGACCAAATTCGGATCCGGGTGGCCTCCCCCAAAATCTTCTAAGGGGATGCCATTTTGCACCGTCCCCTCCTTCGCCCCCAAACGTTGTTCAAAAATCGCCCGAGCATAGGGACCCGTCACCGCATGGAGCGAATCAATACACATCCCGAAATTGCCCCCCGTCACCAATTGGCGGATTTTTTCCAAATCAAACAGGCTTTCCATTAACTCCAAATAAGGCACAACGGAGTCCATCACCTCCACCTCCATTGTCCCCAACTTGAACGACCCCACCCGGTCTAAATTAATATCCGCCGCTTCTAAAATCTTATATTCTGTGATTTCCTGAGTGCGGGCAAAAATCGCTTCAGTCACCTTCTCAGGAGCCGGCCCCCCATTACTAATATTGTATTTCACGCCAAAATCTCCCTCGGGTCCACCGGGATTATGGCTTGCCGAGAGAATAATTCCCCCAAACGTTTGATATTTACGGATAATGCAAGACACAGCCGGGGTGGATAAAATCCCCCCTTGCCCCACTAAAACCTTGCCAATCCCATTAGCCGCCGCCATTTTAAGGATAATTTGAATGGCTTCTCGGTTGTAATAGCGCCCATCCCCCCCGACCACTAGGGTTTGTCCTGCGATACCCTCTAAGCTATCAAAGATGGATTGAATAAAATTTTCTAAATAGTGCAGTTTTTGAAATACCGGGACAGACTTTCTCAGTCCAGAAGTCCCCGGTTTTTGATCATTAAACGGTGTAGTTGAGACAGTGCGAAGATTCATGACCTTAAGCTGGGAGTTTTCACGCCTATCTTACAACGTTGTTGCTCCCTCACTGGTCAGTGGACTCGATGAACCAAGAATCCCCGCGCCTTTAGGTCGGGGACTGTCAACGGGTAATCACTCATCGGTGCCGTCACTCTTGAGCTTCAATAGAAGATACCCAACGAATCGCCCCTTTAAAGATTGTATCGGTTAAATTTGCGTCCCTAAAATCCGTTTCAATCAAATAGGCCCCACTGAGATCCGCCTCTTGTAAATCAGCACCGCGTAAATCAGCTTGATATAAATTCGCCCCACTAAAATCGGCCTGGGCGAGATTGGTATAGCTTAAATCTGCTCCCCGTAAATGGGCTTGGGTTAAATTCGCCCGGCGTAAATTGGCCCCTAACAGTTGCACCCCTGCCAGATTAGCTTTGCTGAGGGTGCCTAAACTGAGATCCACCCCAATTAAATTACTATTATTCAGGGTAGCCCCGTAGAAATAAGCCGAGGTGAGGGTAGCGCCACTGAGATCAGCGCCGGTTAAATTGGCGATCGCAAAAGAACTTCGACTAAAATTCCCCTCCAACAAATAGGCCCCCCTTAAATCCGCCCCATGAAAATCAGCCCCCGTGAAATCCCCCCCCTGTAACACCGCACCCCCCAACTTC
>NZ_JAIHOM010000161.1 GCF_026130165.1 Spirulina subsalsa FACHB-351 | reverse complement strand
TGGGGCGCAGCCAAACTTTAAACGCTTCAGGAGAGATTCCCTCTTGGTTAGTTGGAGAAATCCTGCTGGCTAACGGAGACTCGTTGAATGAAGAATCCCCTCGCCTTTAGGCAGGGGCGAACGTCAACTGCAATATGAACAAGATGATGTGGTAGTCTTTGCAAAAATTGGGCTTT
Source organism: Spirulina subsalsa FACHB-351 (assembly GCF_026130165.1). Classification (GTDB taxonomy): domain Bacteria; phylum Cyanobacteriota; class Cyanobacteriia; order Cyanobacteriales; family Spirulinaceae; genus Spirulina_A; species Spirulina_A subsalsa_A. Next base: position 9,351 of record NZ_JAIHOM010000161.1, on the reverse strand, counting down.
AGCTCCCAACCACCCCGCGCTCTCCCTCATGGGAGAGCATTGGGAAAAGATCACGGCCGACAAGCTTGGCGCTCGCGATCTCGTTGGGGTTCTTGCCAAGAGTAGGCGAAATGACTCACGGCGTTGATTTGGGGGAAGTAGCGGCGAATGTCCTGCATTTGCGCGTCGAGAGAGGGTCGGTTGCCATCGGGACGACCCCAAAACCCGGCTAAGGCGGGAACGACCCGGGTTTGACTAGGCGCTCGATTGACGACGCGCTGGACTTCTTCTAAGATGCAACGGGTATGACCACAAACGGAATAAACCATGGGATGCCATTCCATTTGAGTGGAAAAACGATCCCAAGGTTGCAAGCGGGAATCATAACCCTGTTGACCGACGGGTTGATTGGCTAGGGGGAAAAAGACCGCCCCGGCTGGAAGACCTTGACGCATGACGGGGGTGGCGGCAAAGTTGAGAAAATCGATCACCCCTTGGGCCGCATGGGCGACGGCTAAATCCCAGAGGGCGGTTTGTAGGTTGCTTTGGCTTAATCCTTGCCATTGGGGGCCGCTTTCGTTGGGGTAGAGACTGCGAACGGCTTGGAGATCGGAACCGTTAATGGAGCCGCGATTGAGGAAGCGTTCGATCAGTTCTCGACCTTGGTTATTGCCTGCTCGTTGGAGGAGGGCTTGACGGGAGGCGGGGCCGTAAATCCAGAGGTCTTGGACTTGTCCGGCTACGGAGTCTTGTCCACTGCCTCGGGGATAGCGGATATAGTCGAAGAGAACGCCGTCGGGGCGACGTTTGAGGACGGCCTGCACCAGTTGATAGTAGTCGGTTTGGGCTTGACGACTGTAGGGGTCAATGAAGAGTTGAGAACCGTCGTGGACTACGGCGAGGCTATTTTGACCTCTGCCATTGCGGGCGATCGCACCTTGACGATCGGAACGCACGCCGTAACCATAGCCAAAGTTCATGGTAAAGAGCCAAGCATAGACCTTTAAGCCTCGATCTCGACCTTTTTGGATGGCGGTGGCGAGGAGGTCGATGTTTTCCTGTCCGGGCGATCGCAACACAGGCAGCCAAGGGGTGGGATTATCATTGGCTGGCAGGAGAACTTGAGAGTTGTAAAACACCTCAATATAGACCTCGTTGTAGCCTTTCTCAACAATATGGTCTAAGACCCTATCTAAGGCTCCCGGAGAGGCATCACAGGGGTACAGACGCAACCAAATGGCTTGGGTTTGCGGCCAGTTCCGACTCCGACATTGGCGCAGCAGATCCCCGTGAGTTTTGATTAAATCTTGGTACTGGCGGGTGGCCTGTTGATCGCCCTGTACCATCCGTTCTCGCAGTGTGTCTTTTTCGGCGATCGCTTGGGGGCTAAATTGACAGTAAAGGTTCGTTTGGGCTAGGGCGGGATTAGACCACGGCAAGAGGCTGCTCAGGGTCGTGCCAATCAACAAACTGGACACCAGTTTACGCCAAAACTGGGGGCGAAGGGAAAGGGAAAAACTAGAGTTCATCAAGGTTCAATAATCTGGACAATGAGCATTAACAATCAGCGCATCCTATTGGTGACGTGAATAGGGTTTTTAGGTTGCCAATCCTCTCAAAACCCCACTATAGACTCCGTAGGGCGATTTCGGACAGGGAAGAAGAGAGGGCAACTCCCCCAGAACATTCCGTTATTTGATGCTCTCTCCTCTGGTCTGTTGACTGTTCAGGATAATCTGGACTGACCCAGAATATAGAATCCCCGACCTTAAGGCCGGGGATTGTCCAAGAACCTTGACAGTTTTGAAGATTAGAAACCCCGTTTGAGGGAAAACTGCACGTCTTTGAATTCCTTGTGGAGGCGTGTTCTGAGTTTATCGGTTAAGGGGCGACTACCATAGGAACTATAATAACCCGCTAAACTGTTGAGAGCCGTTTGCATGGTGGTGAAGGAGCGCAAACCGGAGACTTTGCTATTGCGGCGATACAGGGCTGCATAATCATTCATTTCCTGTCGGGCGAGGGCTTGTTCTGTGGGCAGATTGGGGTCATCATTAGGCAGATCAATTAAGCGGTCTAAGTGTTCAACCACGGTGATGGTATCTTGAGCATAATTTCCGGTTAAACCAGAGGTCGTGGTGGAGGAACAGCCCACTAAACCAATGACGGCGACGCAAAGCAACGCCAATAAACGGGATAAAAGGGGTTTCTTAAACATTAGATTGAACTCTATTTACAACAAATGGCTTGCACTTTATCGTACCTTGTTCCTTGCACATCGCCCTACTGATAACTGATAAATTATGGATGACCCGGAACCCGGGTGTGGGGAATCAATGGGTAGTTTACTCCGGGTTATCCTCAGAAGCTTGATCCATTGGGACTAACCTAAGTTCAACAGTGTAGCCGACACTGGCAGCAATGCCCGCAATGGTTTCGAGACGAGGAGACTGTTTCCCTGATTCAATGCGGGCAATGTGGGATTGTTTAATCCCTGCTTTTTCGGCTAACTCTCGTTGAGTCAAGGCTAAGGTTCTGCGCATTTCTAGAATGGCTTTTGCGACATCAAACCTCGGTTTGATTTTCTCATATTCCGCTTTCCCTTCTGGATCAGCAAGCAGTTCAGCCTTGAGTTTCTTTAAGCTCATAACCCAATTCTCTCCTGATTCGATAAATTCAAATGGGCAAGGAGAGACTCTAACCTTAGCCACAAGCTTTTAACTCCCAATCTCACCCTATTCTCACCCTTTTACGGTTCAGTGTTCAACGAATTAGTCTAAAGCTAACTCGTTTTTAACTAAAACCGCTCACTAAAACTTGTGAACCTAGAATGAAACAGTTGTGAGCGAGAGTTGAGTGAAGCCTAAAGCCCTTGGTTTTATTCAACTTCAACTCGTATGGGCAAGGAGAGACTCGAACTCTCATGACCAAAGGCCGCTACATTTTGAGTGTAGTGCGTCTACCAATTCCGCCACTTGCCCGTGACTTTCGACTTAGCTTCGCCATTATAACCTAATGTGGGTTTTTCTAGCAACCCCTGATAATTTTGTGAACTGGCCCAACGATCAATTTCCCGCGCTCGTAGGACGGGGACGGGATGGGTGAGTTGGGCGGTTTGGGCGGCTTTGAGCAGTTGGCCTAACTCACTTTCACTAATGGCATCGTAGGCTTTGGCTTGGGCAATAAAGGCATCTAGGTTGAGTTGGGGGGCGAGACTGGGAGAACCTCCGGCGAGTTTCATTAATACGGACATGACGACGCGAGGATTTTGGGTGGCGAGGAGGGCGGCGCGATCGCAACTAAATTCGGCACAACGTAACCAAGCCAGCATCCGTTCTTGTAAAGACTGGGCGACGACGGTTCCCCAAGTGGGTAGTAATCCCGACGCTAAGACCAATAAATTGGCCAAGGTTAAATACACCCCATGTTCACATTTAAGATGTCCTAATTCATGGGCAATCACCGCTTGAATTTCCTCGGGGGTGAGCATTTCAATCAGGGAGGTATGCAGCACAATAAAGGGCTGTTTCCCTCGCATGGCGAAGGTGTAGGCATTGGGAACCGGGTTTTGCTGGACATAAAGCTGTGGGGGTTCTACATCCAACACCCGACAAGCGTCTTGTAGGAGGTGATAGAGGTGGGGGAGTTGATTTTCTCCCACCAATACACTGGAGGCAATGTTATTGAGATACAGCACTTGTTCGGCCAAAGAACCCAGCAGATTACGCACTAGCAAATCCAAACCGGGCAACTGTTTCAGGGCTTGGGTTGCTTCTTGATCCAAGGGATGGCGGAATTGATCCGCTTTGAGTCCAATCAGGTGAGTTTTGCTTAAGGTCATGGGTCAATTAACCGGGGTTGAATCAATTACTCGAAAAGCCAAGCTTTAACGCGCTGAAGACTGGCCCAGTCGGGTTTACGGCTTAAACCGTCCTCGATGCTTTCGGCTAATTCTTGGCGCACTTCTGAACTTACGCCGATCATTTGTTGAATCACTTCAACATGAGGGCGCACCCCTTTCTGTCCGGCATCCAACATGGCCAGCACGAGGTTGACTCGGGCTTGGGGGGCGTTTTTATCGAGTTTAACGCCTTTTTGAGCCGCTTTGAGGGCTTGGTTGGGTTTGTTGGTGAGGAGATATAACCAAGCCAGACTAGACCAAGCGGCCGCGTTTTTTTTGGCGCGATCGCAAATTTCCTTAAACACTGGAATCAGACTTTCTGGACTTTCCCCAGATTTATAGCGTTCCAGTCCACTTTCATAGAGAGAAGCAACAGATTCAGACATGGTTTTTATTCCCTTTCCTGGTGAGAGTTCGGCCAAATTCAGCCTAATCTCCCATTTTACAGCTTAGAATCCACGCGGTTTTAACCCGTGGAGAAGTTAAGGGGTTTGCTTCTCATTTCCGGCGTGAATGACTCCATCGGGTGTGAGGGAAGGAGCAAGTGACCTCGACGAACTCCCCCACCCTTACGGGATGGGGAATTCCGGGGATTTTTTTAAACGCCGAAAGACTTGCCACAGCCACAAGTTTGAGACGCATTGGGGTTGGTAAATTGAAACCCGCCCCCGATCAGGGCGTTACTATAATCCAACATCAACCCATAGAGGTAAAGTAGGCTTTTGGGGTCGCAAATGATTTTAAACCCGTCATAGTCGTAAACTTCATCATCGGGGCGGATATTACTGGGGTCTTCAAAATCCATCATGTAGGACATTCCCGAACACCCCCCGTTGCGGACTCCCACCCGCAAGCACAAATCACTTCCTTGTTGTTCTCGCAACATCACCAGATGCTTAAGGGCAGTTTCACTCAGTTGAATGCCTTTGGTTTCCGGTTGAGTAGCTTGACTCATTGCTGGCTATACTCCTAATCATATTCGTAAATATGGGTTCAATGCCGGGTTGATCAAAATCATAACTCTGTGTCTAAGGATGGTTGTAGAATCCCCCCCATTACCCGAGGCAACAAGACTAGAATCTTGATCAAACCTATTAGACCCTTTGTTATCCTACAATTTATGTTAGCGAGTTCTTTCAGTCTTGGGGCAGAGTTCCCAGATTCAGACAACTGCTGACACGGGCAAGACCTAGGCCCAAACGCCCTACTAACTCCATGATCTTATGAGTAACTTCCCCCCCAATACCTTGCGTCGTCTGCAAAAGCTCCCTCAGATTCCAAGTGTTTGGGAGGGGGATCGTCGTACTTTGGCTGACATTGGCGAGCTTCAACAGTTATCCCTTGATGGGGGAGAAACCTCTACCACGAACGGAGATTGTATTTTGTGGGTAGATGGTTCTGAAGGAGTGGTGCGCAGTGTCGATCTGGTGTCTTCAGAGATGGGGGTTGAGGCGATCGCACGGTCTTTATTACGAGCCATGGAAAATCCCCAAGGTGGCAGTCAACCCGCTCGACCCCAAAAAATTGTGGTGCGCGATCGCGAAATTCAATTTTTCCTCCGGGGCGCCCTACAGGATCTCGACATCAACATCGACTATGTGCCGGATCTCCCCCTAATTGACGAATTATTCCGCAGTTTCGCCGCCATGAACAGCGCGAAACGCCCTCGTTTACCCGCCCCCTATCTTGAACTGCTATCCAACGTGGCCGAAGAGCTATGGGAACTCTGTCCTTGGGACTACTTACAAGATCATCAAATTATCACCGTCACCCTCAATCAATGGGACGTAGGAACTCTTTATCTTTCCATTATGGGGATGTTAGGCAAAGAATACGGCGTGCTAATGTATCGTTCCCTCGAATCCTTGCGGCGCTTTCGATCCGCCGTCATTAATAACCAAGTTTTGGAAGAGTTAGAAGAAGCCTTTCTCTCCCAAGACTGTTGGTATTTGAATTATGAAAGTGGCTATGATGAAGACCCCGATGAGGACGACGAAGACTTTGATTTAGGGATTTACGAATTTAGTGAAATTGAGCCTATCTTTGGCAGTGTTCACCCTTACGAAGGGATTCGTCCTTTTTTAGACGAAGAGGAAAGTTTAGCCGTTTATGTCACCCTACGCGCCCTCACTGAGTTTGTCGAAGACCATGAAGACGATTTGAATGTTTTTGCAGAAACAGATTGGTCAAAAATTACCGATAAAATACGCATTCCCCTGCCCCCATTTGCCCAGAAAGGCAAAGCGAAAAGTATTTTAGTGGAAGTGGCTACCCAGCCGGAGTTATCCCAAGAGTTTTTGACGTTAGAAGTGCCTGAAGATGAGGACGAAGAAGAAGAACCTGACCTGATCATTAACCATGACCTTGTGCCGAATGGTTCAATGATCAGTCTAGGCTTTTTGTCTTGGAGCTTACGGGAAGAAATTCAGCAACATCCGAAAAAATATACTCAAACGGTCGATTTTAAAATCCCTAAAAATTCCGATGGTTTGCCCATTATTTTGGTTCAAACCACCCGGTCTAATGCCCAAGCAATGATTAATCTGTTGAAAGGGCAAGACGGTTTAGATTCGATTCTGTTTAATCCCGGTGTGGACTCCTTGCATGATACAGAATATGAGTTGATCTTAGCCAAAACCGTTCAAGAGACATTGTATCTCATCAGGGACGTTGAATCCGAATCTATCGAGCATAAAAACGCCAAGAAAAAATGGCGGCAACGGCTTAAAAAAACCGGAGGAATCTGTGGTTTAGTTATTGCAATGGGGGTAACGGGAGCATCCCGAGGAACACCGGGCTTAACCCAGATTATGGGTTTGTTTGAAGCCGAAAGTAAAGAAGGAGAAGAAACGGGTTTAGGCTGTTTCCAATTAATTCCTCAATTTCCCCATGATTTTTCTGACTTTGACTGGGATGATTGAACTCCCCACGACCTGTTAAAATTGGCGAAAAAAGTGCAAGGTTTTGAGGGAAGTCATCAACAAGGCTGACATTTTCTCAGTCCTCTGTCGCAACGAGCAAAAGCGAACGGGAAAAGTGTAACACACTTTTCCCGAATATCCAGTGTTGCATCTTGCCAACAATTACCACCTGAAATTAAAATCGAATGAACCTGAACCTGAGCCTCTTGCTCTGAATAGATCAATCAACTCTGTGATCAATCAACTCTTGTCAGGAATGCCCTCCTCAATGGGTTCAACTAATTTCAGCCACTCACTAACGGTGAGAATGAGCAGATTTTGAGGGAAGATCACCAGAGAAAGGTTGAACTCCAATGGTGGGGTAAGAATCATCACTCGGTCCAAAAATCCGAGCAACAGCTTCAGAAAAATAAGTATTGAGTTGGTTTAAACGTTGGGAAAGTTTCATAATCTTGCCTCCTGCCTGAGTCTCGCTAACGAATCTTTGTTTTGCTATTGAGTGAAACAGGAATCTGTTCCTCTTGTCTTCATTATCAAGGCTTTCCTCAGAATTGACCAAACCTTTCCCTCATTTTGTAATCAATATTTGAAGATATTTGCAATCGTTCTTATTCCTCAACAAAACTTAGCAATTTGCTGAGTTAACGCTCCTAACACATTGTATTGAAAAATGATAAAATCGGGGAATTTTTGTGATAAAACTTGACGAAACGCTCAAAAAAAATCACAAACCATTAAGATCAAAAGAGTGTGATCTATTATAACAAATTATTGCGGAGGTTGGGAGTAAGTCCCTAGATTGTAGCTGAGGCAATATCTTTGGATTCGCTTTCGCTCAGTTCTATTGGCTGGTTTGCTTACATCTCCCGTTAACCCTATCGGGTCTAACGGGAGTCTTTCGCTCACATTTAAAGATAAAACCCCGATTTTCCAGCCTAGAAAGGGGGATTCCCCACCTCACCATCCCGCACCAGCAGCCTCCTGATTTCCAGATGTTTCAATCTACCCGTCGCCGTTTAGCCCTTTGGTATACTGCCGTTACCGCAATTTTGCTCCTGTTATTTGCCACGGGAATGTATATCTATGTCCGCAATACCCTAATTGAACGAATAGACGACACTTTAAAGCACGTTGTAGAAGTGGTGGAACGGTCTTTAGTGATTGAAACCTTTGCGGCCGGAGAGGGAGGGGACCGGGTAAATGTCGAGGCCAGTTTTCGCAACAATGCTGAGGTGATGGAGGATGATCACATTGACCTAGAGTGGTTTAGTCCTACGGGGGAACTCCTCTGGTCTACCTTTTCCACCGCTCCCCTGATTCCTTTACAGGTCAATCGTACAGGCAAAACGATTTATCTTTCTAATGACAATTTATTACGTCAAGTGACCCAACGAGTAGAACAAGGTCGCCAAGTGTTGGGATATTTGCGAGTCAGTCATCCTTGGTTTGAGGTGACAAAACCCACCCGGCAGTTAGTGATTGATTTAGTGATTTGGACCAGTTTCATGGTGGTTTGTGTGGGGGCGATTGGTTGGTTTCTGTCGGGATTGGCCATGAAACCGATTTTGGAGTCCTATCAAAGTCTGAAACAGTTTACGGCCGATGCGTCCCATGAGTTACGCAATCCCATTGCGACGATTCAAACTAATGTACAGATGGCCTTAACTTATTTGGATCAAGATCCCCAATCTCAACAGCGACAGTTACGAGTGGTGGAACGTTTAACGCAACGGTTGGGTCGTTTGGTCAATGATTTATTATTTTTAGCGCGTTCTGATAGTGGGATTGGTGTCACGAATGCTCAGACTTTACCGTTAGATGCGTTATTAATTGAGGTCATTGAGGAACAACGGGTTTTTGCGCAACAGCGCGATGTGTATTTATGTTTACGCATTGAAGAACCGGAAAGTGAGGGAGAGGATGCGTTTGCGGTGTTGGGGGAGTGGGATCAATTGGCGCGTTTGTTCACTAATTTGATTAGTAATGGGATTGAATACACGGCTTTAGAATGGACAGACAAGGAGGGAGAGGCTTTAGTTGAGGTGATATTAGGACGGGTAAAACGGGATCGTCGCCATTGGGGGTTACAGGTTCAAGTGCGGGATAATGGGGTGGGGATTCCCGAGGCCGCGTTACCCTATATTTTCGATCGTTTTTATCGGGTAGACTCGGCGAGATCCCGTCATACGTCGCCTTTGAGTGGTTCAGGATTGGGTTTAGCTATTGCTTGGGCGATCGCACAAAATCATCACGGCGACATCACCGTTGAAAGTGTGCTGCATCAAGGAACAACCTTTAGCGTTACGCTTCCGGTCTTAAACACCGTTAAACATTGACCATCTCCCGATTGTGGTACAAATTCCACTGGCTAGGATGCGATCGAGCAAGTTACGGATATCTGGACGGGATAATATGTGATAGGCTTTACCGATCATGTTTTCTTGAAAGCCCCGATACTTTAGGACGGGGATGAAAAGAAAAACAGTATGTAACCCGCGAAGCGTCAACACTTAATGAGCCTTGCCAGTTTTATTAAGTGTGTTAGAATGG
>NZ_JAIHOM010000160.1 GCF_026130165.1 Spirulina subsalsa FACHB-351 | reverse complement strand
TTGGTGAGTTTAGCCCTTCGGCCCCACTCCGATCCCTTCCCGAACTCGGTTGTGAAACGTTGGCGCGGCTACGATACTTTGAGGGTTGCCTCTTGGGACAATCGCTCCTTGCCAGGCCTAATTTTTAACTCAAAACGCTCTACTGTTTGTTCAGTGGGGCGTTTTTAGTTTTGGGCTGTGATTAGCTTGGAAACCCTGCGTCGGCTTCGGGAGGATGTCAGGCCTTTTCGTTTTCGTTAAAGCTGGCTTGAACCCGGAAAGGATTTTACCGGGTTGGAGGTTTATGATGGACTTGTCTTTTCTTTCAGGAGTCGGCAATGTCCCGCCATTTAGAACGTTTGCTAGAGCTGGACAACCTGATCCGCTCTAGTCAACGGCCTACCAGTCAAACGTTAGCAGACTGTCTGGAGGTGAGCGATCGCACCATCCGCAATGATTTGGCTTTTTTGCGCGATCGCCTATCCGCCCCCATCAAATACACCAAACCCCAAGGCTGGCACTACACAGACCCTCACTGGAGACTGCCCAGCATCGCCCTCAGTCACGGGGAACTCTTTGCCCTCATCCTCGGTGCAAGGATGCTAGAAGCCTATGCCGGATCCGCCTACGAACCCGAATTACGCTCCTCCATTCAGCATCTCTCAGAACGTCTCCCCGAACAAACCTGGATTAACTTGCAGCAACTCGCCGATGAACGGATCATCTTTCGCAGTGGTGCAGAAACCAACCTCAACCCCGAAATTTGGGCGCAATTAATAGAGGCCTGTCACAAAAGCCAAAAAGTCTGGCTTCGCTACTATGCCGCCACCCGTAACCAAGAATCCGAACGTATCATTGACCCCTATCTCCTCCATGTCTATCGCGGCACAAACCCCTACGTCATTGGCTTTTGCAACAAACGTCAGGACATACGCTGGTTTCGTATCGACCGCATTCAAGACATACGCCTCCTTGACCAAACCTTTGAACGTGACCCCAATTTTGATCCCAAGACCTATCTCGAAAAAATCTTTCAGCACGAAGTCGGAGGGCATCCTGTACCCATTGCGATCTGGTTTGATGCGGCCACAGCACCCTTTATCCGAGAGCGTCGTTGGCACGTTACCCAAGAAATTACCGAACACCCTGACGGTTCCCTCACCTTGCATTTAGTAGCTTCTGGCCTCAACGACCTCAAGCGGTGGGTGTTGGGGTATGGCAAGGGTGCAAAGGTCAAGGAACCACCGGAATTAGTGGCCTTAGTCAAGGCAGAACTAGAGGGGATGATGCAACATTACGATTTGTTAGGAGGCTAGAGGGATAAATAGTGATTCAGATGGGATTTTTTCCTTTGGATAAAATCAATGGCGGGTCATTAAAACTCGCTGTTAATCTTTAAGGTGGGTAATGCCCACCTACCCTAAAGTTTTTTAAAAAAATGGAGGAATTGTCACCATGAGACAGCAATTAAGGCTTCAACTCTCCCCAGAAATAATCCAACCCTTTTGCCAACGTCATCATATTCGCAAACTGTACATTTTTGGCTCTGTTTTGCGAGATGATTTTACTCTAGATAGTGATCTAGATATTCTGGTCGAGTTTGAACCTGATCAAATTCCGGGATTAGCATTTTTTGAGCTACAAGATGAACTCAGCGAAATTTTGCAATGTCGAGTGGACTTAAATACTGTCGGTTTTCTGAGTCCTCAAATTAGGGAAAAAGTTTTAGCCGAGGCCGTACTTCAGTATGCCAAACCCTAGAACAAAGGAAAGATTGCGGGATATGTTAAACCACGCTCAAGAAGCCATAACCATTATGCAATCCAAAACCCGTCAAGACCTTGATAGCGATCGCCTTTTAAATCTTGCTATCGTTCGCTTACTTGAGATTATAGGGGAAGCAGCCAGTCAAATTCCCAAAGAAGATTGTCGTCAATATCCTACCATTCCTTGGCACGCCATTGTCAGTATGCGAAATCGCCTAATTCATAATTACGGCAATGTGGATCTTGATATCGTTTGGCAAGTGGTTACTCAAGATTTACCAACACTCACTAAAAATTTAATTGAGATCACAACAAGAGATTGAGAGTTCCCAGAGTCATTTTGGTTTTCGCCCCCTGCACAACTTTATTCAACACATCTGTAGTTAACCATGAATTTTCTAGAAGTTCAATTCTCTCTGCGAGGACAAACTTTACCCGCAGATCACGGTTACGCTCTCTATTCTGCCCTCAAAAAATACTTACAGTCTCTAGACTCTGAGCAACAGAAGGAATTCTTGATAGAGCGCAACTTACCCCCAGATTTATTGATTTGTAGTATTGCCGGAATTCCCAATCAAAATGGGATTATTTATCTGAATCAAAATGCTCGGTTTCGCTTACGTTGTCCCGCAGAAAATGCTGCCCAATGGTATCGCATTCTCCAGAACCAAGTTTTAGATATTAGAGGTCACTTAATCCGCTTTATTCAACCCCGTCTTACTTTACCCCAAGCGAGTGAAATCCTAAAAGCGCGCTTAGTCACCTTTCGTTTAGACAATTGGAATAGTAACGAAGCCCCCGTGTATTTTCTAGAATCTTGTCAAAAAAGATTAGCAAAATTAGACATCAACGCTCAGGTTTATATTGATAGTAATGATCAGGGAAATTTAGCCCAACGAGCAATCAAAATTCATGGCAAAAATGTTCTGGGTTATGGTGTGACAGTCGAAGGATTAAATCCCGAAGATTCTCTCAAGTTGCAAGGGATGGGTTTAGGGGGACGCAAACATTTTGGTTGTGGGTGGTTTTATCCGGTTCAGGAGGTCGATCATGGAAACGAGATTAGAGCCTAATTTGTTATTAGCTAAATCCTTTAAAGCTGGACAGTGGAAGGGGTCTTATAGTTTGGTGGGACATACGGCAGATGTGGTTAATGCAGTCAGCACGTTAGTGGATATTTTAGGAGATCGATTACTCCAGCAATTTGATTTAAACTATTCGTTCAATTTCCTTAAATCCACGGTTCGGAAAGCGGCTTATCTCCATGATTGGGGCAAGGCAAACCATCATTTTCAACAAGTGGTTAGACAGCAAAGGAATCCTCTTCATGAACCTCAAATGATCCGTCATGAAGTGGCATCTGTGTTATTAGCTTGGGAGTTTCGAGAATGGTTAGAACAAGGAGATGGCGATTTTCTCACCGCTTTAGTAGCTGGGGGTGGACACCATCTTAAATTAGGAGGAAAAAAAGGAAAGGTAACGGATGAGTTCGGAGAAATTCGTCAGAGTGGAGAGGATCGTTTACTTCTTTATGCTGTCACTCGAATCCATGGAAAGTTTCAATATCATCCCTATTTTCGTCCTTTGTTAAAATATGGTATAAAAGCTTTAGGTTTGCCTCCTAAAATAACTCTCAGTCAAAAACCCTCTGAATCTTGGTCTGTGTCTACTATCAAACAAAAACGGGGGGATATCCAATTATTTTTTGAAGAACAATGGCAACCTAATCCTGTATTTTTAGCTGTTATCAAAGCTTTAGTTATTGCCGGAGATGCGGTTGGTTCAGCGATTCCCAATACTAACTTATCCATCCACAAATGGATTACAGAAGAGGTAGAACGGACACTTGATGAAGCTAAGTTAGATCAGGTCATTGCAGGGCGATTAGAGGGGAAAACTTTACGGCCGTTTCAAATTCAATTAGCGGAAACTTCTACCCGAGTGACCCTGGCCCAAGCGGGATGTGGTACAGGGAAAACATTAGGGGCTTATAATTGGGCAAGGGCTAAAGCTTTGGGACGAAAACTAATCTTTTGCTATCCCACAACGGGAACCAGTACGGAAGGCTTTTTAGATTATGTTCATGATCAGGTAGACTCTATTTTGCTCCATTCTCGCGCTGATGTGGACTTAGCCATGGCTACCACGGGGGAAGAAGAGGAAGCGGGAGAGACGGTTAACAATGAAGTAGCTTTGAAGTTAGAGTCTTTTCAAGCTTGGGGTCGTGAGGCGATTATTTGTACTGTGGACACGGTGTTAGGGTTGCTCCAATGTAATCGTAGACCCATTTATTGTTTTCCGGCGATCGCGCAGGCCGCTTTTGTCTTCGATGAAGTTCACTGTTACGATGAACGTCTCTTTGGGGCATTATTGCGCTTCCTAGAGGTCGTTAAAGCCCCCATCCTCCTCATGTCTGCATCCTTCCTCCCTTGGCAACGGACAGCCCTTCAGGATGCCGTAGGTGAACCTCTAGACATCATTTCGGGTCCTCCAGAATTAGAAACCCAACCCCGTTATCGCTTCCACTATAGCGAACAGATGGACTGGTCAAGAGTGACCCAAGAACTCGAAAAGGGGGGGAAAGTCCTCTGGGTGTGTAATCAGGTCAACACGGCCATTTCCGTCTATCAGGAAGCGCGAGAGAGGGGACTGAACGCGCTTTTATACCATAGTCGCTTTCGCTATGAAGACCGAGTACAACATCATCGCGCTGTAGTCGGTGCTTTTAAACCGGAACACCAGGAACCGGTTTTAGCCATTACAACCCAAGTGGCGGAAATGTCCCTTGATCTTTCCGCAACGTTGTTAGTAAGTCAAGTAGCAAATCCGGCAGGACTCATTCAACGTTTAGGTCGTTTAAATCGTCGCTATTGTGGTCGTCCTTTAGATGCCCTATTTTATCCAGATGAGAAAGTTGGCTATCCCTACTCATCGGAAGAACTCAATCAAGGTTTACAACTCATTCAATCCTTCCCCGGAGACGTTTGTCAAAGAGATTTAGCCCAATGGTTGGAAAATATAGCGGTTCAAGGTCAACCGGAAACGGACTCTGTTTTACTGGATAAAACATGGCAAACCTATTCTACGTCTCTCCGTAAAGCTAGCTTTAACGCTACGGTTTTACTAGAGCAAGATTTGCCCATGCTTAAAATATTGGGGAGGAAACAAATACCTCGCTATACCGTTCCCATTCCCATAAAGTCTAAAGAAATGAAAGCATGGAAGAAATACAAACTTTATCCCCTTGCACCCACCCAAAAATGGGACTATTCATCAGAATTTGGCGCGACAAAAAATTGAGGTCTATTTAGGAAAATGACAAGCTTCACTTTATCAATTTTTAACCCCAATACCCTCCTAGTCCATCGGGCTGGAATTGCAGGTTTAGCCTTGGCTTTAGACTCCATTGATTCCCAGCAAGTGCCGTTCACTTGGCGGGTTACAGAGGATCAAGTACATCTGAATTGGGACGGGTGCGATCGCGATGCCTTCCTCAGTCTCGTCCAACACACCTATCAGATTAAAGAGGGTTACTTAAATGTTCCTGCCTTAAAACTGGATTACCAAGGAAAATACACCTTTACCGAAGGCGTTGTCACCACCTTTCTCCAACATGGCAAACAACGCAAACAAAGCAAAGAAGCCCAACTCTTAAGCTTTGCCATTGATGACGCAGAAATTACCCGTTCTTTTCGTCTTCTGGAGGACTGTTACTATACCCGAGACTTTAAAGAAGCCTTCACCACCAAAGGAGCATTTAAACCCCAAATTCCCCTCAAAGGACACCACATTCCCGGCTTAGTTGAATGTTTCATTCACGGGGCTTATCAAGAATCACCCGAAAACTTTATTTCACTGGTTTTTCTCCCCCTAGCTTGTCACTACTATCAACTGTCTGGCTTTCGTTCTGCCGTCGTTATTCCTGAAGTAACAAACCTCAAGCAATGGGTAAAACAACGACAAAAATCATCCGGCAGAACCTACCAAGATTTTCGCTCTAGTAGTGCGGGAGAATCGGGTTTACGCTTTCTCTTGCAGGAGAAAATTCTGGAAGATAACCAAAGATTTCGCATAAACTATTGTGAAGTTTATCAACTGGGAAAACAACAATGGGATGGAAGTCAAAACTACTTGAAACAAGCCGTATTTCGTGTTAAAGTAGATGATGAAATCTTAAACCTCTACAACTCAGCTTTTCAATTTTTCCATCCGCAAATTCGTAAAAATGAGAAAGGAGAAACCTGGTTAGCCATCTCTAAAGTTTTACCTTGGCTGTGCGACAACCTTATTCTCGGCAAGCCCTGGTATTCCGGCTTTTACGAATTTTACAAACAAAACAAACTCTATGAACGCAAAGGATTGGTCAAAATGAGTCAATACTTAGATACCTTAGAACAGACCTTTTTTGATGCCGTACAAGGGGCATTTAGTAGCTATTTACGGGAGCAAATTTTACAAGCGAACAAACAAGGTCGTCAACTCGATTATCCCCAAGTCACCAATAAAATTATTACGCGCTTACAACGTCCTAGCACCCAACAGGACTTTGCTAAAACAACTGTTGACTTTTTAAGTCGTCATCGTAGTAAAGCGACGCGAGGTGTTGGCGCAGAGATTTATCAGTGGCTGCATAAAGATAATAATTGGAAAAAAGCCCGGGATTTAGCTCTACTTGCCATTGCCAGTTACACCGGAAAAGGGAAAGATGGCACACCAGAAATTCCCGAAGAAGTTTTAGATGAATCCCTGACCACAGATGATTCTGAAGAAGGCTTTGAAGCTGAAATTTAAACCTAAAAGGAATCGTTAAATTTCTGTCTCACCTCTGTACAAACTTACCTTACTATAAGGAGAAATAACATGACTCAACATCTTTTTGTCACCATCGTTACCCCCACCGCCATTGCTGCTAATAACCGAGGAGAAGGAGATGGTAGTACCCTATCCACCCTCCAAAAAATTACTCGCGGTAATGACCAATATACCACTGTCAGCGCCGATGCTATTCGTTGGGGTTATCGGGAATGTTTACAGAATCTTTATCCTGAACAGGTCAATCGGACGTTTAATCCTGAAACGGACAAATATGAGATTAAAAACGAGAAATATGACCCTAAAAAATACATTGATGATGACCTTTTTGGCTTTATGGATGCCAAAAAAGACAAAGATAACAAAGATGCTACCACGAAACGGCGAGGCGTATTAGAAGTCAGTCGAGCGATTAGTTTAGACCCCTACTGGGGTGATATTGTCTTTGGTTCAAAAGGGGGAGAAAAGGGTAAAACTTCGATTCACAATACAGAAGTTCACTGTACAGCTTACCAGTACACTTTAGCCTTAACTCCCAATAGTTTAAAAGACCAGAAACGGGCTGAAATGTTATTAAAAGCCATTCCTGCCATTCAGCACGTCGGAGGAAATCATGCTCGATTTTTATATGAATTTCGTCCAGAATCCTTAGTATTGCGAGTCACCAAAGATCCTAGTCCTTGGATTATGAACTGTTTTGAACGAGTGGGTGAGTCTGTGGGATGTCCTCGTTTAATTCGCTTAGTTGAAGTGGGAGATATTGCCCCCTCGGAATTAATTGTAGCGGGTGAAATTGCCGATACTCCCTATGGAAAACAACTCCAAAGTTTAGGGGTGACAGTGTGCCGAGGCATCAAGGAAGCGATTAGTTCCGCTCAAAAACGTTTAGAATCGGAGGCAAGGGTTTAATGAGTGATTTACTCTATCTTGAATGTCCTTGTACTAGCTTCCCGCGTAGCTTTGCGAGAGACTACCGAGAAACCTATCTCTATCCTCCTCCTTCCACCCTCTATGGGTTTCTCTTATCCCTTGTCGGAGAAACAGATTTAACGGCACATTTGGGGGTCAAATTAGCCGTTGGTTTGATTGGAGAAACTCCTACGGTTTCTCAGATTGTTCGCAAACAACGACATCATAAGTTTAGTAAAACGCACAAAGGGATTTATCCAACCAGTCAGTTTTCTAAACCTAATTTTCAAGAGATTGTCACGGAGGTAAAGATTGCCCTCAAAATTGATTCTAGTGCAGAGTCTGCCTCAGTTAAACTCGATGAACGGGTGAGCATTGCCTTATCCACTCCTGAACAAATTAGTCGTTTTGGTGGGTTATCTTTAGGGGAATCTTGGGCGTTAATTAATGGCATTAGAACCTATCGTCCAGAAGATGGTAATATTCAATGGCTAGAGAAAGATAATCGGGGTTTAATTGCCTTGCCGATTTGGATTGATCGTCAAACAACCCAAGGAAGATTTCAACGCTTCAGTTTGAATGAATCTGGAGAGTTGAATGAGAATTGTTGGACTATCATTGAAGTTCCTACTGTGGAGGGTAAGGCTAAGTCCAGCCAAAAACGAACCCAAAAGAGATGAAGTTATCCCGAAAAGGAGTTTGGTGTTTTGTTCAGCACTGAATTCATTTGATTTCACTCTTGCGCGTTAAATTGTAGGTTGGGTGGAGCGACAGCGAAACCCAACATTTCATAGTTAACAAGATTGGTTTTAATTTTTAAGGGCTGACACGCCCTACGAAAATTTCCATCGCGTTTATTAACGCTATATTTTAATGAAGCATTTAACATCAAAACAAAGAAATAAATTAGCCCAAATAGCTAGCAGTTATCCTAATTTATATTGTGTTGAATGTGCTTTAGCTCTAAAAAAGTATCTAAAATCACTAGGAATCAAAGGCAAAATCATTAAGATAAATACACAAGCTGATTTAGATTATCGCAATTGTTTTATTTATGATGATAGTATTGGAGGTGATGCCATTTCAGAAACAGGATATCATGAAGGAGTTTTAATCACTGTAGATCGTGTTGAAATGGTTTTTGACAATCATCATCCTAATGGAACACCTAAAAGAGAATGGTTAGCTAATTTTCAGTTTTTTGGTAAAATCCATTTAGGACAAGAGCTAGTGGTTATTGAAGAAGAATTTTAAATAATAAGGAATTGAGCTATGTTAAATGTAGAAAAAAATAACAACAATAAAAACACCGAAGAATATCTCTATGATTTGTTAGAACGAATAAAACAACGTCCTGGGATGTATTTAGGAAGAGTGTCTTTAACTCGTTTGAAAATGCTTTTATTAGGTTACGGTATGTCTAGAGGGGAGTTGGGATTACAATTAACACAACAAGAAAAACAATTTTCTCAATTCCAGAAATGGATACAAGAAAAATATGATGTCAAGTCGTCTGAAGGTTGGGAAAATATTATTTTATCTCAAGTAGATGATGAGAGATTAGCCTTCGAGTTATTTTTTGAGTTGTTTGAACAGTTTAGTTGTGCTAGTTTGAAAGGTTAGTCAAATCGTAGGTTGGGTGGAGCGACAGCGAAACCCAACATTTCAGGATTAATAAAATTAGTTCAAATTAAAGTCAAAACTATTCTTCAAGTCGGAACATTTTTTACCGGGTTGCAGGGTTAGATTAGTCATCAAGTAATCTACCAGTGATTAAAGGATGACTATGCAAGCTATCGATTTAGACCTAAGCAATGTTCTACAACCTGCACCCGAAACCTTGCGGGTTTGTTCCCTTCATGCTTTCGCCTACTGTCCCCGTCTTTTCTACTTGGAAGAAGTGGAAGAACTTTATACCCAAGATGCGGCAGTTTTTGCGGGACGACGACTCCATGAAGGGATTGAGTTGGAAGAGGGAGAAGAATGGCAAGATTTGTATTTGGAGGATGAATGCTTGGGGTTACGGGGACGGGTGGATGCACTGCGGAGTCGTGACGGAAAGACGATTCCCTATGAACTTGACACTCCCATCGCTAAAAGCGAGGGATTCTTGGTTCAACGAGTTTCCTTAACTTGGCAGGACGTATCCAACCAAGCCAGAGGGAATCTCTCCCCAAGCGTGAGTTCCGGTATGCCCTACCGT
>NZ_JAIHOM010000159.1 GCF_026130165.1 Spirulina subsalsa FACHB-351 | reverse complement strand
ACGGTAGGGCATACCGGAACTCACGCTTGGGGAGAGATTCCCTCTGGCTTGGTTGGATACGTCCTGCCAAGTTAAGGAAACTCGTTGAACCAAGAATCCCTCGCTTTTAGCGATGGGAGTGTCAAATTTCTTTGCATTTCTTCATAAAATAGAAAAGGAGTTGTCATTAGGAGGGTCAATGGCGAATATTACATTCATCAATGAACAGAAAGAAGTGATTGCCGCCGATGGGGCAAATTTGCGTGAAAAAGCCTTACAGAATGGGGTTGACCTTTACACCTTAAAAGGCAAACTCATGAACTGTGGAGGATATGGGCAGTGTGGAACTTGTATTGTGGAGATTGTTGAAGGGTTAGAGAATTTATCGGAGCCCACAGAGTTTGAACAACGGAAATTGAAGAAAAAGCCTAGTAACTATCGTCTGGCCTGTCAAACCATTGTCAATGGGCCTGTGAGCGTCAAAACAAAGCCTTGATTCCCTAAGCCCCAAGGATGGTATTCTAGGATTGAGCAGCCCTTGGCTGGTTGTTCGACCTGTTCTCATGTAAACTTTGATAAAAGTTCCGTTAGGGGCGTAATTACAATGCAAGTTAATGATCTTGGTTTTGTTGCCAGTATTTTGTTTGTCTTAGTTCCTTCTGTCTTTCTGGTCATTTTGTATATTCAAACGGCTAGCCGAAACAGTCAGAGTAACTAACTCGGGCGGGAATTGCCGCCTAGGAAGGACAAAACACGGACTAAAAAACCTACCGACTAAAAAACCTACACGAAGCGATTTAAGCTAGTGTAGGTTTTTTAGGGTAATAGCCAATAGGGGAAGGGTTTAAGATCCCGTGGCTCTTATTCTTCCTCGTCTGCTTCTGCTTCTGCTACGGTTTCTGTCGCTCCTGTGATGCCAATGGCTGCCTCGGGGGTGATGTACATGGCATCTCCAAAGGAGTAGAAACGGTATTGTTCGGCGATCGCTTCTTCATACAACTTTAACAGGCGTTCCCGACCCAGCAAGGAACTGACCAAGATCAGCAAACTGGAACCGGGGAGGTGGAAGTTGGTGATCATGCCGTCCACTACTTTCCACTCATAGCCGGGGTAGATGAATAAATCTGTGCGATCGCGGAACGGTTCGACTAAACACCGTTTCGCTGGAACCGCCCCACTGACACCTTGAGCCGTGGCCGCCCCCTCTAAAGCGCGCACCACCGTTGTTCCCACCGCAATCACCCGACCGCCAGCCGCTCGGGTTTCCTGGATTTTCTGCACCGTTTCGGCATTAATTTCCAGCCATTCCGAGTGCATTTTGTGCTGGTTAATTTCCTCTACTTCCACCGGGCGGAATGTTCCTACCCCAATATGGAGAGTAATGTTGGTCATCGAAACACCCTGATCGGCGATTTTTTCCAGCAACTCCTTGGTAAAGTGGAGTCCGGCTGTGGGAGCCGCGGCCGACCCTAATTCCCGGGCATACACCGTCTGATACTGGTCTGCATCGGCTTCTGTTGCCGTGATATAGGGCGGTAAAGGCACATGACCCACTCGCGCCACTAAATCAATCAAAGAAGACCCATCCGGCACTTGAAACTCTAATAACCGCCCTCCTGTGGCATCATCCCGTTCAATCACCCGCGCCCAAATTGAGGGGCTATCGGTTCGGCCATCATCGGGGGAGAACTTAAAACAAATTTCAGAACCAATCTTAAACCGTTTACCGGGTTTGACTAAGCACAGCCAGCAATTTTCCCGGACTTCATGGAGTAGCAAAATCTCAACCGGAGCCCCGGTGGACTTGCGACCGTATAAACGGGCCGGAATTACACGAGTATTGTTCAGAACTAACAGATCCCCGGGCTTTAACCATTCCACAATGTCCTTAAAGACCGTGTGAACATGGGTTTTGGGGGAATCTACGACTAACAAACGAGAACTATCCCTTGGTACGGCAGGGTTTTGAGCGATTAGCTCTTGCGGTAACTCATATTGATAGCTCGACAGGTATTGATCGATGGTCATTGACGACTAGCAGTGAATGTTGGATTTTACTTGCAATTCTAGGGTACTGAGGAAAACTCCTGAGAGCAAAATTGGGTAAACTTCCCCATATAAATTCGGGTGCATCTCCCCTTCGCTAATAAACCCATTCTGCGTAAGACTAAGAATATACCACCCCATGTAATATTTGGAGAGAGGGAAGAATGTACTACCTCTATTTTCTTGCCAACGCCAGCCTTACTTTAAGAGTTACAGAGTTTCTTCATAATGTTGATCATTTGTCAGTTGGGTTTATAACGGTTATACACCAGATTGACGGTTGGATCGTGCGGGTTAAGCTTAACGATCCTATCACACCCCAGCAACATGGAGATTTCGTCGCCTACATGAACGAATTAGGGATTCCCTATGAACCCGAAATCCGTGTTCAGATGGCACTCTGGAGCTTGGAAACCGGACAATCTCCCATTGACGTGATGAGACGCTATCAAGTAGCGGTTGTTTCTCACGGCGACCCCGATAAGAGTGATATCGAGTCCTTCCGCCGTCAGTTTACTCGCGGTTTGGGCTATTGTCCAGAAACTCTTGCTTAAGACTTTCTGTAGATTTTCTGGCTGTGAACCATCAAATGACCGAGCAATCCACCTCATCCCCCTTGGGTTGAGGTCTAGGAGGCTTGTTGCTCTCGCCCACGTTGCCCCAAGGGGAGGCGGGGGGTTTTGGGCTGTCTAGGGTGGGGCAATTTTGACCAAAATAGCGACGCCCGAACCCCACCTCGCTCAAGGCAGGTGGGGTGAGCTTCATTGGGGTTTACTGTTGCTAGGAATTAGAATTAAGGCCCAGTAGGGAACAGCCACTGAATCCACTTCGGTAATCGGGATAATTTGTTGATTCGGTAAGGTTGCTCGTTCAATGTAAAGGGCGCGTTCCAATAACCCCAATTCCTCCAAAATCCCGCGAACTTTGGAGAAATGGCGGCCTAATTTAATAATGGCGGCTGCCTCGACGAAGGATAGGCGATCGCGCAAAATTTCTGCTTCTAACGTTCCCGGCATGATACTGAATACATCATTTCGATAGGTGATGGGTACCCCCAGCATGGCGGCACTGGCCATCACGGAAGAAATTCCGGGTACAACTTCAATGGAAAAGCGATCGCATAAGCGAGTAAAGATGTACATAAAAGTGCCGTACAACATCGGATCACCCACACACAGCACCGCAACATCTCGACCTAAATTCAACTGTTCGGCAATCTTTTCGGCGGCACTATCATAATGGGGTTGAGAACTGCGCTCTACACTAAAGGGTAACGGCATCTGAATTTCTATCTGGTCTGGCCGAATGAAATCTGTGACGATTGCCCTCGCTAAAACCTTGCCATTTTCCAAGCTAGGATAAGCAATAACCGGGACAGTTGTTAAAATTCGGTGTGCTTTGAGCGTCAGTAATTCTGGATCGCCCGGGCCCACACCTAATCCGTAAAGTTTTCCTAATTGACTCATAATTCGCTCTCTTTTGCTAAGGCATTAACGGCAGCGGCTGCGATCGCACTTCCTCCCCTGCGTCCGTGCAGAGTAATAAATGGCACTCCTCGACTATTAGCCGCCAATTCTAGTTTTGATTCAGCTGCTCCCACAAATCCAACGGGAAAGCCTAAAATTAAAGCAGGTTTCGCCACATTTTCATCGAGCAGTTCTAATAAGCGAAAAAGGGCAGTTGGTGCATTCCCGATTACCACCACCGCTCCCCCTAAATCCGGTCGCCAAAACTCCAAAGCTGCCGCCGACCGGGTATTATTAATCTGACGGGCTATCTCTGGAACTTCGGGATGATTCAGGGTACAGATAATTTGATTATTTTGGGGTAAACGCGCTTTAGTAATTCCCTGCGCTACCATTTGAGAATCACAGAGAATTGATGCCCCCTGCGCCAGAGCCATTCGCCCGATTTTCACCGCATCTGATGACGCTTCTAAATCCTTGGTTATATCGGTCATCCCACAGGAATGAATTAGACGAACCGCCACCTGAGCTAAATCATCTGCTAGATTTTCTAAATTACTTTCAGCCCGAATAATAGCAAAAGATTTGCGATAAATTTCCTCACCATTCCGAATATATTCCATCCTATTTAGTGTTCCCAATGTTTAATGATTGGCTGATTAAAAATTGTTTAATTATGGGTAAAATTTGCAAAAGGTTATCCTCAAGTATTGGGGGATTTAATGTTTCTTGATGATCGGGAAGCATCTCCACAGGAGAATCACCGATATAGACTTGATATCCTTCAAGAATTTCCCCATTTTCCTCAAAAGTCGTTCCTAAAAGTGTAATTTCTGCCGGGCTAGGTTGGGCGCAGGATTTGGCACAACCTGTCAAATGAATATTAACAGGAGAATGGCACGGTAAGTATTTGTTCAAATAATCTACCAGTCTTGCACCATGGAGTTGAGTTTCAGTGGTCGCCTTCCCACAACCCGGTTTTCCACTACAGGCAACAATCCCAGCCTCCCATCCCTTAGAAGCAGATAATCCTAATGCGGTCAGTTTTGGCAACAATTCTGAGACTTTTTCTTGGGGAATATCGGGTAATATAATGCTTTGCCAAGGGGTTAATCTCAACTGATTACTGCCAAACGTTTCCGATAGTTTTACTAATCCCCGGAGTTGAATCGCGGTTAATTGTCCTAATTTTAAAGCTACACCAATATAAGACAATCCGGCTTGCTTTTGAGGGTTAATTCCGAGATAACAATAAGGTTGAGTGGGTAAGGCTAGGTTAGTCCCCGTTTGCTCAAATCTATCTAAAGGATGATTGAATTGAGCGTTAACTTGTGCAAGATATTTTTTAACTCCCCAATCTTCTAACAAGTGTTTCATGCGGGGCTTTTTGCCCTTTATCGATGGGGTTTGTTGGACATAATCGAGATAAACCGTTATGAGGGCTGACAGGACGGCTAAACAGTTTTTTGGCTCAATTAATAAATTGGTATCATATAATTGTTTATCGCCTCCGAGTGCCACTCGAAAGCCCACACTAGAGGTTAAATGTGTCGGATGATTCAGGACTGTTGCTGATAACTGAATCTCATTATAGCGGTGTTCTCGGGCCAGCTTGGAACGAGTACCGATTCCCACAGTCCCCCCCCCATCAATCCCAATGCTAAATTTAGGACTAAGTGCGGCAATGGAGCGATGATTTTGGATAAAACTATCGACTTCTTGAACCAATGGACGAGTATCGATTAATTCTTGACCGTCAATTCCGGCCGTGGGACTGCACATAATGTTACGCAGGTGATCGATACTGGGGTTATGGGCGGCCAACCCCAATTTCTGTAAGGTTTTAAAGTCTTCTAAAGTGGGGGATTTTTGAACGCCGCGAATTTGCAAATTTGCCCGATTGGTAACTTGTAGGGGACTCTGCCACTGTTCGAGTAATGTCGCGATCGCCTTTCCCTGCTCAGAAGTGAGACATCCCCCCGGAGTGCGGATGCGAATTAAGAACCCATCTTGGGCTGGGGTTCCATAAAACAAGCCCGGACAAACATTTGCTTCAACTAACCAATTCACCGTTATTTTTTCTCACAGTTGTTTTCCCCATGCGACGCGGAGCAGTAGTTAGAAAATCAGGTTTTTCTCTACTCATCAACCGCTTGCCATTGGCATTCTGACTCACCAGAAAAAAGGTAAAATGGACGGGTCAGAGCATTTTCTTGTGACTGGATTACAGTTGCGGCACAGTACCGGAATCTCACCGGACTTTCCCAAAGACAAGCTTTAAAATTATACCACTGTTGAAGCTCTCAGCACCTGCAAGGGCGCAAGGTGAAGTATAGGGCGGCTAATCTCAATTGCTCCTCAGTGTACAGATCAGTTCACTTTTTTTACATATGACCACAGATCCCGCTTACAGGTCGAAATGGCTATCAATTGTCGGAATTGGCGAAGATGGTTTAGAGGGGTTAAATCCGGTGGGGCGAAGTCTCCTGTCTCTGGCCTCGGTTATTGTGGGGGGTGAACGTCATCTGGCGATGTTACCCCCGGAAGATCGACGGGAAAAACTGCTCTGGACTTCTCCCCTACAGGATTCGATTCAGGAGATTATTCGCCGTCGTGGTCAAGGAGTCTGTGTTTTAGCCAGTGGGGATCCGATGTGCTACGGGATTGGCGTTACCCTCACTCGCTACATTCCCCTTGAGGAAATGACGATTATTCCTTCTCCCTCCACTTTTAGTCTGGCCTGTAGTCGTTTGGGTTGGTCCTTGGGTGAGGTGGAAACGTTGAGTTTGTGTGGTCGCCCTCCGGCTTTGTTGCATGGGGTGCTTTATCCGGGTGCTAAACTGCTGGTGCTGAGTGCTGATGCACAGACTCCGGCGATCGCATCCCAAATTCTGACCGATCGGGGGTTTGGGGAGAGTCCCATCACGGTTTTAGAACATCTCGGGGGAACCCGAGAACGCCATATTCAAGGCATCGCCAACCGTTGGGACTTTACAGACATTGCGGATTTGAATGTCATCGCCATTACCTGCCTCTCCTCGAATCCCCTCACCCTCCCGCCTCGCCTCCCCGGACTGCCCGATTCGGCTTATCAGCATGACGGACAGTTGACAAAAAGACAAGTTCGTGCTGTTACTCTGGCTGCCTTGGCCCCGTTACCCGGACAACTGCTCTGGGATGTAGGGGCGGGTTGTGGTTCAATTGGTATTGAGTGGATGCGGTGCGATCGCCGTTGCCAGAGTATCGCCATCGAACATCATCCCACCCGATTACAGTACATTGCCGATAATGCAACAGCCTTGGGAACGCCTCACCTGAAAATTGTAGCCGGAAAAGCCCCGCTAGCCCTCCAAGATTTACCCCAACCTGATGCTATTTTTATCGGTGGAGGGATTACCACACCCGACTTATTGGAAACCTGTTGGTCCGCACTAGGGGAAGGAGGTCGTCTGGTTAGTAATACCGTCACAGTTGAAAGTGAATTAATCCTCTTGCAATGGCACCGTAAACTAGGGGGAGAATTGATTCGCCTTAGCATTCAAAAAGCCGAACCCGTCGGTAAGTTTTTAGGGTGGAAAGCAATGGCTCCTGTAACCCAGTGGGCTGTAGTCAAGGGCAGCTAATTCTGAAGTCCTTATGTCTGCTAACTTTGTTCACTCTAGTTAAGTTTCTGTGAGACAAGAATCCCCCGTTAATTGCCTTCCGCAATCTAACGGGGGGAGTGTCAAAGTCTTTTTTCTAACCAAGCTAGGACACTTTTAATATCTGCTACAGTGTCCCCTTCCGGCACAGGTGGACGTTGTATCATGATCACCGTTATTCCTAACTCTCGGGCGGCGATAATTTTGGCGTAAGTTGCCTCACCACCGCTATTTTTACTCACTAGCGCACCAATTTGATAGTCCTGCAAAAGCGATCGCTCAGACTCCAAAGAAAAAGGCCCCCGTTCTAACAATAATTGTCCCGGTGGTATCTTGACCTCCGGTGGCGGAGGATCAATCATACGCATCAAAAACCAGATATCTTTTAAATGGGCATAAGTAGCGAGTTCTTGCCGACCAATGGTGAGAAATATCCGTTTCGCTAACCCCGGTAAAAGATGCGCCGCTCTTTGATGACTTTCGACTTCAATCCAACAATCTCCCGCAACTTTTTCCCAAGCGGGACGACTCAACATTAATCGAGGAATACCACAATCTGACGCGGCTTGAGCCGCATTAAAGGAAATTTGGGCGGCAAAGGGATGGGTCGCATCAATTAGAACATCTATTCTCTCTTGGCGTAGATAGTCCGCTAACCCCGTCGCACCACCGAACCCTCCTCTCCGGGAAGGGGTAGTCATTGTCCTAGGTTCTTTTGTCCGACCGGCCAAAGATGCGATCGTCTCTACCCCCGGAATCGCCTCAATTCTCCCCGCTAAGGCCGCCGCTTCTCCTGTTCCACCTAAAATCAAAACTCTTTTCGGATTCATATCAGTTGAGTTGAGGAAACTTCAGCGCCACAAACTCGGTTTCGCCCCTGCTGTTTAGCCCGGTAAAGGGCCGCATCAGCACGAGCAATTAGGGTTTCTGTGGTTTCGCCGCCAGTCGTGCTAGCAATGCCCAAGCTAGCCGTTACTTGACCGACGTTGGGGTGATTGTAGGCCGCTAAACAAGTGCGCAACTCTTCTGCTCTCTGAGCCACTTCCACAGAGCTAGAGACGGAGAGCAGCAAGATCAAAAACTCCTCCCCGCCCCAGCGTGCGGCTAAATCATTATCGGCAAGGTCTTCCTTCAGGAGTTGAGCCACTTGCATTAAGACGCGATCGCCAACACCATGACCATACTGATCATTAATCGACTTAAAATGATCCACATCAACTAAAACTACCCCCACACAGACCTGCTGACCCACCTTTTGAGCATCCAAGGCAGCCTCAAGGACACGGGTCGCTACGCGACGATTGGCAAGATTGGTCAAGTAGTCAAAATCTGCTGTTTCCGCCTTGAGCTTCGCTGTGGCAAAGGACATCTGTAAGGTTGATACGGCTACAAACACCGCAAGGTAAATCGGATGGGACATGACCACATGGAGCAAATAGGGCAATTTTTGCTCTATTGCGGGCAAAGACCTTTCCTGATAGGAGTTAATCAGAATTGAGATTAGGAAAGAGCCGTAAATACAGCTTGATGCAACTACAGCCTGACGCTTTTTTAGAAAGATAAAGATCAG
Organism: Spirulina subsalsa FACHB-351; assembly: GCF_026130165.1. Lineage (GTDB taxonomy): Bacteria > Cyanobacteriota > Cyanobacteriia > Cyanobacteriales > Spirulinaceae > Spirulina_A > Spirulina_A subsalsa_A. The sequence goes on along the minus strand of NZ_JAIHOM010000159.1, from coordinate 967 downwards.
GGCATAGACGAGGGGAAGCCATTGAGAAAAGGAGACAAAAGTGTAGCCATCGTCTACAGGAAGATAGCCCCAAATAATAGCTTGCATAAAGACAACAGCATATAAGCATATTACGCCAACCGTTCCAATGAGTACTAGGGCGTAGTATTGTGGCCGCCACTGCAACAAGGCTAGAGCAATAGTTATAGAGGGAATCATGATAGGGTAGGCAACCCGATCAACTATATTCACCTCATGTCTTATCAAGGCTTCGATTATCCAAGTAACAGTGAGAGCCAGGTTTAAGAGGCTAAAAAAAACTTTCAGCAACCACGTTTGTAAATCTCGCAGATCTAGCAACAAGTGCATATTATTTGCATTTTTCTTTTCGAGCATGGTCTGCTTTAACAAAAGGTTACGGAATTCCCCTTCCTCGTTCATAGGAAGGTGGGAGATAGCAACTCAAAAACCATTGAGGGGAAGGACTCTATCAAGGCAGTTTCTCCTTTATGAACCACCCACGCCGAATCAAATATTACGGCGTGGGCTTCTTCTCCAGAAACCTGCGAGACAGTAGGGAACAGAGCAAGTGATGTTGGTTGTTCTAGTCGTGGGGCCTGGTAATAACAAGCAGAAAGCTTACTATACAGGGCTTAGACAAAATATACATAATTAGGAATTATCCTGCATCGCTTGGAGAAAAGTGTATCTAAAGTTACAATATGAAAAACTAGCGAACTAATTTTGTATCAATTTTGACTGAAACCTGGTGGAGACGGCGAACAGATATATTTCCTCCCCCCACGAGCAGACTGATTCAGCAAGCCCCACAAAATTAGCAACGGAGAGCAGCACAGACCCATTTATCTGCAATGTCGGGTGAAGACCCTCGGTTTTACCGACGGGATGAAACCCGACCAGTATAGAAACAGCGAAGCACGACTCTTTAGCTAAGGCTCAGGGATCACTCTTAGCATGACAATTTGTG
>NZ_JAIHOM010000158.1 GCF_026130165.1 Spirulina subsalsa FACHB-351 | reverse complement strand
AGGGGAGCAGGGGGGCAGGGGAGCAGGGGAGCGGGGGAGCGGGGGAGCGGGGCAATTGATAATTGATAATTGATAATTATTACCTATTCCCTATTCCCCATTCCCTACCCCCACGAGTAGAGTTATTCACCAAGCCCTAAATAATGCAGCCAAACCGTTCCATGCCCTGCTAAAGTAGAAAGTTGCCCCTAATGTACCCGGATCATGGCAACACTCACCCCTTCCCCTAGTAACCTCACCTTTCCCCTCACCGCCGTTGTTGGACAAGAAGCGATTAAACTGGCCTTGCTGTTGGCGGCCGTTGATCCCCAGTTGGGCGGCGTTGCGATCGCAGGTCGTCGCGGTACAGCAAAATCCGTTATGGCACGAGCGATTCACGCCCTCCTGCCCCCCATTGAAATCGTTAAGGATTCCTACTACAACGCCGCCCCGAATGAGGGCGAAAACACCGAAACTACAATCATTCCCGCCCCCTTTGTACAAATCCCCCTCGGTGTGACTGAAGACCGCTTACTGGGTTCGGTGGATGTGGAACAATCGGTTAAAGAAGGCCACCCCGTCTTTCAGCCCGGTCTGTTAGCCCAAGCCCATCGGGGGGTATTGTATATTGACGAAATTAACCTGTTAGATGAACAGATTGCCAACCAACTACTGACGGTTTTAAGTGAAGGCTGCAATCGTATTGAACGGGAGGGGATTAGTATTGAACATCCCTGCCGACCCATTTTAATCGCCACCTATAACCCCGAAGAAGGCACCCTACGCAACCACTTACTGGATCGGATTGCGATCGCCCTTTCCGCCGATGGAGTCCTAGCCCTCGATCAGCGCGTCACCGCAGTAGAACAAGCGATCCAATATTCCAGTTCTCCCCAAGCCTTTATTGACCAATACGGCCAAGATATCGAAGGGATTAAAACCGACATCATTCTGGCGCGAGAATACCTCAAAGAAGTACAAATCACCCCCGATCAAATTCAGTACCTCGTAGAAGAAGCCATCCGGGGAGGGGTACAAGGCCACCGCGCCGAATTGTTCGCCCTGCGCGTCGCCCAGGCCGCCGCCGCCCTAGAAGGTCGAGAGGTCGTTAGTTCCGACGATTTGCGCCGGGCGGTAGAATTGGTCATTGTCCCTCGCTCCACCATCCTCCAACCTCCCCCCGAAGACCAAGCTCCGCCCCCTCCTCCCCCGCCCCCCCAAGATCAACAGGAACCGGAACAGGATAACGACGAGGAGGAAGAGGACGATCAAGACGAGTCGGAAGAACCGGAACAAGAACCCCCCAGCATCCCGGAAGAATTTGTCTTTGATGTGGAAGGGGTAATCTTGGATCCCAGTGTGTTGTACTTTGCTCAAATGTCGCAACGACAAGGGAAATCCGGGGCGCGGAGTATGATTTTTTCCGATGATCGGGGGCGCTATGTCAAACCCATGTTACCCAAAGGCAAAGCCCGCCGCATCGCCGTTGATGCGACCCTCCGAGCGGCCGCTCCCTACCAAAAGGTGCGCCGTTTACGGGAACCCAACCGCAAGGTGATTGTGGAACAGGGGGATTTACGCTCGAAACGGTTAGCACGCAAGGCCGGGGCGCTGATTGTGTTTGTGGTGGATGCGTCAGGATCAATGGCGTTGAACCGGATGCAGTCGGCCAAGGGGGCGGTGATGCGCTTACTGACGGAGGCTTACGAAAACCGGGATCAGGTGGCGTTAATTCCTTTCCGAGGGGAACAGGCGGAGGTGTTATTACCCCCCACTCGTTCCATTACTTTGGCGAAAAAACGCCTAGAAAAAATGCCCTGTGGGGGGGGATCTCCCCTAGCTCATGGCTTAACTCAGGCGGTGCATATTGGTATGAATGCCAAAATGTCTGGGGATATCGGACAGGTGGTGATTGTGGCTATTACCGACGGCCGGGGGAATATTCCCTTGGCGAAGTCCTTGGGGGATGAACTCCCCGAGGGGGAAAAGCCGGATATTAAGGGGGAATTACTGGATATTGCCGGGCGAATTCGCTCGATTGGTTTCCAGTTGTTGGTGATTGATACTGAGAAAAAGTTTGTTTCTACGGGTTTCGGGAAGGAAATCGCGAAACAAGCGGGCGGGAAGTATTACCAGTTACCGAAGGCGACGGATCAAGCTATTGCTTCTATGGCCAAGAGTGCGATCGCGGATTTGAAGTAATTAGGGTTTGCTGAATATCCCTCCAAGCAGTGTTAATAGGGTTTTCAGCCATTTTAAGAGCGAGAAACTGCAAGGTTTGAGGAATAAATAATCAAAAAGGCTTGCCTTTTTTGGACTCCCCCTGCTCCCCCGCTCCCCTGCTCCCCCTCTCCCCAAGTTATTCACCAAGCTCTATCCTATGACTACCACTGACGTTCAAAACCTTTTTAACCGTATTGCCCCTGTCTATGATGACCTGAATCAACAACTGAGTTGGGGACTCCATCGCGTCTGGAAATTAATGACGGTTAAATGGGCAAATCCTCAGCCGGGGGATTGCGCTTTAGATGTCTGTTGTGGCAGTGGAGATTTAGCGCTGTTGTTAGCCAAACAGGTGGGCAAAAACGGGCGAGTGGTGGGGGTTGACTTTTCGAGAGGACAATTGGCGATCGCACAGGCCAGGGGCGAGGAACAATATCCCCACCATCACCTAGACTGGCAAGAAGGGGATGCCCTCGCCTTACCCTGTGAAAATGCCAGCTTTGACTGTGCCACAATGGGCTATGGATTGCGCAATGTGGGGGATATTCCCCGCAGTTTAAGGGAACTCCATCGCGTCTTAAAACCGGGGGCCAAAGCCGCTATTTTGGACTTTAATCACCCTCAGAATCCCCTCTGGAAAACCTTTCAACAATGGTATTTAGATCAGATCGTCGTCCCCACAGCGCAACGGTTTAATCTCAAAGAAGATTATGCCTACATTATGCCCAGTTTAGACCGTTTCCCCACCGGCCCGGAACAAGTCGCCCTCGCTCACACCGCCGGATTTTCCAAGGCTACCCACTACCCTATTACTGGGGGATTGATGGGGGTTTTACTGGTGGAGAAAGGTTAACCAATTCAAACCCATTGCGACCATTTTTTTTGACCCGATACAGTGCTAAATCGGCCGCTTTGACCACTTCATCAAAGCTATAACTTCCCATATTTGTTGTCGCAACACCTAGGCTAATCGTGCAACTAATTACACCTTGAGGAGTGCGAATAACCATCGTTTCGACTTGGTGACGAAGATTTTCCACCCGTTGGGTTAGCAAATCTGGGGAACATTCTGGCCAAAAACATAAAAACTCCTCCCCCCCCCAGCGTCCCAGTAAATCCTTTGAAGTCATTTGAGATGTAAGCAATTGTGCCACCTGTTTTAACACCAAATCTCCCACATCATGACCATAGGTATCATTAATTTTTTTGAAATAGTCAATATCCAGCAAAATGATACTAAAAAATGTGTAAGCTTGCTCACTCATGCTTTTTTCAATTAAGTTTGTGATCGCTCCTCGATTCAAAAGCTGAGTCAAAAAATCTGTTTTAGAAACCTGATGTAAATCAAAATACATTCTCTGGCTCACCATTAACATAAAAAAGCAATGGCGCAGAAAATCTAAAATAAATATACCCATAAATGTTAATACATTGTCAATCGTTGACTGTAATATGCTTTGAGTATTGGTCTGGATCAAGTAAATAGTCCGAATCAGAAAGAGTAGTATAGTTAAAAACACAATAATAGCCAGAGAAAGAGCCATGATTCTAAAACCAATTTTTTTTAAATGGATTAAGTTAATAAAACTTAGCCCATGAAAAAGACTCCCGACTAGACAAATAAAAAAGTTACGCCAAAAATAATCATAGTTTTGAGTAAAATAAAATTGTATCAAAGGAAAAAGAGTCGCTAAAAAGAGCCATTTAGGATAATAAATTTTGCGATCTAAAAAGAAACTAATCCCAAAAGAACAACACAAGATAGAATAGACTAAAGTAGAATTGATAATCCAAGGTGGTATCACGAATGAACTCAATGGACTGATATCTAGGACAATGGCTAAAAAACCAAAAGACGACAACACTGTACCTATGGCATAGACTGAAATACCCTTATACTGATTAACAGATAGGGCAAGACCTATAATAATCACAGATTGCAAAATTGCAGAAATTGCAATCATGATCATCATAGTAGCTGGATCAATTTTAAGCATTTACTCAAATCTTTTTTGTATTATATTGGATAGTTATCGGAGAAAAAGTGACCCCATTCAAATCGATTGCGACCGTTTTTTTTGGCTCGATAAAGGGCTAAATCCGCCGACTTAAGTAGTTCTTCAAAATTATCATATCCCATAACCGTGCTGGCAATTCCTAGGCTAATAGTACAGTGAATCACGCCTTGGGGAGTATGAATGACCATCATCTCAACTTGGGATCGGAGATTCTCCAGCCGTTGGGAAAGAATGTCCCGTGAATATTCTGGGCAAAAGATTAAAAATTCTTCTCCCCCCCAACGTCCTAATAAGTCCGGGGGATTCATTTGAGATTGCAGCAAGTCCGCCACCTGTTTTAACACTAAATCTCCCACATCATGACCATAAGTATCATTGATTTTTTTAAAATGATCAATATCTAACAAAATGACACTAAAAGATTTGTCTTTTTTTTTGATGAAATTTTGAATAAGATCTGTTAACGCTCTGCGATTTAAAAGCTGAGTTAAGAAATCAGTTTTAGACGATTTCTTTAAATCAAAATACATTTTATTAATAACCATTAAAACAAAGAATAAGTTTCGCAAAAATTCTAGAATAAATACCACTAGAAAGCCAACTCTATTGGCAAGGGTTGGATCGATGGGGGATTGGGTATATTCCGAGGGGGATTGGGTATATTCCGAAAGTAAAGCAAAAATGCGAAACCCAAAAAATAAGATAATCACAATTAAAACGATAATCAGACCGTCTGCCACTGCTCTAAACCCTTCTGCTTTGGTCTGAACCAAGTTAATCATCATGAACATATAGATAGTAATAGAAAATAATGAAATCAGCACATTTCGTAAAAAATAACTATTTATTTCATAGGTTAAATAAAATTGACCGATTCCAAATATTACAAAAAATAAGATCCATTTTGTATAATAAAAGCGTGTTTTTAGGAACTTACACATTCCCAAGCCGTAAAACAATATTGAGCCTACCATAAGACAATTATTTAATACAATAAACCAAGTAAAGTTAGGATTGCGAGACAATATAGTATTGTTAATGAATATCCCTAAGTATCCTAGAAAAAATATGAACATACCGAGGGAATAAGTAAAAAGTCCTCGATATTCCTTAGCAAAACAAGCAAAAACACATAGCACCACAAGTTGCAATATGGAACTAATAAAAATCATCAAGATAACAGTACCTAAATCTAGGTCAATCATAAAACTAACAGTAAAACCTTTTTTAGGTAATAGGTTCTGATAGGGGCATGAATTCCCCCTGTAATATGGGTTAAAGTGACCAAGGGATTAAAACTCAAATGGGATGGCTATAGCGAACCTATCTAAGTCGTGCAAAAAAGGCTCGCCTGGAATCGACATAGGACAATAGCCCAGAGTTCACGTCTCATTAGGACTAGCTATATAGTGGCGTGGAGTATAAACCCACTGCTTGGTTTTGCCTTGGTGAATGATCCGAGTTTTACTTGAGCCAATTAAAATAACAGTTCGCATATCTGCATCTTCAAGGGTTAATTGTTCTAGATATTTTACGGTTATTGTTTCCCCTTTGCGTCCTAAATTACGGGCTAACACTACGGGAGTTTGAGGCGATCGCCATTGTAGGAGAATCTCTTTCGCTTTCTCCAGTTGCCAAGTCCGCTCTTTAGACACTGGATTATAAAAGGCGATCGCAAAATCGGCTTGTGCTGCCCACTCAATGCGTTGAGCAATCACGTCCCAAGATTTCAGAATATCTGATAAGGAAATGACACAAAAATCATGGCCTAACGGTGCGCCAACTCGGGCCGCCGCCCCTTGCATTGCCGAAATTCCCGGACATACCCGAAGGGCGATCGCCTCCCATTCCGGTTTTGCCTTTTGTTCCAACACCTCAAATACAGCCGATGCCATAGCATAAATACCCGGATCCCCGGAAGAAACTAGCACAACGGATCGCCCCTGAGCCGCTAAATCTAACGCCATTTCTGCCCGATCAAGTTCTACCCGATTATCTGATTCATGGCGAACAATCTCCGGTTTTCGCAGGAATTCTACCAAGTTCAAATAAGTTTTATAACCCACCCAATCTGTTGCTTGTTCCAGTGTGTCTCGTACTTCGGGAGACATCCAATGAACCGATCCCGGTCCCGTTCCTATTATTGCTAATTTCCCTGTTTTAGGGTCGGTTTGTTGGCTCTCCTCAAGGCGATAAACCAAACAATCGGGGCTGGGTTTTGCCCCTTCTCCGGTATTTTGATCTTCAATCTGAATGGTCAGTTTTGCCTCAGATGAGAACGGTAAGTTACTATTGTTTAACCAGTCAGCTTGACCGATTAATTTTACTTTTTCACCTGCTAACAAATCAGCAATAAACTTTTTAGCATCATCAGGATTCACTAACTGATAGCCTATGGGGGGAGATAATAAAGTGGTTTTAAATCGAATATCACCTGTTGTTGTAATGGCGGGGGCAACTTGCAAAACGGAGGCAATTTGACGAGCGAGATCGTTAACTCCTTGTAATCCCCCTAATAAAGGCACTACCGCGCTTCCGTCTTCTGCGATCGCTAATAGGGGGGGTTCTTGCCACTTATTCTTTAATAAAGGGGCTACCGTGCGAATCAAAATACCGGCCGCACAAATGCCAATAATGGGCGTTCCCGTTTGGAAAAAATCTCGCACGGTGTCGCCAAAATTAGTATAGGTAAAATCAGCCGACTGGGTGCGATCGCTCAAACCATAAACCACGGCCGACTGTAAAGCCGTTTGAATTTGACGAGCAGTGGTGATGCTGCTTTCGGTCAAAACAACAATGACTGGTGCTTTCATGATCCTTCTCCGAGAAACCCCCTCCCGCCAGTGGAGTGGGGTTGTATAGTGAACTACCCCACCCTGCAAGCGAGGAAGGGGAATTCCGCAACATTTTGTTAAAACCGATCCCCAAAGATAAAATACACCCGATTGTCCCCCCGACTGTTGCGGCCAAACTCAAGGCGCAATAAGCCCAGAGAGGTTTCCGCTTGCAGACCTAAACCATAGCCTAACCCGTTACCGGGTTTCTGGCGAGCTAAACCGGGTTGTCCGATGACTCCCTCCTGACTGTTCAATGTGCTGCCATAGTCAGTAAATACCGTTCCCCGCAGATTAACAGGTTGGCGGAACAATTCTACATTGGCCACAGGAAAACGATACTCGGCCGTTGCTTGGACAAAGCCGGTACCAGAACCTAAACCGCCCTTACTGAAGCCCCGCACCGACTCACTGCCCCCCATTGAGAATGACTCGTAGGGGGGGACATCTCCCCAACTGACTCCCCCTTGTAGGTTAACGACTAAGACGCGGGGGCCTTCTGCCCAGCCGAAGAGGTCGAGGGGGACGTATTGGGTGGCATTGCCCATCAAACGGCCGAAGGTGACGCTATTGAAGCCAAAGGGGAGGCCTTGGTCTAAACCAAGCCGTAGACGGGTGCCTTGGCTGGGGAAACGGGAATCGTTTACCTCTTGGTAGAGGGCGGATACATTGAGGCTGACGCGGGTATCCTGTCCGCCGGGGTGGAGGGTGACGGGGTTGCCTAATTCATCGGCGGTGGCTAACTGAGGGCTAAACATTCCGGGACGAACGGAGATGGTTTGATAGTTTAAGCCAACGGCGGCGGTAAAGTCGGGGTTGGGGGAATAACGGTATTCTGCCCCGCCTCCGGTGCGGTGATACCAAGGGTTTTGCTCGCCGGGGAGTTGAACGGTGCGATCGCCATATTCAAAGGCCGGATGACGAGAACGCTGGTTAAACACATTCACCGAGACTTGTCCGGGACGGTTAGCCGGGGTGACATTATAGCTCACATCCACCGCCGCTACACGGTTATCTCCCGTCACTTCCGTGAGTAAATACCGATCCTCCCCTAAGGCTTGTTGTTGGTGAACGGTAACGGGAATGAAACCAGAATAACGACTGCGGGGCAATACCGGAGTACGGCGGTTTGCCCCTTGGAGGGCGGTGGTTTGGGGTAAAACAGACCCGACCCCGACTTTGGTTTCTGGGGGGTCTGAGCGAACAGGAGTCACCACCGGGCGAGGAGTTTGGGCGGTAGGTGTAGCGGCCATCCCCATCACCGGGACAAGATCGGCCGCTTCGGTGGAAACGGTGACCGGGGCTGACGGTTCTAAGGCCTCTCCTTCCTGATGAGGTTCGGGATTCGGCCGGGGATTCCGTTCTAATTCTTCCAGTTCCCGGTTAGGGGTGGGGGGGCGAGGGGTCGGTTGTGCCGCAAGCTGCACAGGAGGGGCGGCAACCTGCTCTGAGGTGTTTTTCGAGGTTTCGGGAGTCACAGGGGGCGCGCTGGCTTCAGAAACCGTCTCTCCTACTATTTCTGAGGGGGGATGGGTTGGGGAGGATCCCTCCTCAACGGGGGGCAGCCAGCCGGAGATCACCGGAGACTCGGATTCTGGGGAGGGAGTACCCTGCTCCTCGGTTTGAGGGGGGGAAGAAATGGAGGAAGAGGGTTTAAGTTTCGCCCCAATGTGTATGATGGGGGTACGATTAGGGGGATTTGAGTCTTCCTTGGTCAGCTTATCGAGAGGGGGAAAGGAGTCCGTGAGCGCGATGGCTGGTAATAATTGACTTGCGATCGCTCCGGTGGCAAATACCAAACCGGGAAGCAGCACGGACTTTCGAGAAATCTGCACAGTCACACCTCACACCATCAATAACAGATCAATTCTGAACCGGGTTAAATCTCCCGTATCTTAGCTCATACCTAGAGCTTAAAAGCTACCGCCAATTGTGTGAAGCCATTCATTTTTAGAAGGGTTTTCCATCTGTTCTTGCCTAGAGGTTATCCCCATGTATTGTCCCATGCGCTTAGATTGTCAAATGATGACCGGGGTGATTTACAATTGCCCCAATCTCTCCGAATGTCTCACCAACTCCCCATTAGAACGTGAAACTGCCTTACGATTGTATTGGCAAAATCTGGGCATTAACTCTGAAGAAATTCCGCCCTTTTTCCCCTCATCCCTTCCTGTTTGTTCCCGTGAAGAATTTGTCTACAATCTCGACAGTGAGCGACGGGATATTATTATTTTTGGCTTTTGTCTCGATTGGGAAAATGCACCCGGGGGGCGCGTGGCTTTTGATAGTTTAAGTATCAATCAACTAGAGCAATTATTTGACCATTCTTATCTTGACCCCAATGATCGACAGAATTATGCTCCCACCCATCACGCTTTTCTGGAATTCGCCCGTTGGCAAGCCCAAAAGGGCTTAGAATTTAGCTTTACAGGATATGCTATTAGTCCCTTCCGTCGAGATTATCGTGTCACCTTAGATGGGTTATATTTTCGCGGTCATGTCCCCAGTTTTTTGATTCAAGAATTCGTCTGTTTTGCCCACAATGCTGATGAGTTAAAAGTAGATCCTTATTCCTTAAGAGCGTGGTGGGATTAGCTAGGATCTCCTGAATAAGCTCAACGCTAGACCCAATAAGGGAATAGGGAATAGGTAATAGGTAATAGGTGATAGGTAATAGGTAATAGGTAATAGGTAATAATTATCAATTGTCAATTGTCAATTATCAATTATCAATTCCCCTCTCCCCCGCTCCCCCTCTCCCCCGCTCCCCTGCTCCCCT
>NZ_JAIHOM010000251.1 GCF_026130165.1 Spirulina subsalsa FACHB-351 | reverse complement strand
TCGGCGAGACGTTGCGATCGCACTTTTTCCGTCGCTAGTTCCCCCTCTACCTTTTGTTGGGTTGCGCTGCGCTTCACCCAACCTACGGATGGCTAAACTATTATCAATTGTTTTGTTGGGTTGCGCTTCGCCTCACCCAACCTACAGACCCCTTCTCGAATTACAATGTAGTCAGAAATCGGTGCGGATAATATAGGAAGTTATCGAGTTTTAAATTGAAGAATGCAAAAAATCAACAGAATTACAGTTAATTCCCAAATTCATTTCGGAAAACCGTGTATTCAGGGAACTCGAATTACGGTTCAAAATGTTTTAGAGTTATTGGCAGAAGGGTTAACATTTGACGAGATTATAGCAAATTATTATCCAAGTTTAACTCAAGAAGACATTCAATGCTGCTTGTTATATGCGACGGCTCTTGTCGCAGCAGAGGAAATTTATTTAATTTCTGCGTCATGAAATTATTATTAGATCAAGATGTTTACCAAGGGACTGTCCGATTCTTGCTGGAATTAAACCATGATATTCTTCAGGTTGAAGAAATAGGGATGGCACAGGCTTCTGATGAAGAGATTTTAAAAGCAGCTAAGGGACAAAACAGAATTTTAGTTACTCGTGATAGAGATTATGGTAATTTAGTTTTTGTCCAAGCTATCCATGTTGGTGTAATTTATCTCCGACTGTCTCTTGCTCATCTTTCCAGAGTTCATAGTATACTCTCCCACGTTTTAGAGATTTACTCTCAAGAAAGATTATCTAAATCTTTTGTGGTGATAGAATCCACTGGGTATAGATTGAGAGATTTGCCGAACTCACTGTAAAACCGACGGAACGACCAAAACGCTCCGTCGTGACCAAATACGTGAAACAATGGGGTTTCAATCGGGGTCTATGCCTAGGCGTTTTAACTGTTCAGCGAGACGTTGCGATCGCACTTTTTCCGCCGCCAATTCCTCCTCTACCTCTCGCACTCGTTGCTGTGCCGCTTCCGCTTGTTGGTGCAACTCAACAGAAGTTAAAAAACGACGACCATCAGGATAGTACAACTCTAACCCCGTTGGTGGACATTCAAAGCGAATCTGGAGGCGAGGACTCACCCAGCCTTCCATTTCCTCAATCATCTCTAATCCCCCCTCTCCCCGCAACCATCCCGCTAAGTCCCAACGTTCTGGGTCATAGATATAATATTC
>NZ_JAIHOM010000157.1 GCF_026130165.1 Spirulina subsalsa FACHB-351 | reverse complement strand
AATGGACAGGCGTTAAGCAGTGTTAGACCCCAATCCGGGGCGGTTGCTTGTCTGTCTACCCATCAGGAGTCCACTTAATGTGGACAGACTGGGAATCCCCGTGCCTTTAGGCCGGGGAGGATGTCAATTTAACTTGCTCTTGTTGTGGGGCTTCAGCTTGGGAATTTCCCCCTGGATTGACCCCTGAAATCAAGATGCTGAAAAGCGGTTAACCCCGTCAAACGGGGTTAAATCATGTTAAAATATTTGAACACAAGACGCAAAATTAGGCGGGTCTTCAGGCAAAAAGTGGCAGTTTTCGCTGCTTTTTATTGTTTATCTGCCCTATAAGCAATTTAATGGAGTTTTTCATTTTATGACTGCCTCGCAGGAGCGAATTGTCCCTACTGACCTGAGTAACGAAATGTCCCGGTCATATCTGGAATACGCCATGAGCGTCATTGTTGGACGGGCGTTACCTGATGCGCGAGACGGACTCAAACCCGTTCACCGTCGCATTCTTTACGCGATGTATGAACTGGGGTTAACTCCAGATCGACCTTTCCGGAAATGCGCTCGGGTCGTGGGGGAAGTGTTAGGGAAATACCACCCCCACGGGGACACGGCGGTTTATGATGCGTTGGTACGGATGGCGCAGAACTTCTCCATGCGAGATCCCTTAATTGATGGACATGGGAACTTCGGGTCAGTGGATAATGATCCTCCGGCGGCCATGCGTTACACCGAATGTCGTTTACATCGCCTGACGGTCAATGCACTCCTGCGAGATATTGAGTCAGAAACCGTTGATTTTGCCGATAATTTCGACGGTTCTCAACAAGAACCTGTGGTTTTGCCTTCACGGATTCCCCAACTCCTATTAAATGGCTCCTCGGGGATTGCTGTAGGAATGGCGACCAATATTCCCCCCCATAATTTAGGGGAGTTGGTGGATGGTTTGATTGCTTTAATTGAAAACCCAGAGATTAGCATTGCGGAGTTAATGCACCATGTGAAAGCTCCCGATTTCCCCACCGGGGGGCAGATTCTGGGGACTTCGGGCATCCGAGACGCTTATTTTACTGGACGCGGCTCCATTACCATGCAAGGGGTCGCGGAGATTGAGTTAATCGAACAGCGCGGCCGTCCTGACCGAGAAGCGATTATTGTCACAGAGTTACCCTATCAAACCAATAAGGCAGCACTGATTGAAAAAATTGCCGAGTTGGTGAATGATAAGCGCATTGATGGCATTGCAGATATTCGGGACGAAAGCGATCGCGACGGGATGCGCATTGTCATCGAACTCAAGCGGGATGCCGTGGCTCGGGTCGTGTTAAATAATCTCTACAAACAAACCCCCCTGCGCACCAACTTCGGGGCGAATATGTTAGCCCTAGTGAACGGGGAACCCCAACTCCTTGACCTCAAACGCTTTTTAGAGGTTTTCCTCGATTTCCGCGTGGAAGCCATTACCCGACGGACTCAGTACGAACTACGCAAAGCCCAGGAACGGGATCATATTTTACAAGGGTTACTCATTGCCCTAGAAAATCTGGACGCGGTGATTCACCTCATCCGGGCGGCTGCCGATACAGCTAGTGCTAAACAGGAGTTAATGGACAGTTTCGGTTTATCGGAAGTCCAAGCCGATGCTATCTTACAGATGCAGTTACGCCGTTTAACTGCCTTGGAAGCGGAAAAAATTACCGCCGAACACGAACAACTGTTAGCCCAAATTACCGACCTTGAGGACATTCTGGCGCGACAAGAACGGATTAACGCCATTATTGTCGAAGAAGCTAGCCAGATTAAAAGCATTCATGAGTCCCCCCGTCGGACGGAGGTGTTATTACAAGATGGGGACTTAGATGAGCGAGATTTAATTGCTAATGAGGCGGCCGTCATTCTGTTAACGGAACAGGGTTATATTAAACGAATGCCTGTATCTACCTTTGAAGCTCAAAACCGTGCCACTCGGGGACGGGCTGGGGCGAAAATCAAGGACGATGACGGGGTAGAACATTTCTTGACCTGTTGCGATCATGACAAGGTGTTATTTTTTAGCGATCGCGGTCTAGTCTATTGTCTCAATGCCTATAAAATCCCCACAGCCTCCCGCACAGCCCGAGGAGTCCCCATCGTCCAGATGTTACCCATCCCCCGGGATGAAAAGATTACCTCCCTCGTAGCCGTGAGCGAGTTCACCAATGATCAATTTTTGGTCATGTTAACCCGCAAAGGCTACATCAAAAAAACTCCCCTTGATGCCTTTAGTAATATTCGCACCAATGGTTTAATCGCCATTTCCTTAGCCGAAGGGGACGAACTGCGCTGGGTCCGCTTGGCGACCTCGGAAGATAGTGTCATTGTGGGATCTCAGCAGGGGATGGCGATTCATTTTAAAGTCGGAGACGAACAACTACGCCCCCTCGGACGGGCAACGCGGGGCGTTAAGTCCATGAAGCTACGCAATAATGACCAGTTGATTAGTATGGATATTCTCCCAGCCCAAATTGCGGCGAATATTGCTAACAGTGAGAGCGAGGAGGAGGAGGAGAGTAACGAAGACCTCAACGGCAGTGAGGAAATCATCACCGAAGTCACCGAGGGGCCTTGGGTGTTGGTGGTGACTAGCCGAGGCTACGGTAAACGCATCCCGGTTCATCACTTCCGTTTACAAAAACGGGCGGGGATTGGTTTACGGTCTATTCGTTTCCGCATGGCAGGGGATGAGTTAGTGGGCTTAAAAATCGTCTACCACGACAGTGAGTTAATGTTAATCACGAATCGGGGGATTATCGTGCGGCAAGCTGTGAGCGCCATTTCTCCTCAGTCTCGTATGGCGACCGGGGTACGTTTGCAGCGTTTGGATGAAGATGATGCGATCGCCGCCATTGCCATTGTTCCCACTAGCTCTGAAAGTGAATCTGAAACCGAAATGTGAAGCCCTATGTAGGGCTTGCGGAATAACTCTACTCGTGGGGCTAGGGAGTGGGGAATTGATAATTGATAATTGATAATTGACAATTGACAATTGACAATTATTTCCGACTCCCGACTCCTGATTCTCGATTTGGCGCCCAAGCGCAACTACGAACCTGATTCTCGATTTGGCGCCCAAGCGCAACTACGAACCTGATTCTCGATTTGGCGCCCAAGCGCAACTACGAACCTGATTCTCGATTTGGCGCCCAAGCGCAACTACGAACCTGATTCCTGATTTGGCGCCCAAGCGCAACTACGAACCTGATTCCTGATTTGGCGCCCAAGCGCAACTACGAACCTGATTCCTGACTCCCCAAGTTATTCAGCAAACCCTACTGAGTGGGTGATTCACACGGCATAGCCTAGATGTTCATAGGCCGCTTCTGTGGCCACTCTGCCCCTTGTGGTGCGATTGAGGAAGCCAATTTGTAATAAATAGGGTTCGTAGACCTCTTCAATGGTTTTAGAGTCTTCCCCGGTGGCGGCAGCTACGGCTTCCAAACCAACCGGACCGCCGCGAAATTGTTCAATAATAGTGCCTAAAACCAGACGATCAGTCCAATCGAGGCCACAGGGGTCTACATTGAACAATTCTAGGGCTTCGGCAGCAATGGCTTGATCTACCGTTTCCATGACCTTGACTTGGGCATAATCCCGCACTCGACGGAGTAAACGGTTGGCAATGCGGGGGGTACCTCGGGCGCGACGGGCAATTTCTTGGGCCCCTTCTAGGGTGACGGGGGTTTGCAGCAAGTCGGCAGTCCGTTGGACAATTAGGGTGAGTTCGTCAAGTTCGTAGAAGCGTAGCCGTTGGATGAGGCCAAAGCGATCGCGCAAAGGAGAGGTTAAAGATCCCACTTTAGTGGTTGCCCCAATCAGAGTAAAGGGGGGTAGGGGAATGCTGCGAGTGCGTGCGGTTTGTCCTTTGCCAATGGTAATATCTAACCGACAGTCCTCCATTGCCGGATATAGCAATTCTTCGGTCATGCGGTTGAGACGGTGGATCTCATCAATGAAGAGAATATCACCGGGTTTGAGATTAATGAGAATCCCCGTAATATCTCGCGGCCGTTCTAGGGCAGGGGCGGCGGTAATTTTGCAGTTTACCCCCATTTCTGAAGCGAGGATGAGGGACATGGTGGTTTTGCCCAATCCGGGGGGGCCGTAGAGGAGAATATGATCCATCGCTTCCCCGCGAGATTTAGCGGCCGCAATGGCGATTTTTAGCACTTCTTTCAGGTCTTTTTGCCCGATATAGTCATCCAGACGATGGGGGCGGATACTCTCTTCTGGATTGGTGATTTCATCAATGCCTGCGGTAGCGAGCAGCAAATTTTCGTCTTCCGTGAGGGGTTCAACGGCGGGTTTTTTCCGTCGTTGGGAGGCTTTGGGGGTCTTTTGAGCGGCGGGGTTATTTTGATCTGGCGATCGCTTGATGGCCATAGCTTCATCACGGGGGGTCGGTTCCCATTGTAATGGAAGAGTTCCCATAAGGCACACAAGCTTAACTGGTCAGCCTTTGGGAATAGGTAATAGGGAATAGGTAATAATTATCAATTGTCAATTGTCAATTATCAATTATCAATTCCCCTGCTCCCTAGACAGCACTCCGGACTAAAATCACCGTACTTTTCACCCCAGAGGTAATTGCTTCGGGAATGTTGCCATGAATGGCTTGTTGCAATAAACCCTCCCGACTGGCCCCGACGATAATCACCTGACAATCTTCCGACTCCGCCAAACGAATAATGGCATCGGAAACAGAAGCAGAACGGATGGGGATGGGAAACACCGAGGCATTGAGTTGTAACTTCACCTGGGCAGCCATTTCTTGTAGGATGCGGGTGTCGGGAATGTTGGTGTCGGGGGGGTGAACTTGACAGAGGAAGACATGACGCGATCGCGCTAATAATTGCAATCCCGGCAATAACTGCACCGCCCTTTGTACATTCGGCCCCCCAGCAATGGGAATCAGCCAATTTGTCGCGAGATAATCCCGATAGGGAAAACTCTGTTTCCCGTCCCCTAATTTAATCATAGCCACATCACAGGGGGCCTCACGGATTAAGGTATCGACAGCATCGCCAAAAATGCGACCGGGGGAAGAAGTGTTGCCCTTCCAGCCCATAATCAACAGGTCGATGTGGCGTTCATTAATCACCTCTAAAATCGCTTGGGCTAA
Source organism: Spirulina subsalsa FACHB-351 (assembly GCF_026130165.1). Taxonomy (GTDB): domain Bacteria; phylum Cyanobacteriota; class Cyanobacteriia; order Cyanobacteriales; family Spirulinaceae; genus Spirulina_A; species Spirulina_A subsalsa_A. The sequence goes on along the minus strand of NZ_JAIHOM010000157.1, from coordinate 4,701 downwards.
GTTATGAGCCAGTCGGATTTGCACATGGAGGGGAATATCCCAGGCGGCCGCTTCTCGTTTGGCTTCCTTGAGGAGTTGATGACTCTTTTTCAGGGAAACGGAGGCTTGGGAGGGGGCAATATGGCGGGGTACCGTGACAATATGGAGACATTCCAACTCGTAGCCCTGTTGTTGGGCGATCGCACCCGCAATTTTTACTAAAGCCTGGGCCGTTTGAGGATTGGCCAAAGGCAGCAATAAACGCCCCTTCCCCACGGCCGGGGAACGAGTTTGATAGACCAGATAAGACGGTTCCACCTTAGCCCCTTTAATCTTAGGAGTCATCTTTAACTGGTCTGCCGTGGCGTGAATTAAATCACTGCGGGTAATAATCCCCAACAGTCGCCGCCCCTCCGTCACCGGAAGATGGGAGAGTTGATAACGATCCATCAAGTACACCACATCACTTAAAGACCCATCGGGCTGAACTGTTACCGGGCGCGGGGTCATAATATCCCGCAAGCGAGTCGTACTCTCTTGGCTAACTAAATTCTCTAAATTCGCTTCCGTCACCATACCCACTAACTTCTCTTCATCCAATACGGGGAAGCCATGATGAGCGGAACGGGCAAAGGCCGCTAAAACCTCTTCTAGGGTCATATCCGGGCGAAAGGACTCCACCCGGCGTTTCATCACATCCACCGCCTTTAAGCCCGATAACACCTCATTTTGCGCCCCCTCATCGCTCAATTCAATGCCACTGGCCTGTAATAAATGTTGGTAGAGCGAACCTTTTTTAATCGTTTCCGCCACCCCGTAGGCCACCACCGAACTGATCATCAAGGGCAACACTAAGGTAAAATCCGCCGTCATCTCAAAAACAATCACAATGGCCGTAATCGGTACCCGAGCCACAGCCGTAAAAAAGGCACTCATCCCCACCAGAGCGTAGGTACTGGCATAACCGATGCCCAAAGTAGCCACCTCTGCCATGCCCACCAAATAGCCTAACGCCGACCCCAACACCAAGGCCGGGGCAAACAGTCCCCCCGGTGCGCCGGAACCATAGGCTAAGATGGTCAGGCAAAAGTGAGCAATAAAAACAAACGTACTTTTTTGCCAAGTGGCGTATCCAGTGATCAGGAAATCCCGCAATCCCGCATTGTCGCGCAGGATGGGGGGAGACAGGGCAATGATTGCCCCGGAAATGAGTCCAGCTAGGGCGATTTGCCAGATCAGGGAGATATTGAGCCATCGGTAAAAGCGCAGACAGAGCAAGACTCCACGATTAAATGAAGCTCCTAAGACCCCCGCTAGGGCTCCGAGGAGCAGATAAAAGGGGATTTCGGGGGAGGTGAAATGGGTTTCAGAGAGGGGGAGGATACTGGCGACCAGTTTGAGGTCTGTTGAGCCTAAGAGACGGGAGACGATGGAGCCGGTAAAGGAAGCGAGAATAGCGGTTTCGAGGGTTAGGCCGGACATATCCCGGGAGAGTTCCTCCACCACAAATAACACCCCAGCAATGGGGGTGTTAAAGCCAGCCGCTAATCCAGCCGCAGCCCCGGCGGCAATCATTTGGCGACGGTGTTGGGGGGAAGTCGGCACCCAATTACTCAGTTGGGCAGCTAGGGCGGCCCCAATGTGGACCGTGGGGCCTCGTCGTCCTAAAGTCATCCCGGCCCCGAGAATTAACATGGTGCCGAGCATTTTCACCACAGCCACCCGGAGGGAGAGGGGGACGGGGAACTTAGCGAGGGCAGCTTTGACTTGGGGAATGCCACCCCCTTTGGCGGAGGGGGAGCAGGTTTCTAGGAGCAACCCGGCTAAACCCCCTAAAACTAGACCAACAATGGGTAAGATATAGACTCCCGTTTGGTCTACGAGTTGTAAACGGAATTGCCCGAGGAGGCCGATTCCTTCTTTCAGGATAAGGGCGGCGATCGCAGAAACACAACCAATCAAGCAGGCTTCCACGAGGGCGTAGTTCGTTTCTACGGCATGGTTGCCCCAGTGTCGCCCTTTCCAAGGGCGTTTGATGGTAATGCCTAGGGAAAGCTGCCGAAACGCACTCAATAATTGCTGCTTCATAAGTGTTCCCTTGTTAACCTATCTAGGGTCTGCTGAATAACTTGGGGAATCGGGAGTCGGGAGTTGGGAATCGGGAGTTGGGAATCGGGAATCGGGAATAATTATCAATTATTAATTCCCTTGTTGAGTCAAGCGTTCCGCAGGAAACAGTTTTTTTCAGCAGACCCCATCTAGGGTGGGAGAATTGAGCATAGTCGAGGGAATTCATGTTCCCCCGACCATTCACTAGGAACTCACCACCGATAAACTATCGACAATGAGGGAGGGAGTATAACAAAAACCTTGCCATTGGGCATCACCTCCGAGTGCCATCACCTGTTTAAGCGCCGTGTAAACGTTCCCGGCTAGCATCGTATCTTTCACCCGTCCGACAATTTGCCCATCTCGCACCCGATAGCCTAATTCCACATTAATAGAAAAGTCGCCAGAAATATCAGCCCCTTCTCCCAACATTTGATCCACAATCAAACCGTCATCAAGATGACGCACCAATTCATTAAAAGTGCCTTCCCCCGGTTCAATGATTAGGTTGATCAGGTCTGGGGTGGGATAGCGGCCTAGACTGGGGCGGAATCCATTTCCGGTGCTGGAAATGCCTAGTTTTCGCCCTACGGTGCGGTCTGTGTAAATGTGGTTCAATTGTCCATTAACAATTAAGGCGAGGGTTTGGGTGGGGGTGCCTTCGTCATCAAAGGGACAACTATAGGGACCGAAATCCGGTTTTTGAGATAGGGTGAGCAGGGGAGAAAGCACCGTTTCCCCTTGCTGCTGACTCCACGGGGAAGACCCTTCTAAAATTCGCTTGCTGTTGGTGGCCTCGCAAATAGTCCCCCAGAGCATGGTGGCTGCCTTGCTGGTGAAGAGAATGGGAACGCAACCTTTGGGGGGGAGGGTATTGTTTTCCGCCCAAGTTAAGCGTTGCCAAATGGCTTGGAGGAGGCGCTCCATCTCCAGTTCATTGCGGGTTTCTTGGTCTTCGTAAATGCCGAGAAAATCCTCCCCCCGCACCCATTCCACCCCAAGGGAGGCGCTTAAGGTGATGTCGGTATATTGACAATGGAGGTTTTGGGAGTTGATTAACAGGGTGGTTTCCTGTTCACACTGTAATTCAGCGCTACAGAGGACTTCAGGATAACGGGCGCGAATTAAGGCGATCGCCTCTCGCCCTAATTTCACCAACTCCCCCACCTCTACCCTGTCCCCAAAGTTGGGAAAAACCTGTTGTTGCTCACTGGCTAATTCAATGGGTTCTGGGGGATTAAGTTGAGACAGGGCAAGGGCTTTATCCACTAAAACCTGCGGCTCTACTCGACCATAGGCCACCGCTAAACCGGGACAGCCCTCCCGCCAGAGTCGTAGTGCTATCCCTTGCGCTTCGGAGCTTTCGAGTTGTTTTAAACGATTGGCCTCAAAAAAAACTGGATGGGCTAGAGAGTTAGACTGGTACACCTCCGCACAACTAGCCCCCGCTTTTAGGGCTAAGTCAATCAATTGTTCCGCTAACTGAGAACTGGATTGGCTGTTGATTTCTCCCATCTCCCCCCTTCACTCTTGTTTTAGTAGCCAAAATCCAGCAAAAGATTCCGACTCGGGATTGTCTTGCACGGCCAAAAAGTGAACATTTTGGGCTTGTTGTTTGGCTTGCTCAAAGCCTTGAGCTTCGGCAAGGGTTTGGGGATCTTTGAGATCGGCTAAAATCCAGCTATCACTAGCTCCGGTTTCTAAGCGCATCCGAGGCAGCGGCTCTTTTTCTAACTGAAGAAACCCTAACTCAATCCCTGACAACCAACCCGCTAAGGGCATAGCTCGGCCCGAGAAAATAATTAATCCCGGAATGCGCATTTCTGGGGTGACACCGAGGAAATCTAAGGGGAAGGCTTCACTAAAGGCAATATCCCAGTCCTTCATTTCCGCAAAAGCTCCGGCCTCTAAGGAGACAAAGGCCCAGCGATCGGCTTTATCCCCTCGCACAGCTTCCGGTAAGGGGGAGACATTCAAGGGCGGATACTGTACGGAAGAGGCTTTAGCGGCCGCCGCATCATAACCCGGCTGACTGGGGTAAAAATCCGTCATCCGTTCTTGAATCCACTGGTTTAAGCTATAAGTCCTACGACTTGGCACCGCCGGAACCCCAAACTCTTCACAGGCTTTCGTGATCATATTATTCATCTGACGACGAAAAAAGCGAATCCGTCTCGGGCTTTGAGGGGCTTGAGCTAAGGCTTCTTCGAGAGCTTCTCGTAACCAGAGGGAGTTGACATTCTGATTTGTTGTGAATTTGGAGAACCGAAAAAGGGTTTCCGGCGATCGCGTTACCTCCAAAGGACTCTCACAGATTAAAACTTCCCACAATTTTTTTTGGTTGTCGTCAAAGATCGGACGTGAATAAAAATCGAGTTCCCAGATCGTTGTTCCCATACTCCTGTTCCCATAATCCTGTTCTCAATAACGTAGCTCCCCCCTTAGCTCCTTGGGGCGGAAGAAGTTCGTTAGATCCCTACTATCAGTTGACACTCCCCGGCCTAAAGGCACGGGGATTCTTCACTCAACGAATCAGCTTGCCCTGACAGGATTACTCCAGCCAAAGTAGAGGCCCATTCTCCTGAAGCGTTACTTGCGTCTAGCGCAAAAGTT
>NZ_JAIHOM010000156.1:3624-9982 GCF_026130165.1 Spirulina subsalsa FACHB-351 | reverse complement strand
AATGGGGAGATTTTAGTTTAGAAGACGATACAGAATCGACTCCTAGTTTAGAAATCCCAGAAATGGAAACTCCTGTCAGTGAAGAGGAGGAATGGGGAGATTTTAGTTTAGAAGACGATACAGAATCAACTCCTAGTTTAGAGATACCCGAAACGGAAACTCCTGTCAGTGAAGAGGAGGAATGGGGAGACACTGCGGAAGAAATTCTTTCTAGTGAAGGAGAAGACTTACCGGAAGAGACAGACGATTATGATCCTTTTGCTTCTCTTGAAATTCCCTCAAATATCAGTGAAAGTCCACAACTAGAAGAATGGGAGGATTTTGGTTTAGAAGACGATACAGAATCAACTCCCAGTTTAGAAATCCCAGAAACGGAAACTCCTGTCAGTGAAGAGGAGGAATGGGAGGATTTTGGTTTAGAAGACGATACAGAATCGACTCCTAGTTTAGAAATCCCAGAAACGGAAACTCCTGTGAGTGAAGAGGAAGAGGAATGGGGAGATTTTGCGTTAGGAGACGATACAGAATCGACTCCTAGTTTGGAAATTCCAGAAATAGAAACTTCTGTGAGTGAAGAGGAGGAATGGGGAGATTTTAGTTTAGAAGACGATACAGAATCGACTCCTAGTTTAGAAATCCCAGAAATGGAAACTCCTGTCAGTGAAGAGGAGGAATGGGGAGATTTTAGTTTAGAAGACGATACAGAATCGACTCCTAGTTTGGAGATACCCGAAACGGAAACTCCTGTGAGTGAAGAGGAAGAGGAATGGGGAGATTTTGCGTTAGGAGACGATACAGAATCGACTCCTAGTTTGGAAATTCCAGAAATAGAAACTCCTGTGAGTGAAGAGGAGGACGTATGGGGAGATTTTGCGTTAGGAGACGATGCAGAATCAATTCCTAGTTTGGAAATTCCAGAAATAGAAACTACTGTGAGTGAAGAGGAAGAGGAATGGGGAGACACTGCGGAAGAAATTCTTTCTAGTGAAGGAGAAGACTTACCGGAAGAGACAGACGATTATGCTCCTTTTGCTTCTCTTGAAACTCCCTCAAATATCAGTGAAAATCCGCAACTAGAAGAATGGGAAGATTTTGGACTAGAGGAAGTAAAAGAATCTATTCCGAGTTTAGAGACTCCCGTAAGTGAAGCAACGGAATGGGAAAATATTGGCAGAGAGGAAACTGGAAAAGTTCCCACTGAGTCTTCTTCTCCCTCTTGGAAAACGGTCAGAAAAGAGTTGATTGAAGAACCCAATAATTCAGAAGAATGGGAAGATTTGGCAGTAGAAGATAAATCTCAGGATTCTATTCCTAGTTTAGACGGTACGGACTCAGAAATTCCGACCTTAAGCGGGTTAAGTTTTGATACAGACACTGGAATTGAGGAGGATTTTATTGAAGAGTTAAATCCTGATTTGCTGTCGGATGACGAGGAAGACTGGGATGATTTTATGCAGTTTATTGAGGAAGATTTAGAACAACATTCTGTGGTATCATCTCCTCCACCGTCCCCAAAGGATGTAACCTCTTCAGACTCTTTCGGTTTAGAAGAGGAAACCCCGAGTCAAATCCAGCTAAAGACTAACACCCCTTCGGAAAGTCCAGAAACTTGGGGAAATTGGTTCAGTGATGATAATAGCGATGATTTTATAGATATTTCAGACACGGTGGCAGAGACAGAATTAGATCCCTTTACATTGCCGGATCTAGATTCAGAAGAGTTGAATGTTTTGGTAGAGGAGGATTGGGAAGAGTTTACGGTGGATGAACTACAACCTTATCCCCAACTGGATGATGGGGGTTTTGATCTGGAGTCTTTGGATGTAGAAGCATTTAGTGAACCCGAGAATAAGTCCAATCTTCCAGAATATTCCACTCCTGTGATACCGTCAGAACAACCTGTAGAAGAATGGGATGAAGATTTATTTGGGGATTCTGTGACAGATACTTCTTTGGAAAAGGACTTATTAATGATGGAGGAGGATTTATGGCAAGGGATGTCAGGGACTAATATTCACCCTAAAAATAAAGGGACGAAAAAACCCCCTTTTCCAGCAGATACAGATCATTAATCCACTGACGGAGGCTAATTGTGGTTCTTAATTCAAATTCTACGGCATCGGAACAGGCAGTTCAGGGGGAAACACCTGCATCGTCATCACTTCCCAAGGTTTTAACGTCTCCGGATCAGGGGGTGGAACATTTTGTCCAGTCTTTGCAGGATGTGTTAACGGATATTACGGCGCTGGAAATTAATACAATGGTGGTGGAACGGATTACGGGGGATAAGTTTATCCCGTGGGATGCCTATTGTGATTTGTATCGTGTGGATCATCAATCGGTTTATGGTGTGAATGTTCATGAGTCGTTGCGCGATCGCTACCTAACCTTACGACGAGACTTAGAAATTGAGTACGCTTTACTGCGCAGTGATCCCACTTCTGACTTGTTTGATCCCGAGGCCATGTCTCCCCAACAACCGAAATGGCAAATGCTGACGGCCGCGAATTTGGAAAACCTCCCCCCCACTCAACTCCCGGATCCGTTTGCGGCCACTTATCCCCAAGAGCGTCTAAAGATTCAGCAACTGTTAAGTAATGGTCGTTTTTTGCGTGCTTTGCGCAAAATGACGGAATTAAAGGCGAGTTTAGATTGTCGTAATCAAGCATTATTGCGTTTACAACATCAATATCCCACCCAGACTCCGAAAGCGATTGAGCGAGCGGTTAAAACCGATTTAATCTATGCTCAGTCGGTAATTCAATTGGATGGGGATGTGATGAATCGTTACAGTGCGGAAATTTTGGATCATCCGCAACGGGAGGTTTTGTTACAACTCCATCAAGAAAGTGTGAGCGCGAGTGCGAGGGAGTGGCGAAGTTTAGTAGAGTTTCTGGTGGACTTACTCCAGAAACACTTACTGGGGGGAGGAAAACGGAAGTTTTAATACCATCCCTCTAGAATGGGGCGAGGGGGTAAAATAGCCCTAGGTTTTTAGATAATGCTCTATGCAGAATACTCGTTTTAATACGATTCTTGAGGACGTTGGCGATCGCACCGTTCAGTTAATCAATAACCCGTGGCGGCGTATCTCTATCGTATTTATTGGCTTATTGCTGGGCTTTTTTCTCGGTAGTGCCATCCCCAGCACCACCGGACAAATGTCGATCTGGGATGTTCCAGCGGCCGCCGTTGTGATGTTAATTATTGAAGGACTGAGCCGTTTTATCTACAGTCGGAGTCGTTTAGTCCGGTCTGGAATTACCGCCAGACGAACATTTTTCCTCGATGCTGTCAATTCGATCAAAATGGGTATGACCTACGGTTTATTTTTGGAAGCGTTCAAACTCAATTCTTGATTGTGCAGAGCAACCCCTATGTCATCTCCATTTGAAGCCAGTTTAACCTGTTTGCAAGGGTGGTGTGCGGGTCAGTCCCCCACCCCAGAGGACTATCAACAACTTGCCTCCGAGATTCTCGCCGATCCTCAACAAGCCCAAGCCTTTGGGATTACGGCTTTTAACGTTTTGGATGAAGTACAGAGGCGATCGCAAATTTTCCCAGCCATTTATCCTCAAGTCTGGAAACTCTGCCAAGACATGGGGTTTCCCGACCAAAATCAAGTCATCCGCACCCTTTGGATTTTATGGCTCCCCCTCACCCTCCAATTAGTCGCAGAACGCCAGAAACTCGAAAGACCCATTGTCCAAGGCATTCTAGGCGGCCAAGGGAGCGGCAAAACCACCCTCACCGCCGTCATTCGTCTCATCCTAGAGCATCTGAACTATACCAGTGTAGGCTTTTCCCTCGATGACCTTTACAAATCCTATGTACAACGGCAACAACTGCAACAACAAGATCCCCGGTTAATTTGGCGCGGCCCCCCCGGCACCCACGACGTAGAAATTGGCGTAGAACTCCTAGACGGCCTACGTCAACCCAAACGCCGTAAACCAGTTATAGTCCCCCGTTTCGACAAATCCGCCTGGGGTGGTGCCGGAGACAAAGCCCCCCCAGAAATGATTGATCCAGTCGATGTCGTCTTATTTGAAGGCTGGTTTGTAGGAGTGCGTCCCATCGATCCCCGAGAATTTGATCAAGCCCCTCCCCCCATTATCACCCCCGAAGATCGCCGCTTTGCGTGGGATATGAACGACCGACTCATGGAATACGTTCCCCTCTGGCACCGTTTAGACCGTCTCATGATTTTATATCCCGTTGATTATCGGTTTAGTAAACAATGGCGCATGGAAGCAGAACACAAAATGAAAGCCCAAGGCAAAGAAGGGATGAGCGACGAAGAATTAGAGCAATTTGTCGAATACTTTTGGCGTTCCTTGCATCCTGACTTATTTATTCGTCCTTTAATCAGTAATAGTATTTTGACCGATTTAGTCGTCGAGATTAACGCCGATCACACCGTTGGGCGAATTTATCAACCGGGATGAACTTGCCATTCCCCGCAAACTCCCCATTTTGATAGAGAATGGGAAAGATAGGGAAACCATAATATCGATTAAACGAAGGGAGATTCCAGTGAGCGGAGGTATATACCTAGTCCAAGAAGATGACCAACTTGTAGAAATGACCGAACGCCCCTATGATTCTGAAACACTCCTACAAGAGTTGCTAGAACGCTATCCGAATCTTTTAGCCTTACACGGGCCGGAGTATCGAACTGTCCGTCATTGGTTGGTTGTACAACGGATTGGAAGTTTACCGACGGATGATCTCGGCGCAGAACGTTGGTCGATTAATCACCTCTTTCTTGATCAACAAGCCATTCCCACTCTAGTCGATGTCAGACGCGATGGGGACAGTCGCCTGCGCAAGGAAATGATTGGTCAGATGTTAGACTATGCCGCCAATGTCGGGATTTATTGGCCAGTCGAGTCCATTCTCGATCAGTTTGAGGTTAACTGTCATCGTCAAAATCGTGACCCCGAACAGGTTTTTCAAGAATTCTTTGAAGGAGATGGCGACGAGGAACAGTTTTGGCAACAAGTTAAAACCAATATGCAAGCCGGGAAAATTCGCCTAATTTTTGTGGCTGACCATATTTCACCAGAATTACAGCGCATGGTCGAGTTTTTGAACAAACAAATGGATCCGGCCGAAGTGTTAGCCATTGAAATTAAACAGTATATTAACCATCAGGATGGACTCAAAACCTTAGTTTCAAAAGTGATTGGTCAAACAGCCGAAGCCTTACAGAAAAAATCTAGCACAGCCCGAGAACGGAGACAGTGGGATGAGCATTCTTTCTTAGAAGAATATCAAGTCCGCTACGGAGAGGATGAAGCCCGCTTAGTCCAAGATATTTATGAGTGGGTGCGTCATCATCAATCATCGTTACAAGTGCAGTGGGGAATCGGAGACTCCTACGGTGGTTTTGCCGCCAAATTTCAAGTCAACGGTCAGATGGCTGAGTTATTCTTTGTCGGGATTGACGGAATGTTACAAATTGCCTCCGATATTTACGCAGCCTTGCCACCATTTGACGAAGAAACCCATTGGCATGAATTACGCAGTCAGTTAAGTGGGGTAGGTTTAGCATTGCCCGTCAATCCTAATGAGCGCCGTTTACCGAATGTTCAGTTATCCACAATCCCCGATAGTGAGGCACTAAAGACATTTTTAGCTAAGTTTGATTGGGTGATTGAACAAGTCGAGTCAGTTTAAAATTAATAGCGTTTTTTAGGTCGTTGTGTCGATTGGCAAAAGTTTCTTGTGACTAGCAAGCAACTTGAAGACCATAGACGATATTTTTGACAATCTCCAGCCATCAAGGGGAGGCAATTCTATTGCTTCCCATAGCCTCACCGCAGGCTAAGATCCTGCCGAGTCGATTCCATATGGGAGATTAGTTAGGGTCTGCTGAAAAAGCCCAACGCTAGACTCAACAAGGGAATTGATAATTGACAATTGACAATTGACAATTATTTCCGACTCCCGATTCCCGACTCCTGAAAACCCCCGGATTCCCGACTCCCCGAGTTATTCAGCAAGCCCTAGTTAGGGTGAGAATTGAAGCCTTGTTGTAGGGATTGAACCCGCTCAAAGGGCAACTGGGTTAACTGAGCAACAAGTTCTACAGTCATCCCGTTTTGCAGTAAGTTCACCGCCACTTCTTCTTTCCCTTGTTGAAGACCTTCCATTTTCCCTTGTTGAAGACCTTCCATCTTCCCTTGTTGAAGGCCTTCCATCTTCCCTTGTTGAAGACCTTCCTCTAGAATTTTTTGATAAATCACAGATTCTCTCATCAGTTCACTCCTAAAAAACGATTCAACTACTTCTGCTTTTAATACTAACCCAGCTAGAATTTCTGAGGCCGCCGCTAAATTACTTCTTACCCCTT
>NZ_JAIHOM010000156.1:0-3539 GCF_026130165.1 Spirulina subsalsa FACHB-351 | reverse complement strand
GGGTTCATTAAAGAGTTCCGTGGGACTGAGTTGGGTTAGTGTAATGGGATTCCCTAAAAGCCAAGTGGCGAGGTCTTCGGGAAAGGTTTCGGCGAGGAATTTACACAGGTTATCAAACACGATGGGATTAGTTAGGGTGAGAATTGAAGCCTTGTTGTAGGGATTGAACCCGCTCAAAGGGCAACTGGGTTAACTGAGCAACAAGTTCACGACATTACACGACATTATAAAAAGAGGGTTTTTCTTGACTAATTATCTTGACTTTGCTATTATTTAATGTACAATTGGATTGTTTCATGTTTTATAATTCATGAAAATATTTCCATTATCTAAATAATAACATAAAAAATAAAAGCAATCAACTCAATTAAAAAATATCTATCAAAAAATATCTATGTTCACTGGAATTATTCAAGCTCAAGGTATCTTAGAACCTTACGGAAATGATCAATTTGCCATCACTTTAGAAGGGGCTACATCGTCCTCCTTAGTAGCAGAGTTTGAGGTAGGGGATAGCGTAGCGGTAGATGGGATTTGTTTAACCATTGAAACTATATTAGGACAAGGTTTTGTCGCCACGGCTTCTCCTGAAACCTTACAACGAACTAGCTTAGGCCAACGCTGCCAAGAAAGGACTCCGGTGAATATTGAAACGGCTTTGAGGGTGGGGAGTAAATTGGGGGGGCATTTTGTCTCTGGTCATGTAGATGGGGTGGGGTGTTTAGTGGAAGCTTTACCCCAAGAAACCTCTTGGCAGATTAGGTTTGCTCCAGTGGGGGAGTTAGGGGAACAGTGGCAGCGTTTTATTGCCCCTTATCTTGTCTCTAAAGGGAGTATTGCGGTGAATGGGATTAGTTTAACTATTGCTGACTGTGACTCCCAAGGACAATGGTTTACTGTGGCTGTGATTCCCCATACTTACGCGGAAACTAATCTCTCGGTTTTAGAACCGGGGGCTTGGGTAAATTTGGAGGGGGATATTTTGGGTAAATATGTGGCTAAATTATTGAGCTATCCGCAGGGTAGCAAGGGGAGGGAAGTGGAGGCGATTAGTCTGGAGTTTTTAAGCGAACATGGTTATCTCTAGGCGTTAGGTGAAGTTATCCCCCGCTAACCCTACGGGTATAACGGGCGACCCCTGCTGACTTTAGGTTGGGGAAAAAGCTAAACTAAATGCTCGACGGCGGCTAGGAGTTGTTGGGATGTCCAGCCTTGGATGAGATGGGAGGCGATCGCACAACCCCCAGCCCCGACTCCTTCTTTCACATACCCCTCCTCATAGGCCCGGAGGGCGGCATATTTAGACTGACTAAAGTTGAGTTGGCTGGCGAGCAAGGAAACGGAACCTAGGGCTTGGGCGAGGCCTATGGTGTCCCCGGTGGGATCTTCGGCGACCCAGCGCGTGGTTCCGACTACGACTCGGTGGGGTTGCCAAGACCACTGATAAAATTGTGCGATCGCCTCAGCCAAAGCATAAACCGCCAACATCTGCGTCCCCCCGGCTAATAGCACCCCCCCATGTTGACTCCCAGCAATGGCCATCCCAGCCGCCACCACCTGCATGGGGTCCCCCACGGCCGCCACCAACGCCAAGGGATTCCGAGGGGACGGTTGTTCCCACCACTGCGCCGCCTTTAATCCAGCCTCTACCAAACGCCCTTTCTGGGCATGATTACAGCAGGGATGGCTACTGTTGACCTTCCCCTCTGCATCTACCCCTAACCCCCGTAACACCCCCAGGGCGGTGGTAGTCCCCCCAACCACACACTCGGCTACAATGAAGTAACTTTGCGCTTTTTGCCCCAAACGGCCCCCCCAATCTAACCCTTGCTGTAGCAGGTGTTCAACGACTCCCAAGGGCAAAGCCTGACCACTACTGACACAACGGGCCCAACGCCCTTGTAAGTCCACAGAAGGCACCGCAGGAGGTTGAGGGAGTCCCGCATTGAACAGGGTTACAGGTAGCCCAAACGCCTCCACCACAGCCCGACTAATGAACACCGGAGAAGCCCCCACTATCAGGGGAGGCAAGGGAAAACAGGGATTCGGTTGCCTCCCCCTGACCAGAAATTCCCCATCGGCCAGGGCTGTATATTGTCGATCTTGGGGCGTTGCACCAGCCGCCGAAATCCCTTCAATTAAGCCAGTTTCCGTAAACCCCAACACACAGGCTAGATGGGGTAATTGACCCCGATGGCGTTGTAACCACTGTTGACCGACCGGATGCTGGGTATAGCATTTAATAGTCATATTCAAATAAAATCTGAACCCAGAGGGGCGGACGGGGGATAGGGTTGCCCAAACGGTCGAACACCAACAGCGCCACTAAATGCACCACAAATAAATAGAGCAAACTGTTGATAAAAATAGCTCCCAGTGCTACCCCTTCAATGATGAGGGGGGTTGGTTGGGCGAGAATCCCCAGACGCAGCAGAAGCCAATCTACCCAAACGGTCATCTGATTGACCACATAAACCCAAAGATTCTCGCCTAAAAAGACCGATAACAGCCAAAACCGCAACAGGAAGCCCAACCCGCCTAGGAGAGTCCCGGTAAAAATGGAAAAGTACCAACTCCCTTGTCTCCGCCAAACCGCGCCCAGTTGTACTCCCAATAGACCAAAGGGGATAATATACAAAATACTGCGGGTCGGTCCCATCAACACTGAAAGGAGTAGTCCTGAGACTAGCGCCCCCATCCCGGCCGCCCGACCTCCCCAGCGCAGGTAAATCAAGGCTAAGGGAATGGGGAAGAAAATGCGCAAAATTGGACCGAGGGGGAAGTAATAGTTAATCAGCCAGATGAGACTGGCCGCGCTGGCGAGAAAGGCGGTTTCCACCATTTCTAGGGGGATGGACTGCCGTTCATTGATGAAGGAGGAAGATGGCTGTTGGGGCGGGGGGATTGCCTCTTTTTGATCGAGATCCACCCAGTTTACATCTTCCATGCCATTGCTCATGCTCTCTCCTACTTCAACTTGTCTATAGGTTTCATTGTGGGGTATAATGCGGAATTGTCGATTTATCTGCAATGTCGGGTGAAGACCCTCGGTTTTACCGACGGGATGAAACCCGACCCGTATAGAAACAGCGAAGCACGACTCTTTAGCTAAGGCTCAGGGATCACTCTTGGCATGACAATTTGTGCTGTATATGTTACTATACACTAGTTGTTTGAGGTCGATAAACAATGATTGTCCTGGAAATGAAAGCAGTATTAAAACCAAGTCAATCTGCTGCCATTGATGATGCCATTGTTATTTGGGGGGAAGCCCCCCAAACCCCCTTTCGCACAGTTCAATTCATCAGAAACAAAGCTTTAAGAAACAAAGCTTTAAGACTTTGGATGGATGCTAAACCAGAGGATAAAATAGGTAAATATTCTCTCAATAAGTATTGTGCGGTTTTAGCCCAAGAATTTAAGTTCGCTAATGACCTTAACTCTACAGCTAGACAAGCATCGGCAGAAAGGGCATGGTCTGCTATTTCTCGTTTCTATGACAATTGTAAGAAAGGTCAACCCCAATCAAACAACTACAA
>NZ_JAIHOM010000155.1 GCF_026130165.1 Spirulina subsalsa FACHB-351 | reverse complement strand
GGGGGTGAGGATGGGTTCAAGAATGAAGGCCTGAAAGTAGGTGTTTTCTTCTTCCTGTTGGGGGGATGAGAGTTGTTTGTTGCCAAACAAGTTAAAGAAGAGTTGTCCGATAAACATGGTAGATTCCTGTGACTAATGAACGGTGTTGAATTGTTTGGTTCTAGAAGGTTCTCTGGGGAAAGGAGAGAATTTGATGCAGATTGTTTAGGGGTTTTAAGTGGGTCTGTTTAAAGCAGGGACTGGATGGGTAGGATGGGGGGGAAATATTGGGGGGATAAACTATAGTCGGTGAGTTGGGTCAGGGTTTGTTTGAATTGGGCAAGACCAAAGGTTTGGATGGTGGTTTGGCGGAGGGTTTGGGGTTGGAAGAGTCGGGGGTTGGGGTGGGTTTGATGGAGGAGTTGGAGGAGGTTGTGGGTGATTTCTGGGAGGTTGTCGGGGTCGATTAAACAGCCGATTTTGCCGCGCAGGAGGGGGTCAATGGATCCGTCTTGATTCCCGGCGAGGACGGGTTTTCCGCAGGCTAGGGCTTCTAGGTAAACTATGCCGAATCCTTCGCCTTTGCTGGGCATGGCGAAGACATCGCAGAGGTTGTAATGGTCGCAGAGTTCATGGTCGGGGATAAATCCGGTGAGGGTGACGGCATCTTGGAGGTTGAGGTGTTTAATCAGGGCTTGGATGCGGGGGGTGTCGTCTCCTTTGCCGACGAGGAGATAGTGGAGGTTGGGGATGGTTTGGCGTAGGGTGACGAGGGATTTTAGGATTTGGTCGTAGCCTTTGTAGGTGGCAGTTTTGCCGAGACGGGTGACGGTGAGGAGGATGGGTTGGTTGGGGTTGAGGTGATAGCGTTTGAGGAGGTATTCGGGTTTGGGGGCGGGTTGGAATTGTTGGGGGTTGAAGGTGTTGGGGAGGACGCTGATTTGTTGGGGGGTGAGGGGTTGTTCGGCTAGGAGGCGATCGCGTGTATATTCACTGACGGCTATTACGCGGTCGGCGTTTTGGAGGGCTTTCACTCGCCAAGGATGCTCTAAGTTCCAGCCTTCTAGACCATGGACTATGATCCAGTAGGGGACTCCGGCCAGACGTTTGAGGGCGTAACAGGTGATGCCGTAGTTGAGGTGGGTGGCGATCGCTAAATCGGGAGTTTTTTCCAGTCCTGAGAGGATGGGTTGGGCAGTCAGGAGTAGGGTTTGCAGGGAACGGGGAAAAGCTCCTAAGCCATGAAAGCGGGTGTTAATCAGGGGTGCAGGGCATTGATGAGGTTGATCGTATTTCAGGAATACATCAAAGCTGCCTTGGGGGTAAAGCGATCGCAGGCTATCCAGTAAAAATTGTGAATAAACTTGAATCCCCCCTTTAAACCCAAAGAGGTTGGGACAAAGTAGCAAAAAATGAGGGTGAGAAGGTAACATAAATAAAATGGTCTAATCTTTAGTTCTGACGACCATTTTACAACGGCTAAATGGCGGAAAAGTTCATAGAAAGTTCATCTCTTTTCTGGAGTTCATAGAAAGTTCATTTTGCTAGGTTTTACTCTTGACAAGCCTTAAACGCCTTAACTTCATCCAATCTTGTTGAAAAATTACGCAAGAAATTTAAGTAATTTCCGAGAGGGTTTATCCCGGCTTTTTTTTATCAGAAAAATAAGATCGGTAATTGCAGAGTTAACCGATTCACCTGTAAGCAAGAAGAAACCCGGTTTCTGGCAGGACGTACCAAGAAACCGGGTTAAGGTGGGGTAATTTAGCTTCTTCGGCAATTCATCCCACGGTTACTCGTAGAGAAGCGTGGGTGATTCACCCCAAGTTAGTGAGAGTGGCGACGAATGGCGACACCGTGGAGATCACTGTGTTCAGTGCCTTGATAATCGTGACCTCCGGCAATGGGAGCGATCGCACTATCCGTTACATTAGAACTGCGTAGCACAGAAACTAAGCGACCGGATGCCCCATTTTCCGTGAGTTCAACCACACCCACCCCCGGACAACTGCCTTGGGAGGAGTGGCCCACAGAAACGGGAAGGGGCCCCCGGAACGCCACAAACAGATACTTCCCATCGGGACTCTGTTCCATTAAATCTGGAGCTGGGTCGTTAGTGGGTAAGTTGGAATCATCGGTGATGGAAGCGGCGGCACAGGTCCCGACACCGTTACCGTGACCATCGGCGGAGGTGAGATCATATTCTGTCCGTTCCAAGGTTTGCGTATTAAACACTTGGATGAGGTTCTGAATCCGGTCGGTATTGTGGATATAAGCCCCGGAAACGGTGGCGACCATGCCATGATTATCGTGGCGGGTGGTGATGCCGGGTAACTGTCCGGTGGTATTAGCGGCCTCTCCCCCTAGATGACCGTTGGTGGCGGTGTTGGTGGGGTCTTGATAGACGACAACGGGGGCGGGAGTGTTGGGTGGATTGGGACGATTAGTGAACGCCCGATCATCCATGTTATATAGGCTAAAGGTGGATTGGGTGGCTCCTGCGTCGGAGGCGGACACTCCGGCATTTAACCAGATGGTGTGGTCTACTTCCACGCCGCCACAGCCTGCACCGTTAATGATTTCATTACTATATTCCCCTACGATGCTCATGGGGGTGGTTTTGGTGTTAGCGACTAATAGACCCCCGGCAGCAAGGGTAATATAGGCATGATCTAAGCTGGAAACAATGGGACAAATAATCAGATTATTGGGTCGTCCCCCTTGACTGGCGTTATTGTCGGCGGTGCAACCATTTTCTTTACATTGACCACTGGGGGTTAAATCGGCTAGGGCGATGGGGTTATAGTTGCCTACGACTTTACCCACTAAGTCATGATTGTGGGCGTTTTTGCCCCGATACACTTTGGCGGGGTCGAGAACTTCCATCCCTTTGCCCACGCCTAATGAGGCGGTTTTATTGTAAATGGCATCAATAATTTTACCGTCTTGATTGCGGACGATATCAATGCGTTCTAGTAATTTACCGTTTAAGTTGGCGACTAATAGGGTGCTGCCGTCAGAGTTCCAGAAGGACATATGCACGGAACGTTCAGGGCCGCTGGCGTTGGTGGCTGTGACGCGGAAAAGAGCGATCGCCTCTTTAGTTTCCCCGTCCATAATGCCCACATACCCACCCCCCGGCGTGAATATGTTCACGTTGAGGTATTTATTTTGGGGGTCGGTTAACATTCCGTGTAAGCGACCAAATCCGGGGAGGTCGCCTAGGGTTTTCCCGGTGGGGCTATTTTGGTCGTATTCGGTGAGGGTGGGGGGAAAAACGACATTGACATCACAAGGGCCGTCTCCGGGGCGATTTTGACCATCACAGCCTAAAGGTTGGGCGGTGACTCCCGATTCAATTTGTTGTTCTACGTCGTGACTGTCCCAAATCCAAATCAGGCCCCCTTGGACTCCGAGGCTTTCCACACCGGGGACGGAGTTAGATTGATCAGATCCCCAAATTTCGTAGTGATCTTGATGGGGGGCGAGGGCTTGGGAGAGGGTTACTTGAGAGATAACCAATAGGGTGGTTGCGATCGCCATTAACACCAAATTAATCGGCTTTCGCAACCATTTCAAGGGATTGCTCATGAGTTTGTTCCTGTGAGTGCTTTAGATCACTGTACCGGAAAATGTACTCCTAATTCACTCTCAATCATCCTCAATGTCTACCCCTAAAGCGCGTAACTGTTCAGCTAAACGAGCAGCGCGTTCTTCTGCGGCCTGGGCCCGTTCCCGTTCCCGTTGGGCTTCCTGTTGGGCGGCCTGGGCTTCCTGTTGGGCGGCCTCCTCGGGTAATAACACCAGATCCCCCTGGGCATCATAAAACCGTAACCAAGGGGCTGTATCCCGCATCACGGCACCCTCCCAGACTCCTACCCAAAAGCCCAACACATCAGACCATAACCAACCCTGTTCATTAGCAACAAGGGGTTGATATTGCAATGCGTTATCTAATGCCCAACCTTGTAAAGAATTGGCATCAAAGGGATCATAAACAAAATAGTTGCGTGTGCGGAATATTCGCTCGTAGATGTCTTTTTTCTCCCCTAAATCCACTTGACAGGTGGAAGAAGACATTAACTCAATAATCACATCGGGATAGCGTCCATTTTCATCCCAAACGACCCACCCTTCTCGGGAATAGCTGCCGTCAATATCCAGTACAGCAAAAAAATCTGGGCCTCTAAAATCTCGATTGCGCGCTTGCTCTCGACTGTAGTAGACAAACATATTGCCGCCCGTGAAATAATCCTCTCGCTCTCGCCAAGCTTGTTGTAAGGAGAAGATCAGGACGTTCATAGCCATGCGGTGACGATTGCTTTCCAAGGGTTCTCCGTCATCAAAAATCAGGTCATCTGGGGGCATCTCAGGCTCCCAAATGTCGGGTTCCCAAGGTGTCTCGTAGGTTGTTTGTACGGGTTGGGTGGTGCTTTCTGTGGACATTTTCCCCCCATGATTGGGTGTTCACTATAGGCTATTCTAACCAATAATGGTAAATATGTGCTAATTAAAACCGACTTTCTAACTCCGGTAAATCCTCTAAAACCAATCGCTTGAGAATGTGGGGAACTCGGTAAACTACCTGATTCTGCTCAGATTTCGCTTCTAAGACACAATAACGCTGGAGGGTTTGAAACGCCAGTAAGGCCTCTTCTGGGCTGACATGGCTCAAAATCGCCAGAATGGTGCGACGTTTGAGGGAATGGGGGGAAGAAACGATTTTTCCTAATAGGAAGGCGGCGAGGGGGAAGGTGGTTTTTAAAATTTGCCAGTTGGCTGAGAGACGAGTTTGCAATAAATCGGCTAGATCGATGCTATAACGGTCTAGGTTAAAGGTCTGGGGCTGACGTTTGCCTGTGCTATCTTGTAACCACCGTTCGCACTGTTCGAGATCATCGCCGTAGTTGCACCAGTAGGGCTGAATTTTGCTGTTGTAGGGGGATTGCTGTATTTCTTGGGCAATGATGCGTAGGGCGAGGGGATGGCCTTGGTAGAGATTAATGAGACGGATGAGATAGCCTTTTTCTTGGGGAGTTTGGGGGGTTATCCCTAGACGGGTAAAGAGTTCTAGGGATTCTTCTGGGGCGAGTCCGGGGAGGCGAACTTGTTGTAGGAGGGGACGATAACGCCCTTCGAGGAGACAGGGGAGTTGAATTTGAGAGGTGAGAATCAAGCGACTGGGCATCTGAGGGGTAAGGAGGATGCGTTCTAGGAAGGTGTAGAGGGGGCGATCGCACATTTCCCCATCCCCTCCCCGATCTAATACTAATTCCAGTTGGTCTAATAACAGCAAATAAGGGGCGGTCTGTAACTCCTGCACCACGGCATTCATTAGTTTATCAGGATCGCTGCTAAAACGTTGGGTTGTGGCTTCTCCTAAAATCCGTTGGGCAATTAGAAGAAAGGGATCTTGTCCTGTTTGAAATTGTAGGACAATGCGGTTAGGAAATCGGGCTTGGAGTTTTAAATCTAGGGTTAAACGTAATGCTAAGGTGGTTTTACCCATCCCTGCAATGCCTAATAAGGTGATGATGCGGGTGTTTAAGAGTAAATTTTGACTCAAATCATCAATAAAATGCGATCGCCCCACCCACTGCTGAAAATTCGGTAAATTCGACAGGTCTTGACCCTCTCTCGTGGGGAGTAACCCCCTTGCAGGCAATGTGCTAGGATAAGGAGGTTGGGCTTGAGAGTGGTGATACGCTTCTTGTAACAAAACCCGCACATTCCTTTTATTGATGCGGTCTTGGGTTGGTAGTAGACCTAAAGTATGGCAGATCGCTGTTAAATCCCGCCAGAGGGTATAGGCAATATTGCGCGACAGATATTCCGGGGAGTAGTGAGAGAGCAAATCGGGCGACGCAGAACGGATTTCCGAGTATTGTTTTCCTTCCAGGGTACCCCGTAAAATTTGGCGCTGAACGGCCGTGAGGGAAGACTGCTGATAGCGAAACAAGAGATTTTCGGCAAACTCCATCAAATCCTCAAGTGCGATCGCTTCCATCTTCCATTGCTCCTGACAAAGGGCTACACTCATGATCAAACCTGTCCTATCAACTCTCTACAATTAAGTCTCCAGAAAAAATCCCCCCTTTGATGCAACATCTCAAAATTTCCCACCTCACCTCTGGGAAAAATGAACTCCCCATGAACAAGCTATGACCTTTTTCGCCAAAACTTGCGCCTAGACTAAAGGTAATTCACCCTTGGTCGTGCTGCTGTATTCTTGCCAACGGGAATGAGTCCCCTCGGTGTATTTGCCATGTCTCTCTCCTCCCCCCTACCTCCCCCATCTCCCCCAGAGATAACTTGTCCCGACTTACGCCCATACTGGCAAGTCGGACGGTTGCAAAATCAGCAAAAATGGGTACTAATCGCCAAAACAGGACAGCCCTGTTATGAACTCACCCCCACCGAAGCCTACATCCTCCAACATTTTACAGGAGAATGTACCCCCACCCAACTCCAAACCCAGTATCAAAAGCAGTTTAAAACCCCCCTCCAAGATACCCAACTCGACGAAATCTTTAACAAACTTCTCCAGTGGGGAATTTTAGCCGAAGAAGGGGAAGAAATAGCAGAAGAAACAAGAGAAAATACAACCCCTCCCCCCCCCGAAAGTCCCCTAAAAGAAAACGTCCATTGGATTGAACATCCCGATGGGTATTGGATACTCCGCAATCCCGAAGATGTCACCTTTATCCAAGTCGATGGACGGAGCAAACAAGCCATCGAATTAATCGGCAAAACATCCTCCGCCCAAATCCCCAACCAAGTGGGTATCACCCCCGCCCAATTTGGCTATCTGATGCAGCTAATGACAGCCACAGCCATGTTTAAAGG
This sequence comes from Spirulina subsalsa FACHB-351, assembly GCF_026130165.1. GTDB lineage: Bacteria > Cyanobacteriota > Cyanobacteriia > Cyanobacteriales > Spirulinaceae > Spirulina_A > Spirulina_A subsalsa_A. Next base: position 3,258 of record NZ_JAIHOM010000155.1, on the reverse strand, counting down.
CACAAAACCCCCTAAACCTCCTAAAAAGAAATTTACCCCCCTACAATTGCTTTTTTTCAAACTCCCTCTCTTCAATCCAGACCCCTATTTAGGCACTCCTGCCCGATGGTTAAGCTGGATTTGGACTGCCCCTTTCTTCTATACCTTACTCGCCTTTTTGGGCTTCTCCTTAGTGTGGGGATTAGAAGCCAAAGCAGAAATATTACAGATGGGAACAACCCTCTTGATGACCCAACGAGCCATTTTAATAATACCCTTTATTTTATGCGTCACATTCGTCGTCACCCTCCATGAATTTGCCCATGCTTTAACCCTCAAACATTACGGCGGAATTGTTCACGAAATGGGCTTTTTATTCATGTTACTCATTCCCGCCGCCTATACCAACACCACCGACTCCTACTGTCTCGTAAAACGCCAACAACGGGCTTTTGTTGTGGGGGGTGGAGTCCTTTGTCAAATCGTCATCGCCGCTATTGCCTTTTGGCTGTGGCACTTTTCCCTCAACAACAGTGAGTTTAAAACCCTCAGTTATTTACTCATGGTAGCAGGATTGTTCACCGTTGCCGTCAATTTAAACCCCATGGTCAAATTTGACGGCTACCATCTTGCCGTAGCCATCACCGGGATTAATAACCTGCGCGATCGCTCCTTCCTATTCTACCGCAAACTTTTCACCGGGAAACCCCTAGAAGAAAAACCCCAACACTACAGCATTTTCGCCATCTACGCCCCCTTTTGTTTCTTATATCTAATCTTCATCTTCGGCAGCATTATCCGCCTCGTAGTCTACACCATTTTAGACCACTTCACCATCACCGCACTACTGTTAATTCTCGCCTGGGCAATCTATTACTTTTTCCCCAGAAACAACAATTAAAAATTCCCCCTTAGCTCCCTCAGAATCAGCATCTTTTGCCCCCCTTTCCCCCCAAAAAACTATCAACCTTAACCCCCTTATCTATCAGGTAATACCATGAACTCTACCCCCTCTAACTCTCCCTCCCCCCGTCGTTTTCGCGTTGTTCCTCCCCAGGAGAATCGCCCCTCCACCCCACCCCCAACAACCCAAGAATCAACCCCACCCCCAGACCAAAAACCCAAAGAAAATACCCAACCCAAAAACAAAAACTTTCCCACCCACTGGCTCATTATCGGCACAATTTTAGTCGGAGTCGGAGCCGTATCACAAATTAGAACAAATCCCTCCCTTGCCGTTGATGGATTAGTCGAATTTAATCCCGATGCTTATCGGGAAGTTACCATGGAAATTTCCGGCAAAATCACAGAACTGTTTGTTAAACATGAGTCCCCGATAGAAGCAGGAATGCCGATTGCTCAGATTGAAAGTGAAGCTTTAGAACAAGAAACCCAAGACTTACAATTACGGGCATTAGACCATCAAGTTAACCTAGAAAATGCTCGCTCTCAGATTATCTTTGCTCAAGAAAGATTAAGACAAACTCAAGACAACTTAGAACAAGTTCGTTCGCGAGTCAATCAACTTCAGCAAGAATATAACTCCCTGAATAGTTCCAGCCCGCCCCCAGAAATTCAAGGCTACAAAATCCAAATTCAGAATTTACAAGCACAACTAGAGAGTCAGCGAAAGGATATTGAAGTCCATGAAGAGTTAGCAGAGGAGGGTGTAGTTTCCAGACGAAACGTTCAAAAATTAAGAGATGAAGCCAGTATGATTCAAGCGAGAATGGGAGAACCTCAAGCAGCTATCGGTTCAATTACAAGACGGATTCGCACTGAACTAGAAGCCAAACAGGACGAACTAACACGCCTACAATCGGCTTATAATACCGCAAACCAAGAATATATAGAAGCCCAACGATTAGCACAAAGTCGCGTCCCAGTGCAGCAACAAATTGAAGAGCAAATTCAAACTAAAAGACAAAAGCAAGCTGAACATAGTCTTTTAAAAGCCCCCATTTCTGGATTAGTTATTGCTCCCAACTGGTATCAAATCCAAGGCAAAGTTTTACGATCCGGTGATCCCGTATTAGCTCTTGCCGATCGAGAGCAATTAATCGTAAAAATGCAGGTCAAACAAGAAGATATTCACTGGGTACAACCGGGAGCAAAAGTATCCTTATCGCCTAATGAATTTGGAGCAGAAATTTTAGAAGTAACCGTTGATGAAAAGTGGGAAATTTACACTAAAGATGAACAATTAAATCGTTCTACCGTTCCAGTCATTGCTCGTATCACTGATCCTCAAAGGCGATTAAACCCGAATAGTCAAGTTTTTGCCACCATTCATTCTGGACAATCCGTCCCCTTATATAAAGTAGCAAAAGGCGAAATTTGCAGCAAATTCAAAGTACGAAAATATATGCCAAACTTCTGTCGTTAACCCAAAAGTTTGTAGTTGCGCTTCAGCGCGATGAAATGCCAAACTCCCTCTAGAGTGCGTCAAAACTTTAACTTCAGGATTGCTCCAATCCAGCGAACTGTTGACGCACTAATTACCGTTCCCAAAACTTAGTAACCCAGTTCTCAGTTAATAGAAAAACCAAAAAGATTGTTCTTTAACTATTCTGAAATTACGGATCAAATTTCTCCTCAATAATAAGCAGAAGTAAAATCTAAGAAAAATTACTCAAAGACCTTGCATAATTTTTCAACAAGATTTGATAAAATTAAAGCTTTTATCGGTTGTCAACCGTGAAAACTAGCAAAATGAACTTTCTATGAACTTCGGAAAAGAGATGAACTTTCTATGAACTTTTTTTCCACTTTTTCCCCATAGAATGAATATTATCCAACCCAGTTAAAACTAACTGAGAGGAAATAAGCCGTTAGTCACTTAAAGGCAACAGTTAGGCATTTTACAAACACAACCCTAGTGTTATCTAGGTCACAACAGCTATCACACTAAAATTCCCACCCCCTTAGACAATTAGCCCCATACTTCAAACATTCATCAAATTATCCTTATACAAATTCAAAACAACTAAGCAGCCCCTTCAACCTTGTCTATTGAAAAACAGGCTGAGGCCATCCCCAAAACATATCCCCCTTCCCACCATTTACTAGGAATCTACCATGTTTATCGGACAACTCTTCTTTAACCTCTTCGGCACCAAAAAAGCCCAATCCCCCCAAGAAGAAGCAGAAACCACCTACTTTCAGGCCTTCATTCTTGAACCCATCCTCACCCCCAGCGGCCTCGTTGATGCCGCAGACGACAGTTCAGATATTGGCTGGATTGAACCCCTCACCATTGACCCCTCCGACTTTGACCCC
>NZ_JAIHOM010000154.1 GCF_026130165.1 Spirulina subsalsa FACHB-351 | reverse complement strand
ACGGTAGGGCATACCGGAACTCACGCTTGGGGAGAGATTCCCTCTGGCTTGGTTGGATACGTCCTGCCAAGTTAAGGAAACTCGTTGAACCAAGAATCCCTCGCTTTTAGCGATGGGAGTGTCAATACTCACCCAAGCCCTAAAGAACGGGGGATTCTTTGCAGGAATAGGGAAAATACGGTTGTAGCAAGCCCCAAGCTAAAAGCCTAAATCAGCCTTGGCCGCATCGGCAGCCGCGAAAACCTCATGATCTGGTAATTCTTGCCAATCCGTTGAACCAATTTCCTGATAAAACTGTGCATCGTAGGGACGAGTTTGCACCACCACAGGCATGGGAACAGCATGACCTAAAATTAAGGCCTGTTGTTTAGAGTCCAATTTCGCCAAAACCGATCTTAAACTTTGGCCCCCAGAAACTCCCGTAAAAATCGCATCAATATCCTTGTCGTCGTTTAATAAACAAGTGATGCGGGTCCCAATTTGAGACATCACCTCATTATCAATGCCCGAGGGTCGTTGGTCTACCACTAAAAGAGTGACAAAATATTTGCGCATTTCCCGGGCAATAGTGCCGAAGATGGTTTGATGGACAATGCTGGAGTCTAAAAAACGGTGGGCTTCCTCAATGGTGATCACTAATTGCAGGGGTCGATCTTGGGGGTTTTTGGAGCGTAAAAACTGCTCAGATTTGGTGACGTAACTTTGGTGAATCCGACGGGTGATCATGTTGGTGGCCAACATATAGGAAAGCAGGTTAGACTGGGAACCAAATTCAATGACAACGTGCTTGCCTGCGTTGAGGGATTGGAGGACTTGATCAATGTAATTGTGGGGACAGGTGTTTTTGATGTATTTGAGGCTGTCGAGGCGCATGAGTTTCCGTTGCAGCGCCATGATTGACCCGGTGTGACCTTGTTTCGTTTCGCAGAATTCCCGGATTTCTTCGTTGGTCATGTTGAGGAGGTTCACAATCCACGATTTGCCGAAGTCGGCGGCGAGGATGTTGGCGTTGTCAATGCTGGCATCGGATAATCCAAGTTCATGGCTGACTAAGCGTAGGTCTTCGATTTCGATTTGATCGTAGCTCAAATACAGTTCCTGAGCATCCCGAACGCCTCGTCTGCGGGTGGATTGGGGGTCTAGGGTGTAAATCTCCACTTGGCCGGGAAAGAGTTGGCGCAGTCCTTTAACGGTGCTGATTTGTTTACCTTCCTGCATGGCTTCCCAACCATATTCGGAGTGCATATCAAACATCAGGTTGACGGCGGCTTTTTTGCGGATAATGCCGGAAATCAGGAGGCGGGTGAGGAAGGATTTCCCGGTGCCGGATTTGCCGAAGATGCCGTTACTCCGTTCCACCACTCGATCTAAGTTGAGACAGACGGGAACATCCATGTCTAGGGGTTTACCGACGGCGAAGTTTTTGCGCTGGGGGTCATCTTCCCAACCGAAGACAATGCGAAAGTCGTTCTCGTTGGCTTCGTATACTGGGCTGAAGTGACTGGGGATGGTTTTGACGGGGAGGAGGAGAACGTCGCTGTTGCTGTTGGGGGTGAAGGAGGCGAGGGGACTTTTGCCGTTTTGGGTTTGGGGAATGGCGAGTCCGGTGGGGAAGGTGTTGGGGCGTTCGTCGGGGGTGAACATCAACATGGGGGAGAGGTTGATGGTGCCGTAGGTGCCGCCTCCGGCGAGGACTTCCCGTAAAAAGTCGTCTTCGAGACTGGGGGGATTGACTAAAATGCGAGGGTTGGCGGTGCCAAGGGAAACGTCGGTCAGGAGACAAAAGAAGCGCGATCGCACCCCCTGAATCACCAGGAATTTTCCGACTCGCATATCTTCTACGGAAACATCTGCATGAAGACGGACTTCTAAACCTTGACTTAATGACCCCTGAATCACGGAACCTAGGGGTTGTTCGATAATACTCATGGATTTTTTGATGGGATCAATCTGTCCCGAGGGGGATGGCTAAAGGTTAAGAAATCAGAAAGAATGTCTGTTGAGAAGTTACATCACCATTGACAGAGCCAATCCTCCTCATTTATACCTTTGGAAGGGGGGGCTTTTTTTTGTTTATTGTTGGCGATTTTTGATGGCTTGTCAAGGGGAGAGGGTCGGGTTGGGTCGCAAAAGTAGATGGGGTTAATCCCTTGGCTAACTGTTTGTTTTTCCCCTCAATGCTCCGGGTCGGGAAACGCGAGCATTTTAGGGAAAATTTTTCAGATAATATTGATAACGCTGTTCGGTTTGCTCTAAGCTTAAGGGTTGAGTCCAATACTCTACTAAAGCATGACCAAATGCCCAAGCTTCTTGGTCGGGTCGAGCATTATTTTCTAATAATAAAGGCCACAGGGCTAAGAGATCAAAAGAGGGGCTTTTAGTGTTTTTACTCCCTAATAAATTATAAAGATCATAGGCCAGTTGTAACTTACCAATGACCACAGGTAACTGTTCTACGGGGATCTGTTCGGCGAGTAAATAGGCTAGGGCCGGAGATCCGGTGGTCAGGGTGGAGAGAAACTGAAGAATGGGGCTTTTTAAGAGGGCGGTGAGGCCTTGGGTGGTGGTCATTTGTAGGGTGTAGCGGTCGATGAGTTTGGCGGTAGCAATGATCCGGGTTTCGCGATCGCGCAAAAAACGGGCCAGCCGGATTTGTTGGGTGGGTGCGATCGCCTCCCACAAGATCACGGACAGGGTGTCAATATTCCAAGGGCTGCGCCCAGTCTGCCAATCTTGAGTCACCACAGGCAGGACTTGCCCACAAAAGGCTGCCAACTGTTCCCCCCGGTATTGGGTCGCGGCGCGGATATTTTTTTCCTTGGGGCGATCGCCATTTTGCCAATCATAGGGCGGCTCCCACTCCCGCAGAGGGCGCAACTTGTCCACCTGGGTCACTACCCCCAAAATGGGTAAATCCGAGGCCGTGGCGTGAATCTCCTGCAATAAATCCCCATCCATTTGCAGCGCCGGATCCAAGGCCGGAGTCACCAACAGCAACAAATCCGACTCCTGGGCCGCCTCTAACACCCAAGCCCGAAATTCCCGTTGGTTCACCTGTTCGTAACCCGGTGTATCCCACAGCGTTAGACTATCCCCTTGGGGAGTTTCCCAGTGATAACTTTTAATTTGATCCGTACTGGGTAACACATCCACCTCCCCCTGTTCCGACTCAAACAAGCTGTTAATCAAGCTCGTTTTCCCCGCCCCCGTGCGCCCCATAAACAACAAATTTAAGGGCTTTTGCTCTAGGCGTTCCGTCGGTTCGGCCGCCTCTAAAATCGCCTGTAAGGTGGTCGTTTTCGCTTTAGCCAGACCGGGGGGAGGGGCGGCCGTTTCCAGATTCGGAACCCCTTGTCCCCCATAGAGTGCCGCCGCTTGACGGGCTAAATTGCGCAGCGCCGTTTCTCGCACCATTTGCCCCAAATTGACCAGCAATTGCTGAGTCGCCTTTTGATTCGTGCCTTGACTAGCCATCCGAGCCGCCGCCGCCGCCGGATTGAGCAGCCATTGCGCCCAATTCCACACCCGCAAGGCTTTCCGGGCAGAAGGTTCTAATTTTTGATAGAGGGCATAGGCTTGATAAGCTTGTCCCACTGTCACTTGATTTAAAGCGGGGCTTAACTGCTCCATCCAACAGTCCACATCTTCAACCGTACTGCGCATTAAACCGTAGGCTTGGGGGATGTAGATATTGAGAATCGGATATTGTACTTCGGGATGATAAACTTGCGCCACCTGCACCACCACCTCCCGGCAGCGTTCCCAGAAGGTCGCCATATCCTCCCAGAGCGGGCGATCGCTTTGCGCTTGGGCTAAAATACCTTGTAGGACTCGTTCCACCTGTTCCAGAGCCTGATCTCGGCCTTCTGGGGTGAAGGTGGGAGAGTCTAGACTTTGTTCCCAAGCGACTAGAGGCGTTTCGAGGGAGCTAGGCAGGGGTTTAGTCCACCGGACTAATAACCAACGCCAGCCCACGAGCAGGAGGGTAAAAACCGCCCAAATCCAATTCAGCCGCCAATCGTGGATTTGTGTTCCGGCGGCAATGAGTAGGAACAGAACAATCACGGTAATGGGCGTGATTAAAACAATCCATTGCCAAGGTTTAAGTCGCATAGTTCAATCCGGGGAACAGTTGATTCATTGTAACCATCAGAAAAATTAGCATCAAACCATCCAGCGCATTCCTAAACAATGTGGGAAGAGTTAGAGTCATGAAACCTGCTTATTTATTCGCCTGTGCCTTATCCTGCTGTTTAGTAGCAGCCCCCCCTGTGGGTAAAGAATCGAGCTGGGCCGCCCTCAGCTTTGCCCAGCCCAGCTTTGCCGCTACCCCTAAATTTAATCCCACGGAACAGACCCGGATTCAGGTGTACGAGAAAGCCAGTCCGGCCGTCGTCACCATTGACACGGGCAATGGTTCGGGGTCAGGCAGTATTATTCAGGAACAGGGCTTAGTTTTAACCAATCATCATGTGGTGTCCGGGGCGAGACAAGGAGTGGTTTTAGTGATCACGGCCGATGGTCAACGCCATCGTGGGCAAGTGTTAGCCTTAGACCGTCGAAATGATTTAGCTTTAGTCCAAATTATTGCCGATCGACGGTTTCCCACGATTCCCTTAGCCACTTCCCGAGAGATTCGTGTCGGTCAGGAAGTTTATGCTATTGGCAGTCCTTTTGGACTAGCCGGAACCTTCACCACCGGAATTTTAAGCCGCATTGCCCCCAATGGCGACTTACAAACCGATGCGGCGATTAATCAGGGCAACTCCGGGGGGCCGCTCTTGAACTCCCAAGGCCACTTAATTGGGGTGAATAAGGCGATTTTAAGCACCGGTGGGGGGAATATAGGGATCGGCTTTGCCACCAGTGCAGAAGCGGCTCAGGGCTTTATTAATCAACACCGCGATCGCATTGCCCAAGCCCGCAACGCCGCCCTTGAATTGGCCCGACAACCCCAACGGCAACCCCAAGCGCGCCCCCCGGCTCCGAGTCGTGACAGTCGCCACAGTTTAGGCATTGCCATCACTTCTGATTTAGTAATCCAACAGGTTCAACAGGGTTCTCTGGCGGCTCGTTTGGGCTTACGACCGGGCGATCGCATTGTTGCCATTAACCGCCGTCGTGTGTATGACATTCGGGATCTGCTCTCCTTCCTGAATAGTCGTCCGGGAGGGGCTGAGATTACCTTTGCTCGCGATCGCCGTCTCGCCACCGTACAAATCCGTTTTTAATCGACCTGCTGCTCAAATTGACTCTGAATTAACCGTTGAACAGCACTTACAGTCCGGTTTAATTCAAAATTGCGCTGCTCAGGATTTTTCAGGTACGCGGCCTGTTCTTGCTCAATCATTTCTACATCTTGAACCACTAACCCGTCAAGGAGCTTCTGGGCGGATCCAAATAAACTATCTTTAACAAACTTCCTAAAGGGAATCGGCAGTTTATGCAGCCGCCAAAAAGCATTTAATGAGGTGAAATGGATTAAATAAGCGCGGGTGTGGGTTTCATTCACCGGACAAAATAAACAATAGATTTTGAAATCTTGCCCTAGGGTAGAATACCAATGAGGATATTGGTATGTCACCGTTAACGGCTCAGGATGAAGACGACGTAAAGCGGGAAAAAAGAGTTGAGAAATTGACCAAATTTTATCAATTTTGTAGTAGCTTTGAGCCTCATAAAGAGCCGTCACCTTGCCGGGTTCTTCTGTTAAGTTCTCTAATTTAGCCGATGCCCAAGCTTGGTAGTTATCATGTAAATGTCCATGATACATATCCATTAAGTTTTCAATTAAAAAAGAAAAGTGACCCTGACAGTCAATTAGAGAAACTGTAGCAATATAGTTGAGATGATCCCATTCAGGAACACCCATTAATTCAACTTGAGTGGCATCTTGATCACCGGGAAACAACCAGACAAAACCATCTTGTTCTTGGACGGGATAGGTTTTGATTTTACACTGGGGGAGTTTTTGATTAGCGGCTAAATAGGGGACTTCTGCACAATGACCTTGGGCATCAAATTGCCAGCCATGATAAACACATTCTAGATAGTCTCCCGTCACTTTCCCGGTACTCAGTTGAACTTGACGGTGAGGACATCGGTCTTCGAGGGCGTGGATTTGACCTTGGGTATCCCGATAGACAACGATTTTTTGTTTCCACAAGGTAATCCCTAAAGGCTGGGTGCTGACTTCTGGACTGCGGGCGACAACATACCAATGATTAGGATTAATGGGACAAGCCCGAAGGTGTGGAGTGGTTGCACTCCTGGGGGAGACTGAAATCATGTGGATCTAAAATCAGGGTACTCCGTCATTTTGCCATAGTCGTTGGGGGAAGGGTGGGTTGATCAATTGAGAATTGATAATTGATAATGAATCAATACAATTATGACCCTTCAGTGCTGACTAAACCCAATTTCAAGGCTTTAACGATGGCTTGGGTACGGCTTTTTACGCCGAGTTTCTCGAAAATACGGGTGAGATGGGCCTTGACGGTGGCCACGGTAATATAGAGTTTTTGGGCGATTTTATCGTTGGAAACCCCTTCGACTAAGAGATTTAGCACTTCTTGCTCTCGTTCTGAAAGGTGAATGCTGGATTTTTGGGGTAAGGAACGCCCTCCATAGAAATGGAACAGTCGGAAAAATGATGTGGCTACTTCTGGACCGAGATAAATTTGTTGGTTGAGGATGGTTAAAAGGGCGGGTAAAAGTTGATCGGCGACTCGATCTTTTAGCACATATCCGGCGGCTCCGGTTTGCATGGCGCGAAAGATGATCTGTTCTTCTCGATGGCCAGATAACACTAGCACTTTACCGGGGTAGTGGTGACTGGTTAGGTCGCGTAAGGTGTTGATGCCATCTTCTTGTCCGGAGGATAGTTCCATGTCGAGGATGGTGATGGCGGGGTTTTGTTCAAGGGCGACATGGATGGCCTGTTGGGGGGTGCCGGCTTCTCCGACGACTAAAAACTGGGTTTTTCCCCCGGTATTGTAAAAGTCTAGGAGGATGCGTAATCCTTGGCGAAAGGGCTGATTATCGTCTACTAATAAGAGCGAAATGGTTGGGGGTAAGGTGGGGGAATGATCGGCATGGGTTGGGGGAGGATTGACTGTAGAAACCATCGATTTTAAAGTTGTGAAATGTTAAGTTTCTTGACTTAAGTTTAAAAAACTTAAGTTTTCTTGAAATTAGGTTTTTTGACTAAGTTTCTGAACTTAGTGGGTCTGGCGATGGTGTAGGGGTAAAACAAAGGAAAATTGCGCCCCTCCGTCGGCTAAATTACTTGCCCACAGTCGCCCTTGGTGATCGAGAATGATTTTCTGTGCGATCGCCAATCCTAAGCCTTGTCCTCCAGCACGACGAGAATAAAAGGGCTGGAACACACGGCTGACCTCATCTGGACTCAGACCACAACCCCGATCCCGAATTTCAATTAAGACCTCATTTTTAAAGACCTGCCAGTTACAAGTAATTATTTCTTCAACGGGACTAAAATGAATGGCATTGCTCAAGATATTATCAAAAACTTGTTTAATTTGCCACTGATCAACGGGAATGATTACGGGCTGCTCAGGATAGTCTACTTCAATTTTTTTTTCTTCTAAAAAGGGATATAAACCTTGTAAACTATTGAGTAAAATTGTGCGTATATTATAGGGGGCAATTTGTAAATTAGCCTGTTGTCCACAATAAAGTAAATCGGTTAAGTGTTGGGTTAAATCATGGACGGTATCCCGAATAACCATGGCCTGTTGACTCAAGCGGGACTCTTCGGCTAATCCTAAGCGCAGGGTTTCGGCAGAAAGGGCAATTAAGCCTAAAGGGTTGCGCAGTTGATGTTCTAGGCGCTGAATAACTTGTTCTAAGAGGTTAATCTTGGCCTGTTGTCTCGCTTCGGTTTGATAAAGGGTTAAGTAATAGCTAATCAGTTTGCCCTGTTGTTGGAAGATGGTGCTTTGAGGGGGAGTTAAGGGGGCTTCTAAGAGCAACAGGAGGTATTCTAAATAGGGTTTGAGGGAGTTGAGGGGATAGACATAGCCCCAGACTCCCTCTGCGCTGGGAATGGGGATGATATTCTCTGCGATTTGTCGTGTAGGCCAGGGATTCTCTGGATTATCGGGCAAGTCGAGGAATTCCTGAGTGAGGAGTTGCCGGGTGATGAATTCGCTTAACTCAGGATTGGAGGGGGTGGGATGGGTGACGGAAAGGCGATCGCCTGTTTGTGGGTCGTGATAGACTAACAAACTACTAATAATGGGCAGGGAACGGGCTAATTGTTGCACCAATAGGCAATAAACCCCTTGTAGATCAAAACTCGATGGGATAGACGTGAACTCATCTGGAGAAGCTGGGCAATGGGGCGCAAAAGATGGCGATCGCCTCCCGGAACCTTGATCTGCATCAGAGGGATCCATGAATTCAAAGAGATTTTGTGTCATATGCTACCAAGCTAAGTAATCATCCTAGAAGCATTTAGCTGAGAATGAATTGCCTTTCAGTATTTTTTTAGATTTTTAGCTTCTTCCCCAAGAAGCCCCACGTCTGACCCGATAGGTAATAAAAAGCCGTCCTGAAGGACGGGGCTTGTATCCCATTATTTTCGGTCAAATATTCCGGATGTGTTGCACGAAGGTTTCCACCCACCATAAACCCGCGATAGAATGCCCCTGTTCGTTCAAGGGAGGGCTGTAACAAGCGATGACTCCGGTTTGGGGAATCACCCCTAAAACGATACCACTCACCCCAGATTTTAGGGGAATGCCCACTCGTTGAGCAAAGTGGGGGGAGTCCTCATAGAGTCCACAGGTGAGCATGATTTCTAATACCTGCTCACAATGTTGAGGCGCTATGCTAGGGGGGGGCTGAATTAACATCATCCCTAACTGACTAATGTCTGCGATCGCACCGGAAAGACAGCACACTTGTTGATAGGTGTCAAGGGACTGTTCTGGCTTTTGGAGATACCCCGCTTGGGTTAAAGTTTCGACTAACTTCAAATTGCGGAGATTGGGATGCGATCGCACAGAGTCTAACACCCCCTCATCTAACCTTAACCCACAACCTGCCCCCTCATTTAACCACAAACGAAAACGCTCGGTTCGTTCTGTGGCAGCATTTCCGGGCATTAAATCACATAATGCGATCGCCCCACTATTTAACATCGGGTTACGGGGAAATCCCCCATCCGCCACCAACTGTTCCCAAGAATAGTAAGGTTGATCCGATGGACTCATCCCCACCCGTTGCCCGAGAATTTCTACCCCCACCTCTTGCAAAACATATAACAACACAAAAGGTTTAATGACACTCATCAACGGGAAACGTAACGTTACATGACCAACCTGATAAACTTCCCCCGCCACCCCTTGTAAACAAACAGCCCCCCCACAAGGATCTACCGCCGCCAATTGAGGAATATAAGTCGGCAAATGTCCATTTTGACTCAGCTTCAAGCCTTCATCTAGCCATTTTTGCAGTTGTTCAGTCGAGATAGAAAGAAAAGACAAGGGCTTTTAAAATCACGATCTTTGCAAAACGTTACTTACAATTCAGTTTACATTTCCCCGTTCACAAAAAATCGTCGCTTATAATACAGAAAATAATTTCTGTATATTTAGTCACAAAACTTTAAACTTATCGGGAAAAACAAAACTATGGACATCCCTCCTTTTGCCTCTTGTCCCCTCATCCAAAGTTTTTGGCAGCGTCTCAAACCCGGAACCTGGATTATGTTAGAAGACCTACCGAGTTCTTTCGCAGGGAATCAAGCCCTATTACTCTGTCAAATATCGGAGCAAGAGTGGTTAACGTGGGTACCGAATCATGGCGAGTATTATTTAGTCTTTTGATGGAGATGTCCCCTTGCCTTGTGCCTCCCCCCCAATCTTGACAAGTTAAGACCCAAAGTTAGAAGTCAAGAGCATCGGGAGTCGGGAATCAGTTTCGTAGTTGCGCTTGGGCGCCAAATCGGGAGTTCTGAACAAAACCGCTCGTCGAAAACCGAGAGGATTTGCTATAGTCCAAAAAGGTCGGTTGAAATCCCAACCCCTCACTTGTATCTGTACTATTACCCTTAAAAACTTGACATCCTCCGACCGTCCTAAAGGACGGGGATTCCTAAACCTCACGATTTAGGTTTCTGCTTCATGGCACCAGCCTTCACAGATTTACTCTGTTCGGGTCTTACGGTCGCTCCACAGACTGACACCGCTAGTCCAGCGGCCAAAATGTTCGCACTGGCATTAATATCCCGGTCATGGTTAACTCCACAACTCG
>NZ_JAIHOM010000250.1 GCF_026130165.1 Spirulina subsalsa FACHB-351 | reverse complement strand
AAATGCGGTCGGGCAGACCGTATCAACGCTCGTCGAGGGTAAAGATATCGGGGTTGGAGTTTATACTCCAGCTAGAGTCTCCCTGTGACACGAGAATCCCCGACCGTTTACGGCGGGGAGTTGTCAATCTCTACTGAACCGGGCTGCCGATGTACAGGTTTCATGGATTTCTACGGCGTGCAAACCCGGTAAACCTGCGGCTTCGAGCCGTTCATACACCCATTGAGCGATCGCCTCACTGGTGGGACTTTCCAATCCAGTCGTCTCGTTGAGGTAGTGATGATCTAAAAACTCTTCCACTAGGGGCTTGAGATAGGCCTTGAGATCCCCGAAATCTTGGATCATACCTTGCTTGGGTCCTTGAGGAATGAGGCGATCGCCTTTGACATACACCCGTCCCACCCAACTATGACCATGGAGACGGCGACATTTCCCATCGTGGTGGGGTAAACGATGGGCTGCTTCAAAGCGAAATTCTTTATAAATAATCCACTGGTGAACGCTGGACATGGGAAACGTCAAAGAACTCCTAAAAACTTATGAGTTTGTAGACTAATCCGCCAGTCGGGATGGGTTAACACATAATCAAATACTAACTTTTGACTGCTGGGGGAATTCCATTCTGGTTGGAGATATTTGGTGGCAAATTCCCCCACCTTCGCCCCTTGTAACTCTGCCCATTCTAGATCTGCGCGATCGCACACCACCACCTTTAACTCGTCCGCCCGTTTATAAATACTCTCATGGGGCGGTTTAAAACGTTTCGGGGAAAACGTCACCCAATCAAAACAACCACTGAACGGATGAGCGCCCGACGTTTCCAGATGCAGGCACAATCCGGCACCATGGAGCGCCTCAGTGAGGGGATGGAGATCATGGAGTAACGGCTCCCCCCCCGTAATCACCACCATTGATGGATTAACCTCTTTAGCCGCCTCTAACAGCCGTTGAACTGACTCTTGGGGGTGATGATTCAACGGCCAGGACTCTTTAGTATCACACCAAGAACAGCCCACATCACACCCCCCCAAACGAATAAAAAAGGCATTACTCCCCGCCCAAGTTCCCTCCCCTTGAACCGAATGGAACATCTCCACCACCGGGTAGGTGATAGACGTGAGAACCTTTAGAGAGCGGGGGGAAATTTCAACAGTCATCTTGCAATCTAAATCCGTGAATCGGGAATCGGGGAGAGGGGGAGCAGGG
>NZ_JAIHOM010000153.1 GCF_026130165.1 Spirulina subsalsa FACHB-351 | reverse complement strand
CCCACCCCTACGAGGACGGCGTTTAGTAGGGGCAGAGTATGAGATTTTACCCCTAGAGGAGTTAGAAGGGGACATCTTAAGCATTCCCTCACAGGTGTTGGGTTTAGAGTTGCGGGTATTATCCGATTGTCGTTTGCGGTTTTTTGACTCAGTATCTGGGGAGTATTTGCGGAGTCCAGAGGAGTCGGAACAGGAACGGATACAAGAACGAATGCGGGCTGAACAGGAACGAATGCGAGCCGAACAAGCCGAACGGGAATTAGAGCAACTGCGTAATCTCCTGCGAGAACGGGGGATTGACCCCGATGATTGGTCAACCTATTAAACTTTTTGACGGCCTCTTATTGAACGTGAACTCCCCGACGCTGACTCTATGCCCTTCGGGCAGGCTGCGCCAACGAGTACAGCGCGGGCTTCCTACCCAAAAGAGTTTAAAAATCGAGAATTGATAATTGATAATTAGTCTCCCTAATGATCACCAGCACTAATCACTAATCACGCCTTAAACCTCAGTTGGCTTAATTTCCGGTAAACTGGTTTCCAACTTCAAACAATTACGACCATTGACCTGTAAGCGGTATTCCACTTTATCCATTAAACGGTTCATAATTAACCAGCCATAACCTCCCTCCTGCTTATCATCAGGATTCGGTGGTAAATAGGTGGACAGGTCAAAACCATTGCCATGATCCCAAATTTCCAGCGCTACATCCCGCTCATCTAACTCTAAGCGAAGTAACACCGGGAGATCGGGCTTATCTCGGTGAGCATGACGCACCACATTGGAATAAGCCTCTACCAAGGCTAATCGTAAACGATTAGACTGGCGTGGCCACTCTACGGAGTCGCCGAGTTCAATTTGTAAACAGTCAAGCAACCAACGCTCAACTACCGCTAAAAACTTGAGATCACTTGGTACATTTAGCTCTGTCTTCATGCAGCTACAGAACCTCCAGAAATAGAATCGTTTGGTCGTCTTCTTGAACTTGATTGGTACATTCGCGAAAACGATTAAGTAAACTATCGAGATCAAATGTCTGAGGTTCTTGGAGAATTAACTGCCAAAGTCCCTCCTGACCCAGCATTGGATTGTGTGAACTATTGGAGTTCCCAGAATCGACTCCCTGACTTAAGGGCGGAATTATTGTCGCTTCTGTAATTCCATCACTGGTGAGCAGAAAAATATCGCCTGAATTTAATGTCATTTCTCCCGCTTTTGCTTTCCAAATCGGTAAGATGCCCACTGGAACCCCCCGCACGGTCAGATACTCTGGTTGGACGGTTTCGTTGACCGCCACCTGATCTATCGTACTCTGGTGATGCCACAACATAGGGTAAATATGACCCGCGTTGGCGTAAACCAGACGACGGGTTTCTGGGTTATAGCGGGCAAGAACCATGGTAATGAAGCAATTTGTACTAAATAGGTCTTCATTCATGGTCTGATTGAGATTCCGCATCACCACATCGGGTTCTGGTGAACCTTCTTGGGAGAGTTCGCGACGCAAAATAGAGATGGCACTGGCCATAAAGAGTGCGGCGGGAACTCCTTTCCCAGATACGTCTCCCACAGCAAGCCAGACATCCCCTTGTGGGTGAACATAGACTTCAAAGAAATCCCCCCCTACTTCCCGAGCCGGATAGCAACTGGCTTGTACTTTAACATTTTTGGTTTCTCCCCAACTCTGACGGAGTAGGTTATGCTGAATTTGCCGGGCGACGGCTAGTTCTGCCCGCATTTTTTCAGCCTGCTCTTGGGTTCGTTGGTAGAGTTTAGCTTGGGAGATGGCTAGGGCGGCTTGTTCTGCTACGGATTGGATGAGGCTAATATCTTCCTCGCTCCAAGGAATCAAGGCGTTTTGTTGGTTGAGATATAAAACGGCTAAAATCTGCTGTTGCACTGTGAGAGGGATGGCTAGGTGTAAGCCTCCTTCCCGGTTGGCGCGCCCTTCGATTTGGGTTTCTTGGGTGGCTAGAACGGTTTTGAGCAGGTTTTCTACTTCTGAGGAGAGGGGAGGAGGGGGTGCTTCTTCTGTGTTGTCTTCAGGGGGCCCGAGGGCTGGATAGAAAAAGCATTCACTCCCGAGTTGATTATCTTCAACGGGTTTGAGAATACCTTGATCTGCTTGGAATTTTTCCCCGATGGTTTTAACGATGGTCTTGAGCATATTCTGGTAGTCGAGGGACTCCCGAATTGTGCTAGTCACTACGTTGAGGATTTCTTCCCGCCGCAGGGCGCGACTGAGTTCGTTAGTTCGTTGTTTGAGAACTAAGTAGGTTTCTGAGGCTTGTTGAACGGTTTCTTTGAGCTTTTCGGGGTTCCAGGGCTTGGTAATGTATTTGAAGACTTTCCCTGAGTTGATGGCATCTACTAAGTCTTCGACATCGGTGTATCCGGTTAGTAGGATCCGAATGGTGTCTGGAAAGCGGTCAACGGTTTTGCTGAGGAATTCGGTTCCGTTCATGACGGGCATCCGTTGATCGGAGATGATCACGGCCATTTCGCCTTCTTGTTCTAGGGTGTCAAGGGCGCTTAGAGCTCCATCAGCCCGAAACACGTTAAAGTCCCGCCGAAAGGTACGGTAAAGCAGATCTAAGTTATCAGGTTCATCATCCACCACCATTAATTTTAGTTTTTTGGGGCTTACCTGACTCATTCACTCACTCCGGTTTGTGGTTTTAGACTCAACTGGTTTAGGACTCAACAATAATCAAGGGGTGAACAAGAGAATATCCCGAATCGATGAATCCGGATTCGTTTGATTTTTGTCTAAGCCAAGCCCCTGACAGACCATCTCTGAATCGGATACAACGGGTTCAAGTTGGATCAATGCTCTAGTTGTAAGAGGATTTTAAGGGGTTTTTGTTGTCGGTCATGTACACCAGTGGCTCTAGAGCAATGGGTTCAGTGGACTGACTGAGGGTCTAGAGCGGTTGCTGACACTCCCTCATTTTACCAAAAAGCTGGCGAGAGTTACGCTAGAATCCGAAAAGTTAAGCTGTGAGAGGGTTTGAGTGGGATATTAGCACACTAGACCGGAACGGAGGGCGCGGACGGCGGCTTGGGTGCGGTCGTCGGCGCAGAGTTTGTTTAAGATGTTGCGCACATGGGTTTTTACTGTGCCAACGGTGATGTAAAGTTCTTGGGCGATGTCGGCGTTGCTGTAGCCGTTAACGATCAGTTGTAAAACTTCGAGTTCTCGTTCTGTTAGCCCGTAGTTGGGGGGATCATTACTGGGGGGGGTGGTGCTGGCTTTGGCTTGACTCAGAACAATTTGTGCGATCGCCGGATCAATCCAAGCGTTCCCTTGATGAGTGGCTCGGATGGCTTCTAGCAGTAGGTCAAATTTAATATCTTTCATGCAGTAAGAGTCCGCCCCGGCTCCAAAAGCGGCCATCACGGCCTCTTCTTGATCCTGTAGCGTCAAAATCAGGATTTTGGTGGCGGTTTTATCTACGGCTAAGGATTTGAAGCGACGAGTCAGTTCAATACCATCAATGCCCGGCAGACCAATGTCTACAATCCCCACGTCTGGCCGTTGAGTTTGCAGCAACTTCAGACCGTCTGTCCCGTTGGTTGCTTCTCCGATATATTCAATCTCACTCTCGCGGAGAAAGGCTGTTTTCAGTCCGACCCGAGTTAAGTCATGGTCTTCGACAAGGGCAACCCGAATACGACTCATTGGCAATTTTTTAGATTTCGCTTGGTGAACTGTTCCCCATTCTAACAGGATTGGGGGAGAATTCATTGATAATTGATAATTGATTTTTTAAGTTTAACAAGCGGAGTGGGAAGGAAAAACCTATATTGAGGTTGACCGTTTCTTTGCCTCCTCTAAAACCTGTCATGTTTGCCTCTTCAACTTTTCGCTATGCTCCACTAAGCTTTGAGCAAATTGATCAAAACGCTGGGTTAATTTCTCGTCTAATAGTTTCCCTTCGGGACTAAAGGCCTGCCAAGCTTGACCGACGGCGATTTGTTCGGGAATTACCCAAGCATGAACCCAGCGCATGATCACCCGCAAATCATTTAAGGCATTACTGTTAGCTTGTCCCCCTAAAACGCTAATCACTCCGGTTACTTTCCCGGCTAAATGCTCAAAACTCATCAAATCCAAGACGTTTTTTAGGACTCCACTCACACCACCATGATATTCCGGGGTGGACAGAATTATCCCATCGGCTTCCTGAAAGGCTTGTCTTAGGCGGGTAACATCGGGATAGTCGGGATAGTCTTCTCCTCCATCACAAAAGGGGAGATTTAACTGGCGAATGTCCAAAAGGTTCATCTCGGCTCCGAGTGCCTCAACTCGTTGTGCCGCTTGTTTTAAGGCTAAAGCACTATAGGAGTCTGGGCGTAAACTGCCACTAATACCAACAATTTTGACCATGTTTGTTTTTTCAGCGTTTATTTATATGAAGTGGTAATGAGTACGTTTAAGTTAACACAAAAAAGGTGAATGGGTCAAGGGTGCCACTCGTCCTCGTCTCTTTGTATGACTGTTTACTTGTGAAATGATTAAGTTTTGTCACAACTATCTAAAATTTGGTAATGGGGAGGTGTAGTTGATCTGAAAACGGCACGGGGAGGGTAGACGTGATGAATAGCAACTGGAAAACCCGCTTTCTCGGTCAGTGTGCGCGACAAGGACAAGGTTCAGCAGGATTCACGCTGATTGAATTATTGGTGGTAGTGATTATTATTGGCATTTTGGCATCGATTGCTTATCCGTCCATGTTGGGACAGGCGAATAAGGCGAAACAGGCGGAAGCGAAAATGAATATTGGGGCGATTAATCGGGGGCAACAGATGTATTTTGTGGCGGCTGGGATTTATGCGAGTCGCTTGAGTGAATTGGGGATGGGGATTCAAGCGCAGACGGAGAATTATCGGTATGCGATCGCCTCTAAAGATGGGGGGGAAAGTGTCGCGAACTGGGCAGCCCCTAGAAAGCCGACATTACGGGCTTATATTGGTCTAGCTGGTACAGGTTTAATCGATGCAGATTGGGGGGAAGTTCTGACCATTACCACCGTTTGTGAGTCTAATAAACCGATAATTCCCACGGATGCGGAACTGGAAAATACGGCTCCTAATGGGGGTGGGGTGAATATTGGCTGTAATCAGCCTCCTTTTAATAACTATCGTGGGGGGTTTAGTTCGTTGTAGGGAAATGGTGCGTCAGAATTTAAGGTTGTTCTAAGTGAACCCAAGTTGTTCTTTTTGTCGTACCCTACAACTGTTTACCGCTTGCCATGAAAACATGAACCAGCAACAAAAGCTTACCCTTCCCGTGATGGGCTGTGGAACTTGGGCTTGGGGGAATCGTCTCCTCTGGGATTATGACCCGAGTATGGATGAAGAACTACAACGGGTGTTTAATTTGTGTGTGAGTCGGGGTGTCACCTTGTTTGATACGGGAGACTCCTACGGCACCGGGAAACTGAAGGGACAGAGTGAGAAACTCCTAGGACGCTTTGCCCAAGCCTATCAAGGGTTGAATCAGGAGAAAATTTGTATCGCGACGAAATTGGCGGCCTATCCTTGGCGCTGGACGCGGGGGGCAATGGTGGGGGCCCAGAAAGCATCGGCGCAGCGTTTGGGTCGTCCGGTGGATTTGGTGCAGATGCACTGGTCTACGGCCAATTATGCTCCGTGGCAGGAGTGGGCTTTATTGGACGGTTTGGGGGACTTGTATGAGCAAGGAGTGGTCCGGGGGGTGGGATTGTCTAATTATGGACCATTACGCTTAAAAAAGGTCTATAAACGCTTTCAGGAGCGGGGTATTCCCCTCACGAGTTTACAGGTGCAGTATTCTCTGCTCTCGACTTATCCGTTGACGACGTTGGATTTAAAGGCTGTGTGTGATGAGTTGGGGATTCAACTGATTGCTTATAGTCCTTTGGCATTGGGGTTGTTGACGGGGAAATATAAACTGGGGGGGGCGTTGCCGTCTGGTTTACGGGGGTTTCTCTGTCGGCAGTTATTACCGGGGATTCAGCCGTTATTGGATACCTTGGGGGCGATCGCACAACATCGAGGGAAAACCATGGCACAAGTCGCCCTAAATTGGTGCATCTGCCAAGGTACTATCCCCATTCCGGGGGCTAAAACCGTCCAACAAGCGGAGGAAAATTTAGGGGCGTTAGGATGGTTTTTGGATGGAGGAGAACAGGAGGAATTAAATCGCACGGTTGCCCGTTTAGATAAACAAATGGTGCAGAATATTTTTCAAACCCGTTAAAGAATACGCCCGTCTTGAGTCTGAAGAATTCGTCAACAACCCCACTCCACTTGGGGGATGGGGTTTCTCGGAGAAAGATCATGAAAAAATTAATTGTGGCCACCAGTAACCCCGGCAAATTGCGGGAATTGCAAAAATACTTAGCCGGGGAGGAGTGGGAATTAGCCCTCAAACCGGATGAATTAGAAATTGAGGAAACGGGGACAACTTTTGCTGAAAATGCGGCGTTAAAGGCCTCCCAAGTAGCGCAAGCTTTAGGGGAATGGGCGATCGCCGATGATTCAGGGTTAGCTGTAGATGCCCTTGATGGCGCGCCGGGGGTCTATTCTGCCCGCTATGGCAAAACTGACCCAGAACGCATTGAACGGCTCTTAAAGGCCTTAGAAAACACCTCTCAGCGCGAGGCTCAATTCATCTGTGCGATCGCCCTTGCTCGTCCCGATGGTGCGATCGCCTTGGCCGTTGAGGCCAGTTGTGCAGGGGAAATTGCCCTCGCACCTCGGGGGAATAATGGCTTTGGCTATGATCCCATTTTCTATGTTCCCTCCCTCGGTTTAACCTTTGCCGAAATGTCCCCGGAAACCAAACACAGTATTAGTCATCGCGGCAAGGCCATTGGATTATTTTTAGCTAATCGGCAAGAAACCCCGCGCTCTTCCGAAATATAGCCTTGGTTGCGATCGCCTGTTGCGCTCTAGCCTTCCCCCTAGCCCTCGCGGCGGCAGTGGTTGAGGGCGAGGCCATCCCCTGCGGCCCAAAACCCCATCACATCGGGTAATGTCTGCCAGAGATAGCGATCGCCCGGCCTCAATATCTGTGCCGCTCCTCCACTGTGGGGCTGTCCCCCCTGGGGGTCTTCAATGGAATACATAAAGGCGAAACTTTCCCCCAACTGGGGCAATGTCACCCGGTAATACCACCCTTCAAAAAACCGACCGGGGAGCCAAGGGGAAAAGTGATAACCACTGTGGGGGGTTTGCAGGGAGGGAGTCATGGCAATCTCTGGGGTAGGGAGGCGCTTCCCCCACAGTAGCGCAAAGCTGCCATGGGCTAACGTTTGAGGCAACGGCGTTGATTGAGGATGTGTTTCATCCATCGCCAGGTGAGGAGGGCGATCACACTGCTGCCCAGGACTGCAATTAGAAAGGGATGGGGGGGTAAGAGGCGATCGCGGCTGGGCCAATGCCAGCGTTGGGTGAGCAAGCCAGCACTGGAGGCGAGGATCGCCCCCGTGGCGATGCCTACGCCAATGGCTTGGATCTCGTCTTGGAGGTGGCGATCGCGCTCGGCTTGGTCAATTTCCACTAGGCCACGAATGGAGGCGATCGCGGTATCCAGCAACCCTGATCCATGGCGGAAGTAGTTGAGATCGGCGGTGATTTGGTCTTGAAACGTAACGGCTTCTTTTTCCCCAAACACCCGCAACGCCTCTAGGGGGGTTTGGGCTAATTGCTCCATTTGATCGAGGATGGCGAGATAGTTGCGATGGTTGATGGCGATCGTGTTGCGGGCATATTCGAGATTGCGCAACTGTTGGGAATAGGAAAGGGAGGTTTTGAGCAGAGATTTTAACGTTATTTTTAATTCTGTGATTTCGGTTGCGGTTAAAACGGCATTGTCTTGGTTTTGCAAATATTGAGTATTGAAGGTTTCAAGCTTCGATTCATTTTGGTTGACAATCTGATCCGCTTTTTCATAGTCATGACGGCTCTCGCAAAAACTCCAAGCAATTTTATGATAATAAAGCAAAAGTTCTGGTAATTCCCAATAGCATCGCTCTAAAATACTGCTGGTGTTGCCATCAAAGAAAAACCAAATCATTAAATGGCCGTAGGGATTAACCGTTAAATCATCTTCTGGATTGCCATATTCATAAAGATAACCGCCCCAAAATTCAGCGGCACGATAAAGGCGGGGTAATGGTTCAAGGGTTTCGAGTTTAAAGAACTGTTGCCAACATTGATGGGCTGAGGGTTCTAGGTCTCGAAGGTTGGCGGGGCGGGGAATATCAAGGTAGGCGGTGAGGAGGAGGGTTTGGCCCAAGTAGCCGAAGGGGGGAGTTGTGGGGGGTTTAAAGCAGGCTTGGGGGTTAAATTGGTTGAGTTCAGCAATGGGGAGGCGATCGCCCCCAGGATTTTCTGGATAATAGAGATTGAGATTCAGCCCATAGGCATCATGGAGGGATTGGGGGTAAATGAACCCCTCTAAATTCTTGTCGGGAATAGCAAAGTCTTCATATTGTCGGCCGCTCTCTAGCTCAGGATTCTTTAAAAGATCACAATTTTTATTACTTTCTTGATAATTTTGCCACGTTGAACCGAGTTCACCCTCTACGCCCAAGGCAGAGAAAACCTGTTGATATTGCTGTTGCACCCAAGACAGATCCGCCAGGGTTGGGTTTGAGGGGGTGCGATCAGTGGCGGCAATCAGTCCGGAATGATAGCGATAGGTAAACCAATAGAGGCTAGGGGCATAGAGGTGATCCAGGGCAATCAATTCACTCATGCTGATTTGCTGTCCTTGGCCTTTTGGACAGATTGGGAGATCAGGGCTTTGTTGTAGACTTTGCTGGCCTCTTCCCCTTCGGCAGGTTTAGGAATAGTTTTACCTTTTTTGATCATATTGACCCGCAGTTCGCGCATCGCTGCGGGGTTGATCGTGATCTGAAATTGATCACACCAAGCTTGAATATGCCATGCCAATTTCAGGGGGCGATCTTCTACGTCTACCAGTGCGGCTTGAAAGCTGTCCAGTTGTGACCAGAAGGGATCATCAGCGGGTTTGGTGTGGGCAGCTTCTAGGAAGGTAAGGAAGTCTTCGATGAGGGTTATTTCTTCGGGAGACATATTTTAAAAAGGGTAAGAAATACTTTACGGTTTTAAGGATGCGGGAGTTTTCTGGGGTTCAGCCATACCATAACCTGTATAGGGGCGTTTATAGGGCGGGTGTAATCCTAAAACAATATCTGATTTAGCAACACCCATCTCGACCAAAGCTTCAGCAACATCAGTTTCAGTCCGATTGCGTTGAATCCAAATTTTGCCCTCTTTAATATCGAGGTGCAGAAAGCAAGCATGGACATATTCCAGATCATTCCAACCGACCTCAATCCAGAGGTAATGATCTCCCTCTTGATCAAAAATTAATTGGCTTTCTAGATCGGGAGTATTAATAGAGGGGAGTGAGTGCGATCGCAGCACCGTTTTAATACAGTGGCGATAATGTTCTAGTTTATCCATTGTAGAATCTCCAAGTGATGAGGATCATAAACAATCAAATTGACATCATAGGAACGGATGACCTCTTGAGGTAGACGCTCTTTAAAGAAAGGGTTAAAAGCATCAATCGGGACAGCTAGATATAATCGTCGCTCTGAATTTAATAGTTTGAGTGCAGTGCGGTAATTAATGAATTGACCAATGGCAGCATGAAAATCAGTGATAATGGAGTTACCGATAAAGCTCTTGATTTCAATGGCAATTTTCTCTGGCCCTTTATCGGCAACAAGCAGACGATCAGCCCCTAAATCGATTTCAAATCTCACTGTGTCGATTTTGACCAACAACGGATCTGCAATAATTTGCCATTGTTCTTTTTGTAGTCCCTCTTTAACCGCTTCATGGAAAAGGTCTTTTGCCGCCATAGATTGCCACCCTTCAGAACCCCCTGATCTTGATTTATTCTAAACCATTGACGCGAAAGGCGGCCCAATAGAGGCGTTTGGCGAAGGGGTAGGAACGACTGTAGCGGCGGGCAAAGCGCAAGGCGTAGCGGTCTAAGTCGTCGGGATCGATTTGGAAGGTTTGCTCGCACCATTGGAGGAATTGGGGAACGGTGCGGGTGCGGAACCAGGTTTGGGCGGCTTTTAAGGCTTGGGGAATGGTGCGGGTGGGGGTGAGTTCTTCGTGGAAACGGACGGCGAGGAAGGCGGTGGTGGGGGTGAGGAGTTGGCTGAAGTCGGGGAGTTGGGGGTTGACGGTTTCAAATTCGTTGAAGGTGGGGTCGTTGATTTCTTTGAGGAGGGCTTGGCGTTGTTGGATGAGGGTGAGGAGGGGGTTGGTTTGGGGGGAGGTTGGGGGGAGGTT
>NZ_JAIHOM010000152.1 GCF_026130165.1 Spirulina subsalsa FACHB-351 | reverse complement strand
CCTGCTCCCCCATGTCTATCGCCCTCACCGTTAGAATGCTCAATAGCACAGTTGTCAGCATTTGTCAACTCCTTGCCCTCTTGGTCATTAGCGTAGGGATTATCAAAGCCCTAACCATTTATCTGCGGCGCGCCCTGTTTACTTGGGAATCCGGGCAAGCCTTCCAAGAAGGTCGCCTAGAACTCGGTTATTCCTTCTCCTTGGGCTTAAGCTTCCTCGTGGGGGGAAGTATCCTCAAAACCACCATTGCCCCGACTTGGAACGAAATCGGACAACTCGCCGCCATCATTGCCCTGCGAACAGTTTTAAACCATTTGTTATTAAAAGCCATTGCCAATCATACCCAAACCCCCAACCCCGAACCCCCCTGGCAAGGTCTGCTAACCCCCATCACCCCCCAAAAACCCCCCCATGAGTCCACCTCATCCCCTTAATCCCCTACCCTATAATTGCTGCAAATTGTGTCCAACAAATTGCCAATTGTCCCATTCCCATCAACAATAAATTATGGCGAGTCAATTAAAAAAGAACATGAAAGCCTCTGAAATTATGACAACACAAGTCGTTACAGTGCGGGGTTCTGCCACTGTAGCCGATGCCGTCAAACTGATGAAGGACAACCAGCTACGCGCCCTCATAGTTGACCGTCGTACTGATGAAGATGCCTATGGCATCGTTACCGAAACGGATATTGTTTATAAAGTCACAGCCTACGGCAAAGACCCCAAAAAAGTGCGGGTTTACGAAATCATGACTAAACCCTGCATCGTCATTAACCCCGACTTGGCTGTGGAATACGTCGCCCGTTTATTCTCTCAAGCTGGGATTCGCCGCGCCCCCGTCATTGCTGACACCTTACTGGGGATTGTGTCGGTGAGTGATATCCTCAACAAGAGTGATTTTGTCGAAAAGCCTAGAGAATTGACCTTAGAAGAGGAAATCATCAAGGCCAGAGATGCCGCAAGAGCCGTTTGTGCTGAAAAAGGCGCAACCTCTCCCGAATGTGCCGCCGCTTGGGACATTGTAGAAGAATTACAAGCCGAAGCCGCCCACCAACGGGCAATGAAACCCCCCAAAACCTATTTTGAGGAGTATTGTGAAGAACATCCCGATGCTGTAGAAGCTCGGATGTACGACACTTAGGCAATAGAAAGCTTTAGACTCTAAGTCACCTGAAAAAATAGTCTAGATTTTGCCGTCTTTCTACCGTAGTCTCTAATCTTAGACCTCTGGGGTCATTAGGCTCAAACTCCTATTACACCGTTCTTAAAACAGCTTTTTAGGATGTGTCTGTTCCCCACTAGAGACTACGGTTTTTGTCATTTTGAATCACGTCATCAACCTTAAAACCATGAGTACAGGGAGACGTTGGACGAGAGATGAGCAACTCATTGTTTTAAACTTGTACTGTAAATTGCCCTTTGGACAACTACATCAGCGCAACCCCAGAATTATAGAAGTTGCGGACAAATTGGCGCGAACTCCCGCTAGTATTGCCATGAAACTGGTTAATTTTGCGTCTCTTGATCCAAAGTTACAAGCTCGCGGTGTTCAAGGATTAAAAAATGTCAGTCGTGCTGATCAAGCCCTTTGGCAGGAGTTAGAAACTAACTGGGATGAGGTTTTACTGGAAAGTGAAACTCAAATCAATGCTCTTTTAAATCCATCCCCTCCCCAACAAGAAGAATCGGGATTAGCAATAGTTTCTCCCACATTTAATATAGCAACAGAAGTTACTCGACAGGTCAAACAAAGGA
Organism: Spirulina subsalsa FACHB-351; assembly: GCF_026130165.1. Lineage (GTDB taxonomy): Bacteria > Cyanobacteriota > Cyanobacteriia > Cyanobacteriales > Spirulinaceae > Spirulina_A > Spirulina_A subsalsa_A. The sequence continues at coordinate 8,807 of NZ_JAIHOM010000152.1, read as the reverse complement.
TTAGACAAAATCTATTTCGAGAGATGGTTTTAAGTGCCTATAATCACCAGTGTTGTCTGACGGGAAACCCCGTTCCTGAATTGTTAATTGCCAGTCATATTTTACCGTGGAGTCAGTTTCCAGAACAGCGTATGAATCCCCATAATGGTTTATGTTTAGCCAGAACACAAGATGCCGCTTTTGACCGAGGACTAATTAGTTTTGATGAAAATTATGGCCTATTAATTAGTTCTCGCTTGAGAAATTTTCTCCCCCATAAAACGTTACAAGATAATTTTTTAGATTATCAGAATAAACCTCTACAATTGCCCCACAAGTTTTTACCAAGTTCTGAGTTTTTACAATATCATCGAACTCATATTTATCAAAATTAATGAAGTAGTGGGCATTTTTTAGCACATTATCCAGCATAGTTAAGTGAACAAGGTTTCTAACACAAACCAGTTATAGTGCTGCGCGCTACTGTGATTACAGGTTAGAATAAGGTGGGTTGACAAAAATCCCAGGAAACGACTTATGGCGATCGCGTACAGTGAAGACTGCGGCTTTTCAGTACTGTAACTACAAAAGCGCGCAGCGCCTATATCATATATTTGCCCAGATTTTGTAGTAGAATTGCGCTCTGCTTCGGATACTCTCAAGTCTCTACAAGATAAAATGCAGGAGTATCTGGACAATGGAGCTAAGTTGGGTTGGTTAATTGACCCGAAAAATAGAAGGGTGGAAGTGTATCGAGTGGGTTTAGAAGTTGAAGTCTTGTCAAACCCAACAGAGTTGTCCGGTGAGGAAGTCTTATCCGGTTTTGTGTTAAATATGGGTCGAGTGTGGGGTGAGTAAGAGGGATTTTTTGCGATCGCAGCCGTTCATTTCTAACCACTCCCAATGATTCTCGTTACTTAGGGTCTGCTGAATATCCCTCTCGGCAACGACCTAAATCTCATAACTAGAAGATTGGAGGGTGAACATTTTGGCATAGAGGCCATTTTGTGCCATTAACTCCTGATGACTGCCGATTTCCTGAATGGCCCCCCCTTCTAAGACTACAATCCGATCGGCCATGCGCACAGTTGAAAAGCGATGACTGACTAAAAAGGTGATTTTTCCTGCTGCGAGTTGGCGGAATCGTTGGAAAAGATCATATTCGGCGATCGCATCTAAGGCCGCCGTAGGTTCATCTAAAATGAGAATCTGGGCAACACTCATAAAAGCGCGGGCTAATCCCACTTTCTGCCACTGCCCCCCGGATAATTCCCGCCCCCCCGGAAACAATTTCCCCAGCATGGTGTGATAGCCTTGTTCAAAACCATTAATCATCTCATCTGCCCCCGCCTCAATTCCCGCTTGTTGAATCAGTTTGAGATTATGATGCTCTTTTATGTTGCCAAATCCGATGTTATCAGCAACGGTTAAATGATAGCGGGCAAAATCTTGAAAAATAATCCCTACATTTTGCCGTAATTCAGTTAAATCAAACTGGTGTAAGGGAATTCCATCAATAGTAATTTCGCCGTCACTCACATCATAAAAGCGGGTTAAAAGTTTTAGTAAAGTTGTTTTTCCTGCCCCATTGACCCCTACTAAAGCAATACTTTCTCCCGGATAAACTACTAAATTTAAGCCGTTTAAACTCGGTTTTTTTGCCCCCGGATAGGTAAAGCTGACCCCTTTGAACTCTAAGCCTTTTTGGATGGTTAAGGGAAACGTATGGGGATGTTTAGGATTTTTAACGTAGGGTTCTAAGGCTAAAAAATCAAAAAATTGACTCACATAAAGGTTCACTTCATATAAACTGGCAATGTCTTCTAACATCCCCTGCATTGCGCCTTGAGCTTGGCGAAAAGCCCCAGCATACATGGTGAGAGAACCGATGGTAATTTGACCGCGTAAGGTTTGAATCACAATCCAGCTATAGGTGCCATAAAAGCCGAGTTTTGATAGGAGAGTTGATCCCATTCGCGCCCAAGCTTGTTGAGCAGAAAGTGCTTCTACTTCGCGGTTGAATTTGAACTTGACATTGTACCATTGTTTTAACAAATAATCAATTAAATTAAATAACCGAATTTCCTTGGCAAAATCTTGATGGGTTAAAATTCGTTGCAAATAATCGGCAAAGCGACCACTTTGGGTTTGTCGTCGCAGCACTTTGAAGCGTTTGCCAGAAAATTTTACGCCGATTAAAAAGGCGGGAATTGAGGTGAGTAATAATAGTAAAGTGGCGAGGGGGCTAAAGCTAATCATTAGGCTTAAGAGGGTGATTAACTTAACACTTTGCCCCAGAAAGCTGGTGAAACTAGCCAGCGCCCGCACGGGGTAGGTACTCCCACTTTGTTGAGCGCGACTGAGGAGGTCGTAAAATTCGGGAATTTCGTAGTGGGCAAGGTCTAAGCGGGTGGCTTGACGGAGGAGAATATTACTGGCGTAGAGGGTAAAGCGATCGCTTAAAACTTGCCCCCCATAGGTCGAGAGTTCTTTTAAGCTATCGGTAAACAGGGTTAAGGTTAGGGTCGCTAAGACCAAGACAAACACCTCTGACCACTGGCTGGAGGGTTGTCCTATGGTGGCTAAAATACGGTCTAGGGTCAGTTTGCCAATATACAACTGAAGGGCGGGTAAGAGGGAAGCAATAAACGTGGTCAATAAGGAAATCAGCAGCCATTTTGGACTAGCAGACCAGACTAAACGCAGCAGTCGGGGAGTGGTGGCAAGGACGGCAAAAAAGCGTAATTTCACTCTTTTTTCTCAATGGAGGGGAATCAATTGACAATTGAGCATGGGTTCAAAAATCAGTCATGATCAATTGTCAATTATTCGTTATCTGTCGATTAGGTCGAGGGAAGCGCGCAACCCAACCATTCACGGCTTAACTGTAGCAAACCCTGAAATATTTGATCTGATTCAGAATCACGCTGATACGGGAGGCTCAATCAGTTGGGCTTCGGCGTTAAGTAAGGACTTCAAGAGGGATTGTTTCTTGATATAGGGGAAGGGTTGAGCTAAGGGGTCTAAACCTAAGAAAGGACAGAGTTTGTCCCAGCCTTCTCCTGCGCCGATATTCAGGACTAAGAGGGAGTCGGGGCGATCGCAAAAATAATCTAAGGTGTTTTTATAATGCAGGTCATAGACATAGGACATCCGCTCCCGATTGAACTCATAACACCCGTAGACGGTACTCCGCAAGAAGCGCCGAATGTGCAGATGAATTTCCTTCTCTATCTGGTTGTTAGCATCAAAAGCCGGACGATTGAACCAGTGTTTCTCAAGGGAAGTGAGCCAGCTTTCCTTATCCCGCACCGTCAAAATGAATTTACTGCCGGGGAACAGTTGATCCAATTGGGGATAAAAGGCCGAAACGGTAATGTCGGTAATGCCATCAAAATGATCCAACAGCGAAAACTTATAATTCCCTTCCGTTAACTCGCGCAAGGTTGTTTCATCTTCGGGGTAGTGAATAACCTTAAAGCCTAAAATATGTAGCGCGCTGGTGAGGCTTTTCGTCCCAGTGCGACTCAAACCCAGACCGAAGATTTTATAGGGGGAACGGGGTTGAGCGGGGGGTTCAAGGGTACCGGCTCCCACCTGTACCAGTTGCCAAGACCAGATTTTTTTTGTCTGTTGGTCAATTTCGGCTGGGGTAAGTTCTCCTTGGGGGGGTAAGTCTAACTGAGAGATGGCGTTTTCGGCAATTTCTGGCAGACGTACAATATAGTCGTCAATCTCAGCGGGGGTGGAGTTTTGGGGAACGGCGACTCGGGTTTGTGCGATCGCCAACTTAGCAATCTGAAAATCCACCTCCTCAATATGTCGCTCCCAATATTGTTCGGCTGCCTCTAATTCCCGGCGATTTTCCTCCGTGCGACTTCGCAGTTCTCGCAGTGCCATCTTCGCATAAATATGATCGTAGCGTTGGAAATAATCATGCAAGATACGGAAAGTCTTAAAATTCTTATTCGCCTTCATCCGAGAAAGTGCCATCGAGCGCAGTCGAGATTCAGGTCGCAACACATATTTTTCATCATTTTTGGGCGGTTTAATTTGCGCCATCAACCGCACCACATCCACTCGGGTAATATGCACCCCTTGATGAATATGTCCCCGGAATTTATCTAACACATAACAATCCACATAGGGGAACTCATTACGCTGGAGAAAAGCCTGCATACTTTCCATCAGCAAGCAGTCCGCATCCATAAAAACTACGAAATCACAATCATAGTCAATCTGGAGCATTTGCTGCACGGCCGCCGAAAAAGGGCGCACATTTTCAATTAAATGCACTTGATTGGGTTGAATTTGCTGGATCGCTAAATCCAGAGCAATATCACTGGTTCGCTCGCCAATCGTCCGAAAAACGAGATCAATTTTTTTGTTCATTTAGTTTACCGCAGTGTTCCACTCAAAAGATTGATTGATTTCACCAGCCAAGTCAGCAAATAAGGTCTTTTGCTCCTCGGATAGTTCAGTTTGCCACCGCACATCTAAGACAATTTCTGGTTTGTGGCCTTGATAATATTGACGGTTCATCGAAGACATCCGACCTAAAAATTTATCCTGTGCATTAGCTTTATTTTGGGCAACCAAGTATTGTGTTCCATTGTTTCCCCCTAACACATGATACTCGCGGTTGCCATAATTGATCATTTCTGGTTCGTAGGCAATATTTAAAAACTCACATAAACGTTTTAATACTTCATCGGTATTTGTCGCTAATTCTTCGTAGTGAACAATTATTTTAGGCCCTGTAAACTCATCAAACAAAGCTTGAGCTTTGTGGATATTCTCTAACCAATCCTGGATAATCTTTGTTAAGTCTCGCTCTGGGTACTTGCGGCGATAAGAATTAACCACAGCCCGACCATCCCTTTGCAGGAAAACTAAGTAAGGTTGGGCCGTTGTTAACTTTAAATAATTCCATTGCTTACGAATCCAATGGGCTCCAGAAGTGGAATCAATCATCAAGGTTTTCTCTTGATGCTGCGTTCGCCAGATGCGTTGAGTCAATTGCTCATAGAGATCCTGTTCTGGGTTGAGAAAAAGTTCTCCCCAGATGGGACAGTCAGCACCACAAAATTTACAAAACCGCTTACGAGCAGGAGCGTTTTCTTTACCAATATATTGGCTTTTGTTTCCTTCTCCACAAAAAAAACTACTGGAATGATTGCCTAATAATAATCCTAATAAAGTAGAACCGGAGTGACCTGTTCCAGCCATAAAACAAACTTTTTGATTAATTCTTGGATCTGGGTAGTTCAAGGCGTTTCAATCACCTCTATTTGTAGTTAATTGGCTACAATATATAACATTTGTATTAAATGAGAAAAATCAGCATTTATGCGGATCTTTCAGATGGCATATTATGTTATTCCGTCGTCAAAATTACCATCTGGAATAATAAATTACTAATCATCAACAATCAACGATTGAGTACAAAGTAGCGAAATAGTGCAATGTTTATTAATGGAGCATTACGACAGGTGATTAAGAGTTGATGATTAATAATTAATAATTGTTAATTGTTCCCGATTCTCCAGTCAACAGCAAGCCCTAGTTAACGCTCCAAGACGACACAATCCCCGGCTGACCAACCAATAAACACCTCCCGATCAGGTTGTAACCCCAAAGCACTATCCCCCGGCTGCATTACGATCACCGTTTCCCCGGTTTGTACCAACTCCACCCCATACTGTTGGCGTGTCCCTAAGTACATGACATACCTTAAGCGCCCCTCATAACAATTCTGCCAATGGGGTTGGGGTTCAAGACTTAAGTGAATTTTTTCCGGTCGAATACTAACCCGGACTGGAGAGAGAGACTGTACTGGCACTGAACTACTACTGAGAGGAGGAATGAACATGGGGAGTCCTTGGTGCGTCACGAGGGTAACGCGGTCTGGGGTGACTTGGGCGCGATCGCCAACAAACAAATTGGTATCCCCAATAAAGTCCGCCACAAAAGCCGTCTGGGGAGATTGATAAATCTCATTAGGGGTTCCGACTTGTTCAATTTGACCAGCTCGGACAACGGCAATCCGATCAGATAAAGATAACGCCTCCTCCTGATCATGAGTCACCATGACAAAGGTTAACCCTAATTCCCGATGGAGTCGGGAGAGTTCCACCTGCATCTCCTTCCGGAGTTTAAGGTCTAAGGCCCCGAGGGGTTCATCCAACAACACCACGGCCGGACGATTGACCAAAGCCCGGGCTAAGGCCACGCGCTGCCGTTGTCCCCCCGAGAGTTGATTAGGATAGCGTTGGGCAAATTTTTCCATCTGTACCCCTGCTAAAGCCACCCTAACCTGCTCTTCCCGTTCAATCCGAGGAACCTTTCTAATCTTTAAGCCAAAGGCAATATTTTCCGCCACCGTGAGGTGATTAAATAGAGCGTAACTTTGAAAAACCGTATTCACCGGACGACGATAGGGCGGGATGCGATTCATCCGTTGAGATTGAATCAAAACATCCCCGGCCGAGGGAGTCTCGAAGCCTGCAATCATACGCAATAGAGTTGTTTTGCCACAGCCTGATGGGCCGAGAATACTAAAAAACTCCCCCTGACGGACTTGGAGGTTAACTCCATTGACGGCTGGTTCTCCGTCAAAAACCTTGAACAACTGCCGTAATTCAACATCAAGGGGTCCTGCCCCCTCATTTGTCGAAATTTGTGTTTTGATTAGAGTAGAATCCATTGCAGATTGTTTATCCCCACTTTGAGTAAAACCTCTGAGTTATTTGCTATTTTATTGGCTAATAGAGGAAAGACGAATAACCCATGATGCGAGCCGTTCATCCAACCACCGTTCAACCTGCGTCCAAAGTTGGACCCAAACAAACCTCCCGCACTGTTGGGCGGCAATATCAGTCTGTCTTTATTATGCTGATGATTAGCCTCTTACTGTTAGGGGGCATTGGTTCTCGTTTAGCTTACCTTCAGTTAGTCGAAGGCGATCGCAACAAAGAACTCGCCGAAAATAATCGTATTCGCCTCATTCCGAAACAACCCGTCCGAGGTACCATTTTCGACCGCAAAGGCCGCATTCTAGCCAGCAGTCGCCTCGCCCACACCGCCTATGTCTGGCCCCTCGCCCAAAAATACGACACTTGGGATCAAACCGTTAAACGCCTTGCCCAAATCCTCAACATTCCCGAGGCCGACATTCGCACCCCAGTAGAAGATGCAGGCTACAACTCCCCCACTCGGGTAGCCGTGGGTCGAGACTTAACAGAAGCCCAAATCACCGCCATTAAAGAATACAGCGCCGAATTACAGGGCGTAGATGTAGATATTGAACATATCCGCAACTACCCCAACAAACAAGTCGGCGCCCACATTCTCGGTTATACCGGAGAACTCAACGCCGAAGAACTGGCCGAACGCCGCAAAGACGGCTACCGTCTGGGGGATATTGTGGGGCAAATGGGCGTAGAACAAGCCTATGAACACCTCCTGCGCGGGGAGTGGGGCGGACAACAAGTGGAAGTCAACGGCGCGGGTCAAGTGGTGCAGATTTTGGGTCAGAAACAAGCCAAAGCGGGAAGAGATGTCACCATTACCCTAGATTTAGACCTGCAAAAAGCCGCTGAACAAGCCCTAGGCAGTCGTCGAGGGGCTATTGTGGCCATTGACCCCAATAATGGGGCTGTCTTGGCAATGGCCAGTTTTCCCACCTTTGACCCCAATATTTTCTCCTCCCGCATTACCCCGGAAACGTGGCAGAAACTCCAAGGCCAAGGCAACCCCTTTGTCAACCGCGCGTTACGCGGGTTTCCCCCCGCGTCTACCTTTAAAGTGGTGACAGCAACAGCTGGGCTAGAATCGGGCAAATATCCCCCCAATACCATCCTCCCCACTTTCGCCTATTTGCGAGTGGGGGGCATGGCATTAGGGGAATGGAACCGGGCTGGTTTTGGTCCGATGGGCTATGTCGGAGCGATGGCTTGGAGTAGTAACACATTCCACGGCCAAATCGGTCGCGGTGTGGGGGGTGAGGTTTTAATCGACTGGGCCCGTCGTTACGGTTTTGGTTCGAGAACAGGAATTGAGTTAAAATCCGAGGCCCCCGGTCTGATTGCTGATGATGAATGGAAACGAAGACAGTTTAACTGGGAGTGGACGGTAGGGGATACGATCAATATGTCTATTGGTCAAGGATTCACCCAAGCTACCCCCCTGCAAGTGGCGGTGATGTTTGCGGTGCCGGCTAATGGGGGTTATAAGGTGAGGCCTCATTTAGTGGAAGACCCCAGTAAGAGTAATTCCGATTGGCGAGAGTCTTTAAACCTGAAACCCTCAACCCTTGATGTTTTACGGAAATCTCTGCGGGCGGTTGTCACCAATGGTACGGGAGGAGCGCTACAAAGTGAGGGCATTCCTACTCCGGCCGGGAAGAGTGGCACGGCGGAAGCCCCTCCGGGGAAAGCTCATGCTTGGTTCGGGGCCTATGCGCCCTTTGACAAGCCGGAAATTGTGGTGGTGGCTTTTGCAGAACATTCTGGAGGTGGTGGGGGGTCCCTCGCCGGTCCGATGGTGGCTCAGGTCATGGAGGCCTATTTCCGGGGGAAGAATAACCCTCAGCCTTAAATAGGGCTTGCTGCAAAAACCCAACCCTAGACTCAACAAGGGAATAGGTAATAGGTAATAGGTAATTGATAATTGACAATTGACAATTGATATTAGAAACCGGGTTTTTGCTAGGGTGTATCGAGAAAACTAGACAATGAACGCAACCCGGTTTCTGGCTAAAGTTAGTCAATGACATTACACCCGACTCCTGACCTCCCCTCTCCCCCGCTCCCCCGCTCCCCCGCTCC
>NZ_JAIHOM010000151.1 GCF_026130165.1 Spirulina subsalsa FACHB-351 | reverse complement strand
GGCATTTTTTGACAATTTGAGGGAAGTTGGATAGAATCAAATTATTGATTTTTTTTAAAAAACAAGCTCCTATTTTACCGAAGTAGGAGCTTTTTGTCAATTTTTTTTCTAACATTCAACACTTCTGAAAGAAAATAATTCCATTAAATATTATGTTGAAATGACCTATAATGCCTATGAGGTATTGAAACCAGCTAGCTAGCGCGGGCAAAGTCTAGCTCTTGCCCGGAGTTGAAATGACCTATAATGCCTATGAGGTATTGAAACCAAAAAAGGAAAATTCAACTAGATTAAATGACATGTTGAAATGACCTATAATGCCTATGAGGTATTGAAACCAGACTCCCCGGGGGTGACGCTGGAGTAGGTGAGCCAGTCTAGTTGAAATGACCTATAATGCCTATGAGGTATTGAAACAAAAGCCCCCTCGGGTAGATCCCCTGCCTCCTCCGTTGAAATGACCTATAATGCCTATGAGGTATTGAAACTTTTGCTCCCCTCCTTCGGCTAATCCGTACGCGTTGAAATGACCTATAATGCCTATGAGGTATTGAAACATCGATGCTTATGATTGTCGATGATATGTCATCGGTTGAAATGACCTATAATGCCTATGAGGTATTGAAACTAAATTAACAATAAAAAACCCGGCAAATATTGTTTTGTTGAAATGACCTATAATGCCTATGAGGTATTGAAACTGCTTCGATGATTGTTGGCTTCATCCATACAGCAGGTTGAAATGACCTATAATGCCTATGAGGTATTGAAACTTTATCTACCACAGAGAAGCTTTCAGTGCATAGAGTTGAAATGACCTATAATGCCTATGAGGTATTGAAACTTGAAAAAATCAGGCTAGCCATATATCTCCTTACGTTGAAATGACCTATAATGCCTATGAGGTATTGAAACGGTTTTATTCCTGTTCCTACTCTTTTCTTAAAAGTTGAAATGACCTATAATGCCTATGAGGTATTGAAACTGGCGTGCGCCCTGCATGAGATTAAACCCCGTGCGGTTGAAATGACCTATAATGCCTATGAGGTATTGAAACGGGACAGGAATATTCAAGCGTTGTCGTTTGGCGATCGCCCCCTTCACCATGATAGAATCCCCCAGCACAACCCCTCTAATTAAGCCCTTCAGGATCAACGGGTTCAATGCCTAAAGAAACGCGATCGCCTCCTACAGTCTTCATTGCCGCTAACCATTGAATTACAACCTCATAGGGGACATCAGGTTCTGCAACCAAAAGTACAACCCCCTCGGGAACAGTCACTAAATAGTTAGGAATTTGGGCTAAAATTTGTTCTTGAGTCAACGACTCCCCATTGACGATCCCTTCCTGAGTTGCTGTCAGACGCACCAGCAGAAAATCCCTTTCCAACTCCTCAGAAGACTCCTCATTTTCCTCCCCCGGTAGTTGGACTTCCACGCCATCCGGTGCGGTAGTGAGCAACATGGAAATTAACACAAAAAAAGCTAGAACAGCCATCATCACGTTAAGCATAGGGATGAGGTCAATTCTAGGAATAGGAGAGAGATTGTCTTGTGACTTAAAGCGCATTTCGGCAATCCGGAATCAGCTAAATTGCCTCAATTGTAAGCAAATCAATAACTTTGTGCAACAATCAACAGATCAGGGAATTGCTGTAAAAATCCTTCAATCACAACGGCTCTCCCATACAACGATAAGACAAACCCTAAGAGCAATAAATATGTCTAATGTAACCTACGCTGATTTTGAAAAAATCGAAATCCACACCGGGAAAATTATCCGGGTGGAAGATTTCCCGAAAGCCCGCAAACCAGCTTACAAACTGTGGATTGATTTCGGGGAATTAGGAATTAAAAAATCCAGTGCGCAAATTACCCAACGGTATTCTAAAGAAGAATTGCGCGATCGCCTGATTGTCGCCGTCACCAACTTCCCCCCCCGACAAATCGCCGATTTCCGCTCAGAAGTCCTAGTGCTGGGAGTCGTATTAGACGATCAACAAGTAGTTCTCCTGCAACCCGATCAACCTGTTCCCCCCGGTCAAAGAATACTCTAAACTAAAGAATTACTTGATCCAATCAGCCGATGCTCAAACCCCACCACCTTCTGCTCTTCCTTAGTGTTCTCCTCACCACAGGATTAACCCCCCTCCAAGGATTCGCCCAACGGACCCTAGCCCCTGAAACCTCCTCCCCAACCCTAGCCCGAGAAACCCCCCAAACCGCCAGAGAGCGAGACGTTGCCAACTGGTTTGAAGCCAATCGCGATCGCCACACCCAAATCCGCGCCTTCATTCAACGAATGCCCAAAGGAGCCGATCTCCACTCCCACCTCTCCGGAGCCGTTTACGCCGAAAGTTATCTAGGATGGGCCGCCTCAGAAAACTACTGCGTCGATCCCAACGCCCTCATCCTAGTCGCCCCCGCCGATTGTCGCCCCGCCAACGGTCACATTCAAGCCCACCAAGTATTTCAGAACATCCCCCTCTACAACGCCCTCATTGACCGATGGTCAGTCCGCAATCTCCCCTTTGCCGGACAAACCGGACACGACCAATTCTTTGCCGCCTTTGATGGCTTTGATGCCCTCTCCAGCAACACTACAATGCGTCCCAGAATGGTTGCAGAAGTCATTAGTCGCGCCGCCGCCCAAAATATTCAATACTTAGAACTCATGCTCACCATTCAAGGACGTGCCGTCCGCGCCCTAGCCCCAGAATTACAACTCAGCCGAGGAGACGAAGAAGCCTTTGCCCTCGCCCGTCGTCAACTCCTACAAAATCCTCAATTTCAAGCCCTCATTCAACAGGGAGTTGCTGAACTCGATACCCTCCAACGAGACTTATTTCTAACCCTCGGTTGTCACCACTCCAACCGCCCCAGCCATTGTAACGTCACCGTCAACTATATCCAGCAAACCAACCGCCTCAATCGTCCCGAAGAAGTTTTTGCTCAATTCGTCTATGCCATAGAACTCATCAAAGCCCATCCTGATGTTGTTGGCTTAAACTTAGTCGCCCCCGAAGATCATCCCGTCGCTCTACGGGACTACAGCCTCCAGATGGCTATGTTAGGTTTTCTCAGTCGCCAAGAGTCAGATTTAAACATCGCCCTCCATGCCGGAGAATTAACCCTCGGTTTAGTCCCCCCCAGTGAACTGCGTTTTCACATCCGCGAAGCCGTAGAAGTCGCTCAAGCCAAGCGGATTGGGCATGGTGTGAGCATTTTCTATGAAGATGATCCTTGGGATCTTCTCGCGACAATGGCACAACGGGGCGTTCTCGTGGAAATTTGTCTCACCAGTAACGACGTGATTTTAAATGTTACCGGCCCGGCTCATCCCTTCTTAGATTATTTGAAAGCTGGAGTCCCCGTGACGCTAGCCACTGATGACGAGGGAATTGGCCGGATTGACCTTAGCCATGAATATTGGCAATCCGCCATTCACTACGGTTTAGGTTATGTAGAATTAAAACGTTTAGCGCGCAACAGTTTGGAATATAGCTTTTTACCCGGAGACAGTTTGTGGTCCAGTCCAGAATATCGTTCTTTGGCGGCTCCCTGCCAAGGCGATAATCCCGGCCGCGGGACTCTATCAACCGGATGCGCTAATTTTTTAGCCAATCATGAACGAGCGAATCAACAATGGTTATTAGAAACTCAGTTTTCTGAGTTTGAGGCCTTGCCTTGGCGGTAGGAACAGAGTCCGAGCATTTTGACATACTCCCCGGCGTGAACGCGCGGGGATTCTTGACACATCATGTCAATCAATGTTCAGGACTGTTCAGCTTACCTTAAATGTTGGCTTGAAGGCTCTCGGTTTCACCGATGAGATGAAAAGCCAACCAATATAGAAACAGCGAAGCACAATTAATACTCTGGAGAGTCTTGGCTCTCCACATATTTTTTAACTTGATCTATTGTAACCTCACCACAACTAGCCACAAAGTAAGCTCCTGTCCATAACACTCTCTTGTCTTTCCAGTAAATCTTCTCTAAATGGTCACTGTAGTTATTCCACAGAAGCCGGCTTGAAGTAGATTTCAAATTAGCAATTAACCCGCTTAGTAATTTATGCGGGGGATAAGTTAAAAGAATGTGAACATGGTCAGACTCCCCGCTAAACTCTACGATCCTGGCATCCCATTGATCAGCAATAGACTTAAAAGCCTCACTTAAAAACTCTAAATGTTCTTTCTGGAATACTTTTCTCCGATATTTAGTCACCAACACAATATGAACAGTAAGATTAAACGTAGCCCTGCGGGTCTTAGAGTAATTGGCTTCCATAACTATTGGCAGCTTGTACGGTGAAATGTTATTATGATAACATAACACAAATATTTGCTAAAGTTGGGAGGTGATTTGTTCGGTTGCGCGATCGCTCCACCCAATAGCTTTTATCAATTGTCAATTTTTGACCTGTTGAAATAGATGTAATCCCCGTCCGTTTACGGCGGGGCGGATGTCAACTACAACGGACTACTGAATTCCTGTTTGCGGATTATGATTAGCCATATGAATTACCCCACCCTACTTCGTTGAGGGTGGGGTTTCTAAAACCGCACCCTTAGTAAGTTTGGAGCTTTGACGCTTCACCTGACCTAGTTGCTTCATAGATCCCGTATGTTTACGGGTCTTAGAAGTAGTGCTAGAGTCATCCACGTCTGCGAGGTGGATTCCCAACCCCGTTTGCCGACCAACGGCAACATTATACATAACCATCACAGCCGAGTAATCCCTATCGGACTCAAACCCACAATCGCATACATGATAACGGTTTGAGAGTTCAGCCCATTCTTTGTGGACTGTGCCACATTGAGGACAACGCTGTGATGGTTTTACTTTTTTTGTATCGATTTTCAGGACAATACCACCTTTTTCTTCTATTTTGTAGGTGAGCATATTATTTAACTCACCAAAACCCACAGAGAGGATGGATTTGTTGAGTCCTGCCTTTTGCCTACGACCTTTACTGGTCTTGGCTTTACGGGTCATTCCCTTAACATTCAACTTTTCCGTCACCCCGATGTCATAACGACTAGCAATTTCTGAGGTGATTTGGTGTTGCCAATTCTTTCTTTGATTAGCACACTTACGTTGAAGTTGAGAAATCCGTTTGCGATGCAACCGCCACCGATTAGAAGGTTTTATTCTTTTCTTACCGTTGGGTGAGCGTTTCCTCCGCAATCCCTGAAACCATGCACCATACGCAAAATCAACCCTTTTCACTGTTGCCTGAAGACTTTGGGAATGCAACCCTTTATACTCCGTCCAACATTCTTTGAACTCAGGAAGACAATTTTGCTGATCCATATAACTCACGGATTTACGATTGGCTTTCCACTCATACTTTCTGTCTGATACACACGCATTGTATAGGTAACAATGAAGCCGTCTAGCATTGAGCATTTTGGCTTCCTGTTCCTTATTGGGATATAGTCGAAATGTGTATCGCCTAGTTACCATGAGAGAAATCCAAACTTTTTCTTTTCAACCGTTGGTATCATGTTAGCATGGTATTTTCTTTTTTGGCAATGACTATGACAAAATTAAACAGTCTTAAGGATATTCTCCCCCCCCAAAATATTGAAGCCGAAGAAGCAATTTTAGGCGGAGTTTTACTAGATCCTGAAGCCATTGGACGGATTCTAGAAACCCTCCAAGCCGAGGCTTTTTATATTGAAGCCCATCGGTCTATTTATCAGGGGGCTGTTGCTCTCCATAATAGCGGTAGACCTACTGATTTAATGACCGTGACCAGTTGGTTACAAGATCATGGACTGCTGGATAAAATTGGCGGGATTGCTAAACTTACCCAACTCCTAGAAAAAACCGTTTCGGCGGTCAATATTGACCGTTATGCAGCCATTGTGATGGATAAGTATGTCCGTCGTCAACTCATTGGCGTAGGTTATGAAATTGGCGAATTAGGTTATGATACAACCCAAGGATTAGAAAATGTTTTAGACCAAGCAGAACAGAAGGTTTTTCAAATTACCCAGAAACGACCTCAACAAGGATTAACGCCCCTATCTGATGCCTTAATTGAGACGTTTAGCACCCTATCTGATTTACAGGAAGCTACTGCACCCCCCGGATATACCTGTGGTTTTTATGATTTAGATGCCATGACCAGTGGTTTTCAACGATCTGATTTTATCGTGGTGGCGGGACGACCTTCTATGGGAAAAACCAGCTTTGCTTTAAATATTGCGACGAATGTGGCGAAACAGCATCAATTGCCTGTGGCTATTTTTAGCTTAGAAATGTCTAAAGAACAGTTAGCCCAACGGGTTTTAGCGGGGGAAGCGGGGATCGAAAGTAATCGATTGCGCTCGGCTACTATTTCAGGAACGGAAATGGAGGCAATTTCTCGGGCTATTGGGGAATTAGCTGACTTGCCTATTTATATTGATGATAGTGCGACGTTAAGTGTGATGCAAATGCGTTCAGAGACGCGGCGTTTACAGGCCGAAAATGGGGGAAAAATTGGCTTAGTTTTAGTGGATTATTTACAGTTAATGGAAGGGGGTGGGGATAATCGGGTGCAAGAAATTGCAAAAATTACTCGCTCTTTAAAGGGATTGGCTCGGGAAATTAATGCCCCAGTGATTGCTCTTTCCCAATTGAGTCGGAGTGTGGAATCTCGCACGAATAAACGCCCTATGATGTCGGATTTAAGGGAATCGGGATCGATTGAACAAGATGCGGATATGGTGATTATGTTGTACCGGGATTCTTACTATAATCCTGATTCTCCGGATCGGAATCTGGCGGAGGTTATTATTACGAAACACCGTAATGGTCCGACGGGAACGATTAAGCTGTTATTCCAGCCGGAGTTAACGAAGTTTGCTAATTTAGCTTAAGCTTAAGTTCTCAAGGGCGGGGGAAATGGCAGATTCTAGTCTATCCGGTTCATTACCTGTGCTGCTATATGGTCTTGTCCGGGCTGGTGAAAAAATATTTTGCTCAACCTCTGGACATTTTTGAGGGAGGATGTATAATGGTGAATGCGCGCAAAAAAAGAGCGCGGCTTTTTCGGGGGTATAGCTCAGTTGGTAGAGCGCCTGCTTTGCAAGCAGGATGTCAGCGGTTCGAGTCCGCTTACCTCCATAGGACTTAAACTCGCACTGTATATAGGTTTTTAAGGATTTACTCAATATAAGCTAGGAGTAACTCTACTTAAAATCTACCTAAAGTTGTGGAAAGGTAGACTGGGCAAGGGCTAGAAGTTATTACAGTAGGTTTGAAATATTATCGGAAGGAGAAAATATGGTAGAGGTGGCCGTTGAGGGATGGCAACAGGGCAGCTTGTTGCGGCTGGAAATTGAGGATATGGGCGATCGCGGCGAAGGTGTCGGACGCTGGCAGGATCGGGTGGTGTTCGTGCCGGATACGGTTCCGGGGGATCAGGTTTTGGTGCGTCTTATTCAAGTCAAACGCCAATTTGCTCACGGCAAATTGCAAGAAATCTTAACCCCTTCTCCCCACCGGATTCGTCCCCGGTGTATTGTGGCCGATAAATGTGGGGGCTGTCAGTGGCAACATATTGAGGACTCCTATCAACAAACTCTGAAACTCAATATCGTCCGTCAAGCCCTCTTACGGATTGGGGGTTTTAGTGATCCCCCTCTGGTTCCCTTTCTACCCACTTCTGCTATGTTGGGCTACCGCAACAAGGCCACCTATCCCCTCGCTCGTTCTAGTCAAGGCCAAGTTCAAGCGGGCTATTATCGTAAAGGATCCCATGTCTTGATCAATTTGAACCAATGTCCAGTACAGGATGAGCGGTTAAATCCCTTGCTGGCGGAGATTAAACAAGATATTCAAGCCCAAGGTTGGTCAATTTATAACGAAGAACGCCATCAAGGGCGTTTACGTCATCTTGCTTTGCGGATTGGTCGCCGAACTGGAGAGATGCTAATTACACTAATAACCACTAACTTTGAACTAAAACACATTGGGGATCAATCCATAGCATGGATGCAAAGATATCCCAATTTGGTGGGAGTTTGTGTTAATAGCAATCCGGAGCAGACGAATAGGATTTTAGGCTCGGAAACCCGGTGTATTGCCGGAAAACCCTACTTGCGAGAGGAATTCGCGGGTTTAGTCTTTCAACTGGGGGCGGATCCCTTCTTTCAAATCAATACCGAAGCGGCAGAAGCTTTGTATGAACAGATTTTGGGGGAGTTAAACCTCGGGGGATCGGAGGTGTTGGTCGATGCCTATTGTGGTATTGGCACCTTTACCCTCCCCTTTGCCCGCCATGTTAAACAAGCTATTGGCATTGAGTTACAGCCTAGTGCTATTGCCCAAGCTCAAACTAATGCGGCGTTAAATCAGATCGAAAATGTCCAGTTTTACACGGGGGCGGTGGAGGAGGTGATCCCCCACCTGGACGTGATCCCAGACGTTGTAATCTTGGATCCCCCCCGCAAAGGATGCGATCGCCGGGTTCTAGACTCCCTCCTGACCTATCGCCCGTCCCGCTTGGTTTACATCAGTTGTAAACCCGCTACCCTTGCCCGGGATCTAAAAATCCTCTGTGAGGGCGGCTATCACCTCACGAAAGTTCAACCCGCCGACTTTTTCCCCCAAACAGCCCACGTTGAATCCGTTGCCTTTTTGACCCGAGATTAGGCGGTTTTCGTCCATTTTAGCCCCCTCGGTTGAATCTTAATGCTTATTTAAGATTTTTTGTCAAGATGGGAAACCGACAATTTTGGCTTTAAAGTTTGCTATAATAAGTGTTAGATAAGGTTTGCTTACCGTGGGCAAACACAAGATTTTAAAAACTGTTCGTTTTTGGTTACGGGCTTCGGGGTCAATTGCTCGATTGGCGACGAGGGGCGGGTTTTGACTATTTCCTCACACTAACCATCGGCTGGGGTCAAGCACGGGGCTTTTTGACTCCCCTACTACCCGATCACCTAGATTCTGCCGTGAGTATCGCTCAATCAAGAGCAATGAATTAGGAGCAATGAATTAGGAGCAATTTTCAATGGATTAGCGTTTAACTATCTCCTGTTTTCCATGGGCTAATGACCGTCTTCTGACTTCTACGTTCTGTCCAAATCATCTAGACCCAAATCATCTAGACCCAAATCATCTAGACCCATTTTGCAACTCGCTCATTTTGAAACAAGCTAGAGGTAAGTTTTGTGATTGCAATCTCTTTACCGGCGAAGAAACAGAACTGGGAAACCATGAGCTTCGCATCTACGCTTTACTTGTGTCCTATCCTAGACCTCCTGTTAGCCAAAATTCCCCCAGAGTGGCAAGCTGAAATCCGTTTAGGACTGCAAGAAGCGCTAGTAAATGCGGCGAAACATGGCAACAAGTTAGACCCCAGTAAGACCGTTTCTGTACAGTTTTCCGTGACCGAAAACCTCTATTCTTGGGTAATTTCTGACCAAGGTTCTGGTTTTAGTCCGACCTGCACCTGTCCGAATCATGAGCATTGGCCTGAACCGGAAGACCTCTTACCCCCAGAAGACTTTGATCATGGTCGAGGTTTGTGCATTCTATACCAAATTTTCGATCACGTCCATTGGAATCGTGGCGGGACTCAACTCCGACTCTCAAAGGAAGTAAAACCCCACGATACAGCCTTGGTTTCTTAAACTGCTATTAAGTTTTCCTTAAATTGTTCTCGGGGAAATTGTTCTCGGGGGTGCTGACTCCCTACAGAATTTTTAACGTTTGCCGTGAGTGGGACAGGGGGGAGCCGAGATTGAGCGGTCTAACCATCCTGTCGCTTGTTGGAGTCGTGCGATCGCCTCTTGGGGTTGATCCTTGAGCAGAAACACTAAAGCGGCGGCAATTTGTTGGCTCGCTTGGGCTTTGCGATTAGCTTTGAGACGATGCCAGTCTTGGGGTGCGATCGCCAACCGTTCCGCCAAAACCTGCGCCAACTCCAACGTACTGACCTCTTGCAACGCTTCAGACTGAGTAGAAGGAGGAACTAAAGACATAAAACACCTCAAAATCGGTTTAATATGGGTTTACCAAAAACGCCCCTCTACGGGTTAGATTTCCAGTGTAGTGCAAGATGCCCCCAACCGACGAACCCCTTTGGGAAGAAGAATTTAATACTGCCCTAGCTCAAGTTGAACAGAGTCTCCAAGACCTCAAACAACGCCGCCAACAAGTCCAACAAGACAGCCAGACCTTAAAAGACCTGCAACAGAAACAACAGACCTTAAAAGGGCAAAAACTCCCCAAACACCACCCCCTCAAAGCCGAACTAGAGCAAATCGAGGAACAAATTCACCTCCTCGAAGTCCAGCTAGAAAGTCGTCTTTTCCGTTGGCAGTCTTTACAAGAACCCTTCTGGCAAGTTGTCCGCTTTGGGGGCTTAGGGATTGTGTTAGGCTGGTTGCTGAAGTCTTGTACTAGCTAGGACAGGAGCGACTATTATGGGACGAAAAGCCAAACTGAAAAAAACCCGTAGCATCACCCCACCCCCTCCCCCCCCCAGCCCCACTCAATTTGTCAAGCAACTGAATCAACAAGGGTATCAGTTTAATCAGATTCAACACTCCCCAGAATTACCTGATTCTAAACCAGAACCCGAAGTCTGAAAGCAATTAACCCTCCCCACTCTTGCCTAATGTAGGGCTTGCTGAATAACTTGGGGAACAGGGAATAGGGAATAGGGAATTGACATGAGAAACCGGGTTTTTGCTAGGGTGTATCGAGAAAACTAGACAATTAATGCAACCCGGTTTCTGGCTAAAGTTAGTCAAAGTTAGTCAATGACATTACACCCGACTCCCCT
>NZ_JAIHOM010000150.1 GCF_026130165.1 Spirulina subsalsa FACHB-351 | reverse complement strand
CTTTCAAACTATTGATTTTTCGAGGTTCAGCGCACTCGGTGTGGTGTGTTGCCTTCCGTTGCGCGCATTTACCAATATATCCACTTCTCCCTAGGTTGTCAACCCTTTTTTCTAAACTTTTTTTCTCAGCCTTCACTTCATGGGCTGCAATCCCCTCCGCATAAGCTTTTTAGCTGACAAAGTTTTTTTGAATTGGGGGTGGAATGGGGGAGGAATGCCTGAAGTTGAGATAATGGGGGGGAAACATATGGGTAGGAAAAGTGGTGTCTATTAGTTTTCAAGCGGTTGTTGCGAAGTTAAATGAGTTTTGGAGCGATCGCGGTTGTTTGATTGCTCAACCCTATGATACGGAGAAGGGGGCGGGGACGATGAGTCATCATACTTTCTTGCGGGCGATTGGGCCGGAGCCTTGGTCGGTGGCTTATATTGAACCCTGTCGTCGTCCGACGGATGGACGTTATGGGGAAAATCCCAATCGGTATCAACACTATTATCAGTATCAGGTTTTGATTAAGCCGTCTCCGAATAATATTCAGGAGGTTTATCTGGATTCTTTGAGGGTGCTGGGGATTCACCCGGAGGATCACGATGTGCGGTTTGTGGAGGACAATTGGGAGTCCCCGACGCTGGGCGCTTGGGGGGTGGGTTGGGAAGTATGGCTGGATGGTATGGAAATAACCCAGTTCACTTATTTCCAGCAATGTGGGGGGATTGATTGCCGTCCGGTGTCCATTGAGATTACCTATGGGTTGGAGCGGTTGGCGATGTATTTACAGGATGTGGATGCGATCGCCAAAATTCAATGGAATGATCAGTTAACCTATGGCGATATCTACATCCAAGGGGAGATTGAGCAGTGTACTTATAATTTTGAGGCTTCGGATCCCGATTTACTGTTCAATCTCTTTATGTTGTATGAGCAGGAAGCCAAGCAGTTGATTGAGCGGGGGTTAGTGTTCCCAGGACATGATTATGTCCTGAAATGCTCTCATACGTTTAATTTATTGGATGCGCGAGGGGTGATTTCGGTGACGGAACGCACACGCTATATTGGTCGGATTCGCAATTTAGCGAGAGAGGTGGCGCAGTTATATCTACAGCAACGGGAAAATCTGGGTTATCCGTTGTTGGAGAAGGTGTCTTGAGGGATGGAGGGAAGAGCATAGTAATGAATTACCCCGCCGTACAGACGGACGGGGTTTCAGTAACCTCAGCATCGTCTGTATGATTAGAGCTTAATCGCTTCTTCTGCCCAAGTTGCCTCATCTCTGAGGGGGGATTGGTTGTTCCCAGAGGGGGAGGTCTTGGGGTTCATCAATGTCGGGCAGTTGGGGGAGGGTAGCGATCGCATATCCTAAACCTTGGGCAGTCTCCCAAGTTTGAGCAAAAACCCGGTCTGTCCCCCAAGCAACCCCCTCAAACAGTTCAGGAATCAGACGATTTAAGCCAATCAGATAATACCCCCCATCTTGTGCCGGACCGATGACTAGATCATGATCATGCAGTGCCGTGAACCCTTGATTTAGGATCAGGGGAGTAACACCCGGACAATCAATGCCAATGAGCAAAATACGCGCTTGTCCCTCCTGAAAAGCTTGCCGAAAAGCCTCCGCCATCCGTTGCCCCAAGTCGCCCTGACACTGGGGTTTATACCTTAAATCTGCGCCTAACCATTCTCTCATCAGGGTAGTATTGCCCCCCGTAAAATAAACTTGTAGGGCTAGATCAGATAAACAGCGCGCTTGTTTGAGGGTGTGTTCCGTCATTTGCCGTTGAACAGTAGCCGCCCCTTTTGCGCCTAAAACAGGAATCAAACGAGTTTTTGTCTTTCCTGGTTCTGGATAGCGAGTAAAAATAATTAAGCCGTTCATGATTTTGGTATCCCATTCAGGGGCAAGTCTACCTGAAACGTAGTCCCAACTCCTAACTCACTACGACAGACAATTTTCCCCCTATATAAATCAACGGCTTTTTTTACAATAGAGAGTCCTAATCCTGTGCCTGAAATATCGCCCACATTAGGGGCACGGTGGAAACATTCAAAGAGATGTTCTTGATCGGCGGGTGGAATCCCAATACCTTGATCTTGAATCGTGAGATGTAGCCAATTGTTCTCAATCCTGACCTCAAAATCTACCTGTCCCCCTTGGGGTGAATATTTAACTGCATTAGTTAGTAAATTTGTCAAGATATGACGCAACAATTTTTCATCTAACTGGAAAATCTTCCCATCCAAACTAGGGGACAAATTTAGGGCAATTTTATAGTCTGAGCCAGCTAATAATTGAATATCTTCTACAATATACTGCAAAAAATCCGTCAGTTTTAGGGGACTGGGTTTAAACTCCAATTTCCCCACTTCTGCACGACCAATAATTAAGATATCATCAAGGAGACTGGTCATGGTAGTGGTACATTGTCGAATACGCTGTAAATGACTATCCTTGCGGTCTTCTGACCATTCATCAGCAAAGTTTTCTAAGATATCAACGGACATGAGAATGCTAGACAGGGGATTGCGGAACTCATGGGAGGTCATTGAAATAAAGCGAGACTTTAAATCATTGAGTTCTTTCTCTTTTTCTAAGGCTTTATTCATCTCAATCTCAGCATTTTTGCGTGCTGTAATATCCCGACCAATATACACAAAAGCGGGAGAGCCTTGGATTCTAGTTTGAATCACAGAGCAAGAAAACTCCACAATTAACTCTCCTCCGTTTTTCCTATGACAAAGCACTTCTACGCCGGCCAAAAACTGCTGAGAGCTTAACTTTTGTTGACTAGCCTCTAGCAAGAACTGTTCATCTTCAATAATTAAAGCAATCGGCTGACCAATTAGTTCATCTTCGCTATAACCGAACAATTGCTGTGCTGCCTGATTAATCGTTTTTATTTTCCCTGATCCTGTGGTAACAAATAAAGCATCTCCCATAGAAGAAATAATTTTCTTATTATAATCTTCCGACGCTTTCAACGCACTGAGTAATAACTCCGCTTCATTCGCTCTTTGCAACAGCGATTGTTTTAAGACCATAATTTCTGTGACATCTTCCATCAATAGAATGGCATTATTCCCAATGCGTTCAAAATTAAAATCAATATAGAGGGGAGTTCCAGCTTGGGAGGAGCGCGTAATTCCTTCTAGGTAGGAATTTTGAGTATTTCCGGCAATAATTTGTTGAACAATAGTTTCACTTCCGACTAATTCTGGGAAACTTAAGCGAGCATCCTGACCAATGGCTACATCTTGGGGAAATTCGGCAAAGCGTTCCACACGGGGGGATTTGTCGAGAATGACTAAATTGGGATCTAGGATTAGGTATTCAATATGACCGGGGACATAAAGTTTTTCTAAGAGAGAGTTCATGATTTTGTTGCTTCCTACAATTCACTGAACCTGTTTTTTCACAAAAGTTTACCTGTTATCCTGTCGCCAAATTTTGAAAGCTAAGGTTTCAAAAATATGATCGACGTTTTGCCCAGTTTTAGCAGAAGTGTTATAAATTCCCAACACTTGATGTTCGGAAAAAGACATATTTTTGCGAATTTGCTCGATATCTTCAGGATCCACTAAATCAACTTTATTTAAAGCAACAGCAATCATACCATTGCTGTTAATGGCGACAAACTGTTTCACATGATCTTGAAGGTGTTCAATGGTTTCTTGTCGAGTTGAGTCGGCTACGACTAAAATCCCACTGGCTCCCTGTAGATACGAGGAGGCAATGGCTTTAAATTTAGTTTGACCTTCAATATCCCAAATAAGTAACTTAATTTCTTGGGATAAATCTACTTCTAGATGTTGCAAGTTTACAATTTTACGAGAAATTTTAACGCCAACGGTGGAGAGATATTGATCACTAAATTGACGTTCTACAAAACGACGGATTAGGCTGGTTTTCCCGACCCCAAAATCACCAATCATACACACTTTTTTAGAAATAATCGCCATAATCACTCGTTAGTTTCTATTAATCCGATCAACTCAAAGCGAACGCATCGACTTTTCCAAAAGGGGTCAGTGGCTGCAACATCAGGAGGAGAGCCGATGTCTCCTTTCGTTTCCAAGCGTTCTGCCTGAATGCCTTGTGCAATTAAGGCATCTTTGACCACTTCTGCCCGTCTTGGGGCTAATGTTCTATTATATTGCTCATCTCCACTGGCATCGGTATGGCCGATTAAACGGATTTTGATGTAGGGGTAGCGTTGGAGGAAATCCACGAGGGGGATTAATTTATTGTCGCGGTCGTTTTGGGAAATGTTGGTGGCATTGGGGTCAAAGTAAATGCGTTCTTTGACGGGGAGAAGGCGATCGCTTAAACGGAAAATTACTTGAGTGACACCCGGAATCTGAATAAATGCTTCGGTGACAATGTTTTCTGCGGAAGCTTGGCGAATACTTCCCTCGACGGAAACTTTATTATCTATGGGGTCATAAACGGCAATGATATAGACTCCCCCGATACGATTGAGGACGCTGGTATGTCGTCGCACTTCGGCTTCAATATGGGTGGGATCGGGAGGCACTTGAACGGCCAAGATTTGATTATCGATTTGTAAATCCGGGACTATTGACCCAGCGACAACGGCGGCTTTTTCCTGAAGATAGCTGTTGGGCAGTTTCCCGGTTAAAATTAGTTGATTTTTTTCAATGGTGGCATCGAGTCGGTAAAGCGCTAATTCTGGAGTAGTGGATAAGGCGTTGAGGACGGTGGTAATTTGTTGCTGGATTTTGTGCTGACGAGCGCGATAGAGACTCAGGGGGACACTAATGAGGAGGAGCAAGAGCAAGAATATAATCAGCACTCCTCGGGGTTTAGAGGAGGTGGGTTTTTCCGGTTCTAATTCTAGGGGACTGTTGAGGATGGCTTTGAGCAGATCATAAACAGCCCGGGGGATACTATCTGGGTTGCCGTTGAATTCTTCAATCAGGTTTCCGTAGCCATAGTTGAGAATAATGGCGCTGAGAGTCTGTTGTAGTTTGGTATGGAAGGCGGGAGGGGGATCGCCTTGGGTAACGGCGGCAATATAGCAATATCCGGCGACTTCGAGGATGATTTTAAAGTTCTCGTAGTCAATTTCCGTGAGTTCTGAGGTGTTTTCGGGGTGGACGGTGCATTCACTGGCAAAACTGCGGATGGCGGTGAGCATTCCGGCCAGCATATCGGCTTCTAGGGTGGTATCGTTGCCTTCTTGTTGGACTTCGGCGATGACTAGGCCGGAGGTTTTATGGATAAGAAAAACAGCTTGGACGGTGAAGGGGAGGGATTCGCTCAGAATCAGTTCTGCGTCGGAGACTCCCTGCATTTTGGCGCGGATTTTGCGGTAGATGCCTTGAAGGCTAAAGGCACTTTCGACCCGTTGGTTGATTTGGCTGACAACTTCTTCCATGTATTTGGAAACGGTGTTCCCAATGACGGGATAGAGTGCGTCTACCATGGCGTCTTTTTCCAGACGGATTTGCTCTTTGATGGCGCGTCCCATGGCCGGTGCGATCGCCTGAATAATTTCATCTGGTGCATCGCCCAGTTGTTTGGAAAAGGCCCCCGGAATGGCTGAAGCCAAGGCTTTACTCATGGCTTGGGTGTCTTGGTGGCTTTTAGCCCCAATGACTAAATCAATAATCGGAAATAGGGCTTGTACGACTTCTTGGGGGGCTTGATTGACTTGACTGGCGAACAGTTGCAGAAAACCCGGTGAAAGCAGACGATTGAGGGTATTAGGGCTATGGAGTTCTTGTTCTAGTTGGGCGACTTTGGCCTCTAACTCATTGGCTGGATAGTTATTATCCCCTAGCAATAGGTCTAAGAAGAGGGCGCGCAGTTGTTCGACGGCCTCCTCAGAGAGGGGTTGCCCTTCCGGTGAGGGAGCAGATTCTAGAGGGGTTTTGGGGGCAGCAGAAACAGACGTAGAATCTTCGGTGTTTCCTCTGCCCTCAGAGAGGGGTTGGCCTTCCGGTGAGGGAGCAGATTCTAGAGGGGTTTTGGGGGCAGGGGAAACAGATGTAGAATCCTCGGTGTTTCCTCTGCCATTGGTTTTGGGTTGATCCGGGGGGGGCAGAGGGGAAATAATTTTTCGGGTTTTGGTCTTTTGTTTCGAGGAGGAGAGAGAATTTTTCGGGGGCGGGGGGGCTTTAGTGCGGTTTTTTTGGGGAGGTTTAGGGGTTGGGGGGGGAGAGACAGGGGCGGGTTTTTCCATCAGATCAAGGTCATCTAAAAGACTGAATAAGCCCTCAAGGGATTCTGGGGTTTGAGGGCTGTCAACAGTGGGGTTAGATGGGCTTTCGCTGTCTTGATGTGATGAAGATACAGGATTTTCCTGGGGCAAGGGCATAACCGCCATCCAAATGACTTGGGAATTAATGGCTTGGGATGGAAGAGTGAAAAAGACAAGATTGAGTTAGAAATTTGGGCGACTTTGCCCAAATTTCCCAAGACTAGGCAACAC
This sequence comes from Spirulina subsalsa FACHB-351, assembly GCF_026130165.1. Lineage (GTDB taxonomy): Bacteria > Cyanobacteriota > Cyanobacteriia > Cyanobacteriales > Spirulinaceae > Spirulina_A > Spirulina_A subsalsa_A. Next base: position 4,352 of record NZ_JAIHOM010000150.1, on the reverse strand, counting down.
CAGAAGGGGATGCGGTTTCAGGTCGTTCTTCTGAATCGTCTTCGTTTTCAGGTAAGAGAAACTCGGCTTGAAGTCGGTTTTCCATGGCTTCCTGTAGGTCTGGGACAAATTCAGTGCCTTTTACCTTAATACACAGTTCAAAGAGGATTTCAGCCAAGTCAGCCCGAGAAACTTTGTTTTCGACTAAATTGGAGAATCCTTTTTCGAGTTCCTCAAAAATTCTAGCTTTGAGGACTTGGGTTTCCGATTGCAGTTGCTCACGGGTTTGGGTGATATCGTCTTTGAGGGTGGAGGTTTTCGCAGCGAAGTTTTTGTTGATAGCCTCAATAGTGTTGTAGGTTTTTTGGTTAGTTTGGTCGATTTTTTGCCATAGTTTGGTGGTTTCGTCGTGGGTAGTCAGGCTGAGATACTTGAGCTTTTTCTCAAGAGCGTCCGCCATTGCTTTCATTTCGGAGGAGAGAGTATCTTGTATGAGATCCAGGCGATCGCGCACTTCCTTCTGGAGGGATGACAAGTCGGTTTCTAACCGTTGAAAGCGTTGTTCATACCCCCGCAGTTCTGACCCTAGCAGAATGTCGCGGATTTGCTCGACGTTTCCAAGTCGATCGCGCATTTCTCGTTTGTTGAGTTCAGCCATTTCTACTCCTCTACTGTGTTTAACCGATGTAAATTGAGCGGGATCTGCCCTAAATGATATTAAGTTATCCTACTTTATGCTGCTTCTCTAAGCGTTTTCTTAAATCATAAAGGGGATTGACCCCTCAGCTTTCGGATCTGCTGCTCTATCGTTGCTCACGGAATGCCCTCCTGCGTTGATCCCCTTCCTCTTTGATCTCTCGTAACGAACCCCATCGCCATTTTAATGGGTTTTCTGTGCCAATATCGTTATAGGATAGGGGATTGGGAAAGTAAGGATTAGGATAAGGACGATATGAGGGTTTTGCAAGTACAAAAGTTCTTTAATAAACAGAGATTATCAAATATTTGGCAAACCATTGGTCAAAAAAGTTTATTAAGTTTACTGATTGGTGCGATCGCCCTGTTTTGTTGGGTAGCACCCGCTTGGGCTAATTTAGATGATGACCGCTATGATGGCAATATGTTTGTCATCTACGCAGGCAATGGCTCTTTAGTCCCCCCTTCCACCAGCCTAGCGGACTCTCTCAAACAACAGCGACCTGCCATTGTTGTGTTTTATGTGGATGACAGTCGAGACTGTAAACAGTATGCTATTATAGTCTCCCGTATGCAAGAATACTACGGCCGTGCCGCTTCTATCATCCCCATCAGTGTAGATGCCCTTCCGGTTAAAGATCGTTATGAACCCAATGAGCCGGGGTACTATTATCAGGGAGGAGTCCCGCAAACAGTAATTTTTGACCAAGAGGGCAAAGTTCGGTTAAATGAGGTGGGAATTATTGCCTACGAAAAGGCGGATGATGTATTAAGAGAAATATTTAACCTGCTGCCTCGTTCGGAGTCGGTGGAGTTGAAACGACGCACCCTCAATGAGTTTAATACGGAATTATCCCAGTAATCAATGGAAACTTACCTTGGCTTTCCCTTAGAGGTTAGACAAGAGTTTGATTTCCGGGAGGGAGAAGATAGCAAAATGGGATAGTTTCAAAGTCTTCTCCCTTTCGTGTTGGGGGCTAACAATTACCGTTTGCATTTGGGTAAATGTCAGGAAATATAGACAAAGTTAACAAAAAATTTATTGTATTTTTTCAAGAATTAGGTAGAATTCTACAGGGTGAAGTTCTGCCCAACTGTCCGATAAAATCTAGGAACACCTACAATGGATTGTAGACATATCCAGTTTCGGGATTGCAAGTTTTCGGTTGACCTAAATCAGCTTCAGCATTTATTTAAAATTACAGCCTTTTGGGCGAAATCCCGCAATCTAGAAGACTTATCGACGGCTGTTATGAACAGTGATCCAGTGATTACAGTCTGGGATAAAGAGCAGTTAATTGGTTTTGCTAGAGCCACATCAGATGGGGTTTATCGTGGGACTATTTGGGATGTGGTGATTCATCCCGATTACCAAGGGTTAGGATTAGGTCGTAAATTAGTTGAAACCCTCATTGCGCATCCGAAGATGAATCGCGTTGAACGGATTTATTTAATGACAACCTATCAACAGGAATTTTATCGACGGATTGGATTTGAAACGAATGAGAGTACAACGATGGTACTTCATAGTTCAGATCATGGGGTGTTAATCACTCCTCAATCTCTAGTAGATCAATCGATTCCAGAATCTCTAGAAAGTTTGGTGTGAAATGGATTGACATACTCTCTATCTAACGAGGCTTAGAGAATCAGTAATCAATGAAATGTGGGAATCCTTAATGAGGACGGACATTCATGCTGAACTGGTCAGCCTTGACCTGTCCCACTACGGCTGAAAAAAATGCTATAATGCCCCCCATAAACTGCGATGAGAACCCATTTACCATGACCATCGCCAAATCATCCCCCCTCGGCATTACCAGCCTTCCTGACCATACCCAACTCCCCGACTCCGACGGTACTTTTGTGAAAAACTTTCAGGAGCATCCCCAAAGTATCTTATTAACTGATTCCATTCAACCAACACTAGATAATCTACACCCAGACCAGCAATATGCAATCGGTCAAGATTGTGGTATCTATTGGCGGCTGACAGAACCCCCAGAACGGGGCGCGGAATGTCCCGACTGGTTTTATGTTCCCAACGTTCCCCCCACCCTAGACGGACAGGTGAGACGTTCCTATGTATTATGGCAGGAATATATCCCCCCTTTAATTGCGATCGAATTTGTGTCCGGGGAGGGTTCAGAAGAACGAGACAGAACACCTTTATCTCAAATTTCTGGAGAACGTCAAAAACCGGGCAAATTTTGGGTATATGAACAAATTATCCGTCCGGCTTTCTATGCTATCTACGAGGTACAACAAGCCAGTGTAGAAGTCTATCACCTAGTGGAAAATCACTACGAGTTAGTGGCGGCGAATGAACGGGGTCACTATCCCATTGAGCCAATGGGTGTAGAATTAGGGATTTGGCAAGGACAGTATGGCAACCTAGAATTGCCTTGGCTGCGTTGGTGGGATAGTCAGGGTAATTTGCTTTTAACCGGGGATGAACGGGCTAGAATTCAACATCAGCGAGCGGAAAATGAACATCAGCGAGCGGAAAATGAACGCCAACGAGCAGAAACTGAACGCCAACGAGCCGAACAAGCTGAGTTAGAGTTACAGCAAGAACGCCAACGGGCGGAAAGACTAGCTGAGTTATTACGCGCCCAGGGAATTAACCCGGAGTAACTGTGAATAACTGTGGCCCAGAGGCGATCGCACCCTCTCAAATCCCACCTAAATGCTATAATATCCCCCATCAACTGCGATGAGAACCCATTTACCATGACCATCGCCCAATCCTCCCCCCTAGGCATTACCAGCCTTCCCGACCATACCCAACTCCCCGACTCCGACGGTACTTTTGTGAAAAACTTTCAGGAGCATCCCCAAAGTATCCTCCTCACCGATTCGATTAAACCTACCCTAGAACAACTTCATCCTGATGGGCAGTATACTATCGGTCAGGATTGCGGCATTTACTGGCGACTCACAGACCCTCCCGAAAAAGGGGCAGAATCTCCAGATTGGTTCTATGTTCCTAATGTTCCCCCGAGTCTGGATGGACAATTTAGGCGTTCTTATGTGTTGTGGCAAGAGTTTATCCCCCCTTTAATTGCCCTTGAATTTGTTTCAGGAGATGGGTCAGAAGAGCGAGACAGAACGCCTTTATCTCAGATCGGTCAAGACCGTCAAAAACCGGGTAAATTCTGGGTGTATGAACAGATTATCCGCCCCGCCTTTTATGGGATCTACGAAGTGCAGAGAGCCAGTGTAGAGGTCTATCACCTAATCGAAAATCATTATGAGTTAGTCCAGGCCAATGAACGGGGGCATTATCCCATAGAACCGATGGGGGTAGAGGTGGGGATATGGCAAGGACGCTATGGCAATGTAGAGTTGCCTTGGTTGCGGTGGTGGGACAGGGAGGGGAATTTGTTGTTGACGGGGGAGGAACGGGCAGCAGTTGAACGCCAACGAGCCGAAACTGAACGCCAACGAGCCGAACAAGCTGAGTTAGAGTTACAACAAGAACGCCAACGAGCCGAACGACTGGCGGAATTATTGCGTTCCCAAGGCATTAATCCAGAGGAATTGTGAGTTACCGATCATGTTTTCTTGAAAGCCCCGATACTTGAGGACGGGGATGAAAAGAAAAACAGTATGTAACCCGCGAAGCGTCAACACTTAATGAGCCTTGCCAGTTTTATTAAGTGTGTTATAATGGG
>NZ_JAIHOM010000004.1 GCF_026130165.1 Spirulina subsalsa FACHB-351 | reverse complement strand
TCATCGACCGTTGGTATCCTTCCTCGAAAACCTGCTCACACTGTGGTCACGTCCTCAAAGAGTTGGACTTGTCGGTGCGAGAATGGCGTTGTCCGTCCTGCCAATCTGTGAACGGGCGAGATGAAAACGCCGCTAAGAATATTCAAGCAGTTGGGGCATCAACTGTTGGGTTAGACGATGTTAGACGGGCAATGCCCGCAATCGTTGCTTGACCCCAGAATCCCCGCACCTTTAGGTCGGGGAGTATGTCAAACCGACTCCGATGGGAAAACCGCAGCAAATCCTCGTTTCTTCCGTCAAGTTAAAGCAATCCTGCCAGAGCAAGTTACTTCGCAGAAAGAAGAATCCCCCTAAGAATTGCGAAACGCAATTAACGGCGGGAGTGTCAAGAATGGGCAGCTGTTCCCGTTAAACGGGCTGTAGATTCCCGACGATTGGGGAGTTGAGTGACAGGGATTTCTAGGATAAACTTAGCCCCTTGTCCTACTTCAGAATGGCATTTCATCACCCCTTGATGACGATCTACGATGATTTGATAACTAATAGATAAACCCAATCCTGTCCCTTTCCCGACTTCTTTGGTGGTGAAAAAGGGATCAAAGAGTTTAGGTAAATATTCAGGTTGAATTCCCATCCCATTATCTTGAATGACAATGCGAATCCAGTCCTGATTCTTCCATTCAGTTTGAATGAGAATAGTGGGTTCTCGATCTTCGTCAAACTGGGTTTCTTCTAACGCATCAATGGCGTTATTTAACAAGTTCATGAACACTTGATTCAATTGCCCAGCGTAGCACTCAACGAGGGGCAAATCTCCATATTCCTTGACCACTTGAATATTGCGCCGTTTACTAGGAATTTCCCCACATTTGGGATGTAAGCGGTGCTGCAAAATCAACAGGGTACTCTCTAAGTTTTCATGGAGATCCACGTTTTTAACTTCTGCTTCATCCAAGCGGGAAAAGGTGCGCAGGGATTGCACAATTTGCCGAATGCGTTCGGCTCCCACTAGGAGGGAATTGTGAAGTTTTGGTAAATCTTCTTGCAAAAATTCCCATTCTAGTTCTTCTAATTTGCCCTGAATTTCACTGGGGGGTTCTGGATAGTATTCTTGATATAAGTCCAGTAAACGCAGGAGATCATCACTGTAGGATTGAGCATAAATTAAGTTGCCATAGATGAAGTTGACGGGATTATTGATTTCATGGGCAACTCCGGCCACCATTTGCCCTAAACTGGACATTTTTTCCGATTGGATGAGTTGGGATTGTGTCCGTTGGAGTTCAAGTAAGGCTCGTTCTAATTGGACGGTTTTGGCTTGGTGTTTTTCGGCTTCCTCGGCCTGTTTGCGCTCCGTAATATCCCGGAATGTTCCAGTATAAAAGGAACGAGTTTTTAATTCTGCTCGGCGTAAACTAGCTTCAACGGGGAAATGGGAACCATCTGCTCGTTGTCCTAGAATCTCTTTCACGTTCTGGTCAAGGAGTTGAACAAAAAATTGGGTACGGTCTGCGATCGCCCCCGGATAACAACGCACCAAGTCCAAAATCGACATTCCCACCAACACATCCCCAGTGTAGCCAAACATTCGCTCGGCGCTGGGATTGACCGTTAAAATCTCTAAAGTGTTGGTGGTAAAGGTAATAATGGCATCGGTGGCCGTTTCAATAATCGCCTCAATGCGCAGTAGGGATTCTTCCATCACGTCCATCACGCTGTTGTAGCGCATAGCGATGTGTCCCGCTTCCGTAAAAGGATCTACCGGCACCCGTAAGCTCAAATCTTGGGTAGCCGCTTGCTCATCCATGACGCGAAACAATTCGTAGGTTTCGGTTTTTGCGCCATGTTCGGAAACATTTAAACCTAACTCTTCAGCTTCCACAGAAACGCGGAGGGAAAACCAAGGGGTCAGGCATTTTAAAAATAACCAGGTCAGGCCAAAAGCCCAGAGGAAGGCTAAGATAATCCCGAGGGTCTGAATCCCTAACTGTTCGAGACGACTAACACCCGGTGCAAAGGTATCTAAGGGAGAAAAGAGGGCAACGGCTACAGTTCCCCAAGCACCCGCCCCCGCGTGGACTGCTACGGCATCTACGGCATCGTCCACCTGGCAACGGAGGAGGAAGCGGCTAAAGAAGAGCATCACTAAGGCTCCCACCGCCCCAATTAAGGCCGCTGAACCACTGGATACGGAGTGACAAGATCCGGTAATGGAGACTAAGCCTGCTAAAGAGCCATTGATTAAATATTCAACCCTTGCCCCTTGTCCTTTGGGCCAACTGAACAAAATGCCGATCAGCATTCCCGTTGCACCTGCTAGGATGGTGTTCCCGAGGATGGCGGGAACTTGAGGGCCGAGGTGCAGTAAGCTACCACCATTAAAGCCTAACCAACCTAACCATAAAAACATGGTACCCATGACCGATAGGGGGAGGTTAGAGCCATGAATTCGTTGGGTGGCATTGGCGACAAAACGGCCGAAACGGGGACCCACCACTAAGAGAACGGCGAGGGATGTCCAGCCGCCGATACTGTGAACTACTGTGGCTCCGGCTTGGTCAATAAAGCCTAAATCTCCTAACCAGCCGACAAAGGTTCCCGTTCTAATACCATTCCAAGCCCAATGACCATAAAGCGGATAAATAATCCCCGAAATAAAAGCGGCAATGCACAAATAGGCGGAAAACTTCAAGCGTTCAGCAACTGCTCCGGAAACAATAGTGGTGGCAGTGCTGCAAAACATTGCTTGGAAAATAAAAAACGTTGCTTGTTCTGGTGTGGACTCCCAATCCATCAAGAAACCTGTTGAGCCTATCCACCCTGCTTGAGAGGCTCCAAACATCAGGGCATATCCTAATGCCCAAAACAGCAACACGGAAATTCCAAAGTCTGACAGGTTCTTAACAGCGACGTTAATGCTGTTCTTCGACCGAGTAAGTCCAGACTCCAGGCACATAAACCCGGGCTGCATGAGGAAGACCAGACCAGAACAAACGAGAAGCCATAGAATGTCAATCACTTCATCACTTGCTCTTTTCTTGCAACATAATATTCTCGCCTATCGGGTGGCTAAATGCTGTAATAATTTATACTTTTTTCCTTAGACATTGGGGGCTTTCAGTTGGGCTGGACTTGGGGGTAACTTGACTAGCCCCAAGCCCTGTCTAGGCAAGAGCGGGGACGGTCAAAAATGAGGTCGTATCCCGTAATTCCGGTAACGGAAATAATCTCCCAAAATTCGGTCATGATCAAAACAGAGATGGGTGGGCATTTCCCAAGGGTGAAAAATCCCTAAACTTTGGGCATCATCAGCCGCTTTGGGTTCTCCGGTGGCTGTGGCGAGAAACACGATGCTGATGGTGTGTTGGCGGGAGTCCCGTTGGGGGTCGGAATAGACATAAAATTGCTCTAATAAGGTGACGTTGAGGGAAACTTCTTCTTTGGCTTCTCGTCGGGCGGCGGTTTCTACGGATTCTCCATAGTCTACAAAACCGCCGGGGATGGCGTACCCATAGGGGGGGTTTTGCCGTTCAATTAAGATAATGGGGCGGTGGGGACGGTCGATGAGTTCAATGATGATATCAACGGTGGGGGCAGGATTACGGTAGGTCATAGTTGGATCGGTGGCGTTGTGGGCTTAACTAGCGGGTGGTTCGTTTTTTGTTCTTTAAGGGGGGTGTTTCGACGGAGGGAATAATGGGTAGGGTGAAGTGGAAGGAACTCCCCTGATCTTTGCCTTGGGATTCGGCCCAGATCATGCCGCCCCAACGTTGAATGATTTGCCGACAAATGGCTAATCCTAGCCCGGTTCCCCCAGTGGTTCGTTGTAGGGCGCCTTCTTCTTGATAGAAGCGGTCAAAGACGGTTTCTAGACGTTTGGGTTCTATGCCGCGTCCGGTGTCGGCAACGGTGACTTGTAACATCCGTTTGTCCCGAGGGTGGGCGCTGATGGTGATCTTGCCTTTGTGGGGGGTGAATTTACAGGCGTTGTCGAGGAGTTTGGCGAGAACTTCGACTAACCATTCTCCATCGGCTTCGATGAGGGGCAGGTTTTCAGGGAGATGGGTGATAATTTGGGGCAGGTCTTGGGGGTTATGGCGGGCGCGAATATGGCTTAATCCCAAATCAATACATTCGGGGAGGGCGAGGGGTTCGGGGTTCCAATCTACGCGGCCGCTTTCGAGTTTGGAGAGGGTGAGGAAGTCCTGAATGAGTTTGCGCATTCGTTCTGCGTCGGAGAGGGCGGTGTTGAGCATGACTTGACGCAGTTCTGGGGGCATATCGGGTTCTGTGCTGAGACTTTCGAGACAGACTTGAATGGTGGAAAGGGGGGTGCGTAGTTCGTGTCCGGTGATGGCGACGAGGTTGGAACGGGTGCGGTCGAGGGCGGCGAGTTGTTGGTTGAGGTCTTCGAGGTGGGCGTAGGCTTCGGCTTGAATGAGGGCGACTCCGACTTGATTGGCGATCGCCTCGACTAGGCCGATTTCCTCGCTGGTCCATTCTTCGGGTCGCGGACCACAGTGTTGGAGTTCGACAATTCCCAGTAGGCGTTCTTGGTAAAAGACGGGAACGAGTAACCAGGAGCGAATGCCCCACTGGGTCAAGAGTTGGCGAAATTCAGGACTGGTGGTGGGGGGAAGGTCTTGGTGGGTGTCTTTGACCCAGGCGGATTCGTTGGTGGTGATGACGGTTTGGAAGAGGGGGTTTTCTGTCAGGGGCCAGGTGATGCCTTGGAGGGAGGGAACGTTAGGACTGAGGAATTCATGGGCAATGGTGGCGGTGGTGTCGGTGGCCCGACAGCGATAGATCAGGCAACGACAAGCGCCGAGGACTTGCCCTACTTTTTCGACGGCGACTTCTAGGATTTCTTCGGGATTCAGCGATCGCCGAATGGCCACGGTCATCAGGTGAATCAAGCGTTCTCGTTTTTCTTGGGCGGCGATCGCACGATAAGCCTTCATTAACTTATACTGGCTGACCTGCAAGTAGGTCACTAAACGTCCCACAAAGGGATCCGGATTGGTCTCCACAGACTCGTCCCCACCCTGACTTTTAACGAATGCTCCCAGATAGGTTTGTTTGGCTTGAGCCAGTTTCCGCGCTAACTCCGGACGGTAACGCAAAATCCGATCTAACAAAATCCCAGCCGCCTCTTGAGCCACCTGACGTTCAAAGGTCCAAATCCCCTCAAACCGCCGATTGGAGTCCATCCCTAAAGTGGACTCATCCCCCGGGCTGCTTTTTTCTCGACAAATCAAACAAGTGGCATAACTATCCCCCAGCACCACCAGATGCCATTCTTGGGCTAAAGCATCGGTGGGCGCAAATGCCACGGTTTCATAATCCCCCGAGTGATTGCGAAACTCAGTTTCTGGGGCCGCTAATACATAAACCTGATCACTTTTCTCGGCAATGCGACGATAACGATGGGCTTCTTGACGATAAAAACGCTCTTGTTGGAATGTTGCAATGACTAAAGGAGCGCTAGACCCTGCCAGCACTTGATCCTCCATCGCATGGGACAGCGCAATGAGAGAGGATTTAAAATACATCTGGGGTCGCCAGTCCGGTAGCACCTTCAACAAATCAGCAAGGACGGAAGTAGAAATACTCATTAAAGTTGGGGTTGGGGTCTTTTCCTCAGAGGTGGATTTGGTCAGGGCGTAAAAAAAAGTCTGCGCGCAATCGGAACAGAATAACTTCTTATTTTAAGTTAAATCAGGAAGCCCTATCCTCACCAACGGCAGGGTGGGGTAGTTCATTTGGTGGCCTTCACTCTCCATCCTACAAAAATGCGCTCCTATCGCGATTTTCTATCAAAAATTTCAATCATTAGATAGACCATCTCCAATTTTTCAAGATACACTAAAGCTAGAAAGAGTCGGCGAGATGGTTGCAGATTAGCCCTGGCGGTTAGTCTGAGGAAAGTCCGGACTCCCCAAAGACCAGACCTGCTGGGTAACGCCCAGTGCGCGTGAGCGTGAGGAGAGTGCCACAGAAAAATACCGCCTTCGTTTGAGGGTAAGGGTGCAAAGGTGCGGTAAGAGCGCACCAGCAGTATCGTGAGGTACTGGCTCGGTAAACCCCGGTTGGGAGCAAGGTCGCAGGGGCAAGGGTTGGTCTTTTTCCTGTCCCGCTTTTGGTGAACCGCTTGAGGTGTTTGGTAACAAACATCCCAGATAGATAACCATCCTTCCTCTGGGAAGAACAGAATCCGGCTTATGTCCGGCTCTTTCTTGATTGATCAATTTCTAGCTGAATTCTAGGGCTGACGCGCCCCGCTTAAGGTTGATTCTCAAATCAATTCTTAAGCGAGAGCGCGTCAGGGGGTTTAGATTGGGTAATGGGTACTTTCAAGTTAACTGAAAATAGCGGTTTTGTCAAGTTGGCTCGCGGAAATTACCGATTTGAGATCTATCTGCGTGCGCCCTTTAAAGTGGAATGAGTTCAGGAAAATTCAAGAGGATTTGTTCATCTGTTAACTGATCTCCCAAACGGGCGGGGGAAAAATGGACTTGAATCGCACGCAAACGGTCTTCATAATGTAAATTAATCAGACTTTTTAAGCCCTCAGTCATGGCATTAAGATCGGCGAGATCCGTTTCTAACTCCTGAACTTCTCCCTCTGCCGCGACGGTAATCATCACCACAATATGGCGTGTAATGGGGATAGACAGCGTATCCTCTGCCATTTCTTCCCCTAGACTAGGCTGACTCAGATAACGTTGTGCTGAATCGGTGAAGAGTGTGTTAACGTAGTCTCCGGCTTCTTCTTCTTGCCAAAAGATATCCCCTTCATTGGCGGCAGCCTGCCAAGTGTGTTGGACATCTAATAGACTTTGACAAATTTGTTCTAAACTGTCCCCCAAGACTCTGAGATCGCCTTCTGATGCGATCGCCTCTCGTCCCGCTTGATTGAGAATTCCCAGTAGTGGGGCAATATCCGAGCCTGTAATCTGCAAAAACAAACGACACACCATCAAGCGTTTGCGTCCCATCATTTGATTTAAGCGATCGCCAATTGGAGACATCCCGTTGTTCACTCCTTCCGATGCACATTTGCTCTATTTTACCGGAAATGGGGAATCTCGAATGCTGATAGCAGCATTTACTCTTTTTCCAATTTATTTGGAATTTTGACAAAAGTCTTGGCACAATAGGAGATGACCATAATTAGACCCTATTTGCCCCGGTCTCTTCTGACAAAATCATGAGAGATGGGGCTTTCTTCTTAAGAGAGGCTGAAAATAGGGATCAACTCACCCAAGAGGGGAACGATTTCCCGAGGGGTTTTCTCTGACCCAAAATAGGAGCTATATGAGACGCTGGAAACGCTGGTTTTTGATCATGGTATTCCTAGGGATTGTACTGGGATCAACACCTTTCCCCCTCAGCCCACAGCCCATTGATATTATCTTAACGCCAGAGCCAGTTAACCCGGAACTACCCCCCCTGCCTGATTTTGTGGATCACCTACCCGAAGTTCTACCCCCTGCCCCCATCAGGACCCCTCCCCCCCAATTTCAGGGCAAAGTTGTGTATCAAGTTGACCTCCCTGCCTCGGAAAAGGCGATCGCCCTGACCTTCGATGATGGGCCTTGGCAAAACAGCGATCGCTTTCTAGAAGTTCTCGACACCCACCAAGTCAAAGCCACCTTTTTCGTCGTCGGGCAACACCTAGAACTCTATCCCCAAGTCGCCCAACACATCGTAGAAAAGGGTCATATCATCGCTAATCATAGCTGGAATCACACCTATCATCCCCTCAGCCCCACCCAAGCCGCCACAGAGGTCAAAAAAACTGAAAATGAGATATTAAGGCTCACAGGGGTCAAAACCACCCTATTCCGTCCTCCCGGTGGAGTTCTCGATAATGGGATGGTAGCCCAGGCCAAAAGTCAAAACTACACCATCATCATGTGGTCTATTGATCCCCAAGACTACACCAATATTTCAGCCCCCACCATTACCCAGCGCGTCCTCAGTCAAGCCAAATCCGGCGGGATTATCCTACTCCATGATGGGGGAGGGAATCGTCGTCAGACCCTCGAAGCACTTCCCCAAATTATTAGCCATTTAAAGCAACAAGGCTATGAATTTCTCACCCTTCCTGAACTCTTAGCCAAAAGTCTATAGCAAGGGGCGGGAGTAATTCATGAATTACCCCTAGAATATTTGAGGAATTCACAAATTACCCCCACGATATAGCACGATATAGATTGATAAATTACCCCTAATAAGGCCACTTCCAGTGAACCATTTCAGGTTTATCTATCCCATGATCATAGGCATAGTGTAAATGGTCAATGATCTCATTCTTCATTCGTTCCTTCACATAGGCCGCCGCAGAACGTAATTTCGGCACATAATTGATCACATCAATCACCAAATTAAAACGGTCAATTTGGTTATGAATTGCCAACTCTAAAGGAGTATTAATATTTCCCTCCTCCTTGTAACCCCGAACATGAATCCGGTCCTGATTTGTCCGACGATAAACCAACTTATGAATCAACCAAGGATAGCCATGAAAATTAAACACTACAGGCTTATCTGGCGTGAACAACGTATCAAAATCTCGGTTCGATAAACCATGAGGATGTTCCCCCTCTGACTGCAACTTAAACAAGTCCACCACATTAATAAAACGGACTTTTAAATCCGGGAACTCTTCGCGCAAAATTGCCGTTGCAGCTAACGCCTCCCGAGTGGGAATATCCCCACAACTAGCCATCACCACATCAGGAATATCCGGCTCTTTTCCACAATCATCATTGCTAGCCCACTCCCAAATCCCAATCCCTTTCGTGCAGTGTTTAACCGCATCTTCTATGGTCAAATACTGCAAATGGGACTGTTTATCTGCCACAATGACATTCACATAATCCGTACTGCGTAAACAGTGATCTGTCACCGATAACAAACAGTTGGCATCCGGTGGGAAATAAACCCGCACCACATCGGCACTCTTATTCGTTACCAAGTCCACAAAACCGGGATCTTGGTGACTAAAACCATTGTGATCTTGCCGCCACACGACGGAAGATAAGAGAATATTCAACGAAGAAATCGGCGCACGCCAAGGCACTTCCTTCTTGCAAATATCGAGCCATTTGGCGTGTTGATTAAACATGGAATCAATCACATGGGCAAAGGCTTCATAGGTATGGAAAAAGCCATGTCTTCCGGTGAGTAAATAGCCTTCTAACCACCCTTCTAAAGTATGCTCACTCAACATTTCCATCACCCGACCATCGGGGGACAATTCACTCCCGTCCTCATCTTCGGGTAAAAAGTCCGCCAGCCAGGTTTTTTTAGTCACTTCATAGACCGGATGGAGACGATTAGAAGCCGTTTCATCGGGGCCGAAAAGGCGGAAGTTCGTCATATTATTGCGCATTACATCCCGCAGAAAATAGGCCATGACTTTAGTATTTTCCATCTCAATGGAACCCGGACGGCCAATATCTACGGCATAGTCGCGGAAATCAGGCATTTTCAGCTTTTTACGCAGGATTCCCCCATTAGCGTGGGGGTTAGCTCCCATTCGGCGGTGTCCTTTGGGACTCAAAGCCTTTAATTCGGGGATTAAACTGCCTTTCTCATCAAATAATTCCTCGGGTTTATAACCTTTCATCCAGTCCACCAACATCTGTAAGTGTTCTGGGTTATGATGTAGACCCCCCATGGGGACTTGATGCGATCGCCAAAATCCCTCAACCTTGTGACCATCCACCTCTTTCGGGCCAGTCCAACCCTTCGGAGTGCGCAAAATAATCATCGGCCACCGGGGACGTTTGGCCACCCCCGTAGTACGCGCTTCTTCCTGAATCGCGTGAATCTCATTCACACAATGTTCTAAAGTATTCGCCATCAAGTGGTGCATCGTTGTCGGGTCTTCCCCTTCCACCACATAAGGCGTATAGCCATAACCTTTGAACAAATCTTCCAATTCTTCCCGACTAATGCGAGAAAGGATGGTAGGATTAGCAATTTTGTAGCCGTTGAGGTGCAAAATCGGCAGCACTGCCCCATCTCGAATCGGATTGAGAAACTTGTTCGAGTGCCAAGCGGTAGCAAGGGGGCCGGTTTCCGCTTCCCCATCTCCCACCATAACCGTCACTAGGAGGTCAGGATTATCAAAAGCGGCTCCGTAAGCATGGGAAAGACTGTAACCCAGTTCCCCCCCTTCGTGAATAGAGCCTGGAGTTTCTGGGGTGCAATGGCTACCAATCCCCCCCGGAAAGGAAAACTGTTTGAAAAACCGTCGCATCCCCTCCTCATCTTCGCTCATGTTGGGATAAATTTCCGAGTAAGTCCCTTCAAGATAAACAGGAGCAAGAACCCCCGGAGCGCCATGACCCGGGCCAGCTAAATAAATAGCGTTCAGGTCGTATTTCTTAATGAGACGGTTCAGGTGAACATAGACAAAGCTTAAACCCGGACTAGAACCCCAATGACCGAGGAGGCGGTTTTTCACTTGGTCAGGTTGCAGGGGTTCTTTGAGTAGGGGATTACTGCGTAGATAAATCATACCTGCGGCTAGATAGTTGCAGGCTCGCCAGTAGGCATCTATTTTTTGCAGTTCCTCTTGTTGAATTGAGTAAGGATTGGAGGATTCTGGGGTAATAACCATAAATGACTCTGGGTTAGACTTGGCTGCATTCTAACCTGTTCTGTTTGTTTTGGGAGCTAAAAGTGTTTTAAGATACCATTTAATTTTCTGGAGGTTTCAGGTTTTCTGGACTAGAGGACATTCATCCTAACTGGTCACGAGTACCCCTAGGCGCTAAAGTATTTCGCCACAGGATGATAGGTAATAATGGCCGTGGTGGATTGTTCAGGATACAACTGTTCGCTTTCGTCCATGTATAAACCAATGCGATCGCACCTCAACAACTCCAATTGCTTATACTGGTCTTGGATATTGGGACAGGCCGGATAACCAAAACTATAACGGGACCCCTGATAACGTTGTTGTAAGATATCCCGAATATTATCCGGTTCTAAATCCCCAAATCCTAACTCGCGGCGAATTGTAGCATGAGTCCATTCCGCCAGTGCTTCAGCCGTTTGTACCGCCATCCCGTGATAATAGAGGTAATTAGTGTAATCATCCCCCTCAAATAGGGTTTTAGCGTAGTCTGTGGCCACATCCCCCATCGTCACCGCTTGCATGGGGAAAACATCGATAATCCCCGAATCTTTAGGAGCAAAAAAGTCCGCAATACAAAGACGACGACCTGAACGTTGTCGGGGAAATTCAAAGGTCGCAACTTCTTGTTTCGCTTCGGGATTATTGGGATCATAAATATATAAGGTATTCCCTTCCGATTGACAGGGGAAATAGCCATAAATGACCGTCGGATGCAGCAGACTTTCTCCGAGAATTTTAGCTTTCCATTCCGCTAAAATCGGGTGAACTTTTGCCGCTAAAAACTCGTCGTATTCCTCCCGCGATTGGTCTTTCGGTTTGCGAAATTGCCACTGTCCCACAAATAAGGCTTGTAAGTCTAAATACCAGAAAATCTCCTCTAATGATAACTCGCTGGGTTGTAATATCTTAGTCCCCCAAAATGGAGGAGTCGGTCGTTCTATATCCACGGCAACCGCTTCAGAGCGACGGGTATCAATGACCAGAGGTTCATCTTTTTTCACCTTGCCATTGCTACTTTCTCTCCCGTCGTCTTTCCCCTCATTGCGACCTTGGAAAACTTGATTTTCTTCCGCAAAATTCGCTAAAAAGCCTTGTAAATCATCCCAATTCCCTGCTTTTTTGGCGGGCATTAGTTTGTCCATAAAGTGCAAGTCGGAAAAGGCATCTTTCCCATAAACCACTTTCCCCTGATAGGTATTCTTGCAATCTTCATAGACAAATTTAGGCGTTAAGGCCGCACCGCCTAAAATCACGGGAACGGTAATTCCTCGCTCGTTAAACACTTCTAAGTTATCTTTCATGAAGGCTGTGGATTTAACTAATAATCCACTCATGGCGATACAGTCCGCCTTGTGTTCTTCATAGGCTTGTAGGATATTTTCTACAGGCTGTTTAATTCCTAAGTTAATCACTTTATAACCATTGTTGGTCAAGATAATATCAACTAGGTTTTTGCCAATATCATGGACATCTCCCTTGACCGTTGCAATAATAAACGTCCCTTTGGCATTACTTTCGCCCTCTTCTTTTTCCATGAAGGGTTCTAAATAAGCTACGGCTGCTTTCATGGTTTGGGCAGATTGTAAAACAAAGGGCAGTTGCATCTGTCCTGAACCGAATAATTCCCCGACAACTTTCATCCCATCTAAGAGGAACACATTAATAATATCTAGGGGCGGATATTGGGTTAATGCTTCCTCTAACGCCTGTTCTAAGCCTAAGCGTTCCCCATCAATAATATGGCGTTTTAACCGTTCTTCAATGGGTAAATTAACATCAACGGCTTCCCCTTTGCTGGCTTTTTTTCCGGCAAATAATTCCGTTAATTTAGTGAGGGGGTCATAAACGCACACATCCCCCTCAAACTTCCGCCGATCATAAATTAAATCCCGACAAACTTCTTGATGTTCAGGGTCAATTTTGGCGAGGGGTAAAATTTTGCTGGCGCTGACAATGGCGGCATCTAAACCCACCTGCATGGCTTCATGGAGAAAGACCGAATTCAAGACTTGACGGGCGGCGGGATTTAAACCAAAGGAAATGTTAGAAACTCCGAGTAGGATGTGACAATGGGGCAATTCTTGACGGATTTGTTGAATAGATTCAATGGTGGCCTTGCCGTTTTCTCGGTCTTCTTCAATCCCGGTGGAAATGGGGAGGGCGAGGGGGTCAAAAAAGAGTTCGTGGGGGGGGATGCCATAGGCTAGGGCGCTATCATAGGCTCGTTTGGCGATCGCAAATTTCTGATTAGCTGTCCGGGCCATCCCCTCCTCGTCAATGGTCCCCACCACCACACCGGCCCCGTAACGCTTGGCCAAATCCAACACCTGATAAAACCGAGGTTCCCCGTCCTCATAGTTGGTCGAGTTGAGGATACATTTCCCCCCCGCCACCTTGAGGCCGGCCTCCATCTTCTGCCATTCCGTGGAGTCTAACATCAGGGGCAAGGTGACATTATTCACCAAGCGCGAGGCCAACTCTCGCATATCTCGTTCCCCATCCCGTCCCACATAGTCCACGTTGACATCCAGAATATGCGCCCCTTCCTTGACTTGGGCTTTGGCGAGGGAAATTAAACCATCCCAGTCTTCCCCATCCAACAGGGTGCGGCACTTTTTCGACCCACTGGCGTTCAACCGTTCCCCGACAATCAAAAAGGAATTATCTTGAATGTAGGGCTGGGTGCTATAAATTGAAGCGGCCGAGGGTTCATAATGGGGGTGGCGTGGTTTGGGGGTTAATCCCTGCGCCATTTCGGCCAACTGTTGAATATGTTCGGGCCGAGTGCCACAACAACCGCCGATAATTTGCACTCCCAAATCTTCCACAAAGTGCATTAAAGCCATTCGTAATTCCATCGGGGTGAGGCGATAATACGCTTGGCCGCCCACATTTTCCGGTAAACCTGCATTGGGAACACAGGAAACAATAAAGGGGGAATTTTCCGCCAAATACTTAATATGTTCCTTCATTTGTTCGGGGCCTGTGGCACAGTTTAGCCCCAAAATATCAATAGGATAGGGTTCTAAAATAGCTAAGGCGGCGGCCATTTCGGTTCCCACTAACATGGTTCCCATCACTTCCATGGTGACAGACACCATCAAGGGCAAACGCTCCCCTTTTTCCGCAAAAACGGCTTCAATGGCATTTAGTGCCGCTTTAATTTGTAGGACATCCTGACAAGTTTCCACCAATAGGAGATCAACCCCTCCATCATAAAGACCTCGGACTTGCTCAATATAGGCCTCTCGCAAACTGTCAAAATCAATATGTCCCAAGGTCGGTAATTTCGTCCCCGGCCCAATAGACCCGGCCACAAAGCGGGGTTTTTCTGGGGTAGAATACTCTTGGGTTAGGCGTTTCCCCAATTCTGCCGCCTTGCGATTGAGGTCATAGGCACAATGGGCTAAATCGTACTCTCCCAAGACCAAAGGAGTTCCTCCAAAGGTATCCGTTTCAATCACATCGGCTCCCGCCTCCAAAAACCCGCGATGGACTTTCTCCACGGCCTCTGGTTTCGTCTGCACCAGATACTCATTACAGCCCTCATATTTCGCTCCCCCAAAGTCCTCAGCTGTGAGGTTCTGCACTTGGAGGTTCGTCCCCATTGCACCATCAAAGACGAGGACGGGACGTTCTGGACTATTGAGACGATCGAGAAAAGCGCTCTTCATGGGTTCTCAAGACGGGTAAACAGGCATCTTTGTATTTTAGCAGGGGGGGGAATGGAGTTGATTGGAGGCAGATTATGAACAACGAAAAGGTCAAAATGCTGGCGGGGGAACTCTATAATGCCAATGATCCTGAACTGCTGGCTGAACGTTCTCACACTCGGGGTTTACTGGCTCGTCTGAATCAGAGTCGTCCACAAGACCAGAACCTGAGAGCGGAAATCTACGGGGCTTTATTCGGTTCTGTGGGGTGTTCTCTGGTGATTGAACCTCCCTTTTATTGCGATTATGGGCAGAATATCATTTTAGGCGATCGCATTTTCCTAAACTTTAACTGTGTGATCCTTGACCCAGCAAGGGTTGAGATTGGCGATGATGTCTTTTTCGGCCCGGCCGTGCAACTCTACACCGCCACCCATCCTCTGGATTCGGGCCTCCGTCGCACCGGGTTAGAATCCGCCCATCCCATCACCATCGGTTCTGATGTTTGGATTGGGGGAGGGGCTATTGTTTGTCCGGGGGTTAAAATTGGGGCAGGGTCGGTTATTGGGGCGGGTTCTGTAGTCACAAAGGACGTAGCTCCGGGGGTTGTGGTCGCTGGAAATCCCGCCCGAGTGATTCGTGTCCTTGATTGACATACTCCCGCCGTTAATTGCTAACGCAATTTAACGGGGGATTCTTACTCAAGAACTGGACTTTTTCCGACTGCTGGTTTTCTTCGCCGTCGTTTTCTTCGTCCCTGTTGCCTTCGTGGTGGTCTTCTTCCGGCTCGTTTTCTTTGTTGCAGCCTTCTCGGCTAACAACTGTAACGCCCGCTCCAACGTTATACTTTCCACCGTTTCCCCGTCCGGTAAACCCGCGTTCACCTTGCCATGATTCACATAAATCCCGTAAGGTCCCTCATAAATATTCACCGCTTGTTCATCCTCGGGATGATTGCCCAATTCCCGTAAAGGCGTTTTAGTCTTGCTGCGACTGGCTCCCCGGCCGCGTTTCGGTTCGGCTAATAACTGTAAAGCCCGTTCATAGGTAATGGTCAGCACATCATCAGGGGCCTTAATGGAACGGTAATCTTTCCCTTCCTTCCCTTGGTCATGCACCACATAGGGGCCAAAGCGTCCTAAACTGGCTTTGATTTTCGCCCCCGTTTCTGGGTGTTCCCCCAACAACCGAGGCAGAGATAATAACCCCATCGCGATGTCTAAGGTCACATCTTCGGGTTTCAAACCTTTAGGCAGAGACACCCGTTTCGGTTTGGGGTTTTCGTCCGTTTTATCCCCCAGTTGAATATAGGGGCCATAATTCCCCGTCAGGACATAAATGGGTTCCCCAGTTTCCTCATGGAGTCCCAATGTCTCCGGGCCTTCAATTTTTTGCTTGAGTAGGAGTTGCACCTGCTCAGGAGTTAAATCACTGGGGGTTAGGTCTGGGGGAATGGAAGCGCTGACCTTTTCCTCCCCTTGTACTACTTCTAAATAGGGGCCATATTTGCCGATTTTAACGGCGGCTTCCAAATTATCTAGAATCACACTTTTAGCGGTGCTGGGGTCAATTTGACTTTCTCGCACCTTCACCTGAGTTTCTAACCCCTTTTCACCGAGATAAAAGTCTTCTAAGTAGGGCAACCATTCGGCCTCCCCTGTGGCAATGTTATCAAGGGTTTGCTCCATGCGAGAGGTGAACCGAGTATCCACTAAGTCCGGGAAATGTTCCTCTAGTAAACGGGACACCGCAAAGGCTGTAAAGGTGGGAATCAGGGTTTTATTGCGCATCTGCACATATCCCCGGTCAATAATGGTGCCGATGATGCTGGCGTAGGTACTGGGACGGCCTACTCCTTCACTTTCTAGGGTTTTGACTAGGGAGGCCTCGGTATAGCGGGCGGGGGGTTGGGTTTCGTGTCCCACTACGTCCAATTCCTTACAGTCTGGCTTATCCCCTACTTTTAGCGCGGGGAGGATGACCTCTTGATCTTCAATGGCGGCGTCGGGGTCATCGGACCCTTCTACATAGGCGCGGAAAAAGCCGGGGAAATCAATGCGCTTGCCGTTGGCGCGGAATCCTGCGTCTTCTACGTCGATATTAACGGTGATTTGGGTGAGTTTGGCATCCTTCATCTGACAGGCGACGGTGCGTTTCCAGATCAGGTCATAGAGACGGAATTCGCGATCGCCTAATCCCGTTTCTTTGGGGGTACGGAACCGAGAACCTGCCGGGCGGATGGCTTCGTGGGCTTCTTGGGCGCCTTTACTTTTGGTGGTGTATTGTTTCGGTTTCGGAGACAGGTATTCTTTGCCATACATTTCCTGCACACAGGAGCGGGCGGCTGTAATCGCTTGGTCTGAGAGATGGACTGAATCGGTCCTCATGTAGGTGATATAGCCTTCCTCATAGAGTTTTTGGGCAACACGCATGGTATCCCGGGCCGATAACCCTAACTTGCGGTTGGCTTCCTGTTGGAGGGTGGAGGTGGTAAACGGGGGGTAGGGTTTACGAGTGGTGGGACGTTCCTCAATGTTCGTCACCGTCCAGATTTTACCTTCTAGACGGTCTTTGAGTGCGATCGCCTCCTGTTCATTCAACAGCACCACATCTTTTCCCTTAGCGATTTTCCCCGTATTCGGATCAAAATCGCCCCCCGTGACCAATTTTTTCCCCCCCAAGGTGATTAACTTCGCCTCAAAAGGGCTTTTTTCCTGTTCTAAACTGGCTTTTAAATCCCAATAGCCCGCCGACTGGAACTTACGCCGTTCCCGTTCCCGTTGCACCAACAACCGCACCGCCACCGACTGCACTCGTCCAGCCGACAGGCCATAGGCGATTTTCTTCCACAGCAAGGGCGACAGGGTATAACCTACCAAACGGTCTAAAATCCGCCGCGTTTCTTGGGCATGAACCAAATTGTAGTTAATATCCCGACAATCCTTTAACGCCGCCCGAATGGCCTCCTGAGTAATTTCATGGAACACCATGCGTTTAATGGGGATTTTCGGCTTTAAAACCTCTTTCAAGTGCCAGGAGATACTTTCCCCCTCCCGGTCTTCATCTGTGGCGAGAATTAGCTCATCGGCGGCTTTGAGCGCTTCCTTGAGACTCTTCACCACCTGCTTTTTCGTTTTCGGCACCACATACAACGGGTCAAACTGGGCTTGTACATTCACCCCCAACTGCGCCCAATCCTCGCCCTTGTAACTAGCGGGGATTTCATCGGCCGACGAGGGGAGATCACGAATATGACCCATCGATGCCTCAACGCGATACCCCGAAGGCAGGTAATTACGAATAGTGCGGGCTTTAGTGGGCGACTCAACAATAAC
Source organism: Spirulina subsalsa FACHB-351 (assembly GCF_026130165.1). Classification (GTDB taxonomy): domain Bacteria; phylum Cyanobacteriota; class Cyanobacteriia; order Cyanobacteriales; family Spirulinaceae; genus Spirulina_A; species Spirulina_A subsalsa_A. Next base: position 63,467 of record NZ_JAIHOM010000004.1, on the reverse strand, counting down.
AAGGGTGGACATAGGAAGGTAACAAGATGATCAACATATCGAGACAGAGGAGTTGAACGTTGGAGTTGAACGTTTTACCATCCCCTCTTTATACTTAACTTAAATCCAATGGGGCGATAAGACCGCCAATCTCATGTTCTCAAAAAAACGCACAGGGCTTCAAAACTAGCATACCTTTGGCGCTCCTTAATTCTACCAAGCTCCGTCCCACTGCTGGGCTTATACCGCGTTAGCCTGCCGCCCCTATCCCCTCAGTGCCAACGCCTGACCATCTTGCAAAAAGGATTAAGTATGGTGGGGCGCACCAAATCTCAAGCTTCAGGAGACTTGTCCTCTAGTTGTGTTGGAGAAATCCTGCTCAATTACGGTGAGTCTGTGAAGGAAGAATCCCCTCGCCTTTAGGCAGGGGAGCGTCAAAGCAGCTAAGAAGGTCAATCCTGCACTATGCCGAGGGGTTCTGGGTAGCCGCAAATGTCGAGGCGTTCCCTAAAACCCAGTTTCTTTGCTCCCCCAAACAAGAAACTGGGTTGCGCTCATCTGCTCATTTCCCCCCTAAACGCTCCCAAAAACCCGGTTTCTACTGTTCAACTTGAAACGGGGTTTCTTGCACTGACTTTTTTTCCGCTACAACTTCCCTGAAACCCAGTTTCTAATCGCCAGCTAATCCAGAAACCGGGTTGCGCTCATCTGCTCATTTCCCCCCTAAACGCTCCCAAAAACCCGGTTTCTACTGTTCAACTTGAAACGGGGTTTCTTGCACTGACTTTTTTTCCGCTACAACTTCCCTGAAACCCGGGTTCTAATCGCCAGCTAATCCAGAAACCGGGTTGCGCTCATCTGCTCATTTCCCCCCTAAATGCTCCCAAAAACCCTGTTTCTATGGGTTGGATTTTGCGCTCCCATAAACTTAAGCTTCTATCTGGAGATATATAGGAGTAAGCGGATGTTTACTGATACAATAATCTAGTAACACTTTATTGAAATAAGTTCACTTATAAATCCGGCTTACTGTATATTTAACTAGGAATTATTCAACGAGAGCATGGGGATTTTGAACTGTAATCAAGCAAGCTTAGAGTCGATCATAGTTCGGGCGCAAACTGACTTAATCTCACCCTATATATTCTATAAACTCTGCCAAGAATTTTGTTTAAAGACAGGTACGGATAAGTTGTATTTTGGAGAACCTATCTCTTGTTGTTTAGACTTTGATAGAGGATTAGGTATTGCAGAAATTAGGACGTTTTTGGATGGTTTAGCCTTTTATATTCGGCTGATTAATACCCCTAATTCTACAGTTAATTTTTGGCTGAGTTGTCGTGATAAAGAACTGAAAAAACCGATAAATATAACGGTAAAAGTTATCGGTTGTGGGGTGGTGGGTAGAGTGGCAAAAATCATAATAGATGGGGCGAATCCTGTAGCTTTTAAAACATTTTTTGACCCCGATTTCGTATGGATTCATGGTCCTTGGGGGGAGATTCCGGTAGGAATTCGGTTGAAATATTGTGGGGTAACAAGAGATATGGCTGAGTTTTTATTTGCGGGTACGAGTTGGGTTGTGAGTGAGTGGATTGATTATGAGCAATCGAAGTTATGTAATCGTGAGGGCTTAACCTATCAAGAATTTGCCAAGAAAGAGGGGTTAACTAAACTCAACCCTTTAAACCGCAATAACTATAATCTGAACGGTATCAGACTTGATCCCGGTGGCATTCAAAAGGACTATCTGGGTCGCCGTTGGGTCGATTTTTATCGAGGGATTTGGTTTTATATGCGCAAAATTCGCCGAGATAAATGGAGGGGAATTTATGCAATTGCTCATCAGTTTTTGAGAGGGATAATCCTGACGTTCCGCAGATTAATTCAAAAACCCGGTTTCTAATCGCCAGCTAATCCAGAAACCGGGTTGGGTTCATCCTCTCGTTTTCCTTCTAAACGCTCTCAAAAACCCGGTTTCTACTGTTCAACTTGAAATTAGGTTTCTTGCTCTGACTTTTTTCCCGCTATAGCATCCCTAAAACCCAGTTTCTTTGCTCCCCCAACCCAGAAACTCTTTACAGTTTCAGGGTGGCTAAAATGATTAAGACCAGTCCTAAAACGGCTTCGATACTATACCGTAAATTGGGGGAATATCGGCGCTGATGTAATACCCGAAATTCTCCGTTAAATCCTCGGGATTGTAACCCTAATACTGAAGCGCGATAGTTCTCTAGGGTGCGGTGTAATAGTTGAGTTATTAATAATCCTAAACTGTGTAAACTGCGGTTAAAAGAATGGTAGCCAAAGCGGGCATTTTGTGCTAGAATTAGCTCATTAGCTGTGTCCATTAAAAGGAAAATAAAGCGATACATTAATAACAATAAGTCGAGAATTAAGGAGGGACACCTTAGTTTTTGTAAAAGGCGAATGATTTCAAGGAGGGGGATGGTGAGGAGGATAAAGTATAAACAGGAGGTGAGGGCGATCGCACGACTGAGCATTTCCCCGGCCTGTTGGAGTCCCTGTTGGCTAAGATAGAGGTAAAATCCCCCCAAGAAAAACCCTTGCCAGATGTCCTCCTGTATTTCTGAGATTTGGGAGAGAGACACCCCACTGAGGACTAAGGGGGGTAAACTCAACACCCCAAATCCCAAGGGCAGACTTAATAATTTTCCGTACACTGACAGGGGAATTCCCCCATACACCACAATCCACACTCCCACCCAGAGGGTAATGAGCCACTGGATGGGGGGCGGTGCGGTGTACCCTAGGATAAAAAGGGCGATCGCAAACCCTAACTTATGTTCTGGGGGTAAACGTCGTAAACGGTTGGTATAGGCGAATTGCGCTAGGTTTAAGGACATTAAAACGACCGACTCCAATCCTCAAACCAGCGTTCAACGACGACTTTAGTTTGAGTGAAAAACTCAACCGCGTGTTTTCCTTGACCATGTAAATCCCCAAAAAAGCTCTCTTTCCAACCACTAAAAGGGAAAAAGGCCATCGGTGCAGCTACCCCAATATTAATCCCAATGTTACCCGCTTCAGCCTCATAGCGAAATTGACGGGCGATCGCACCACTTTGGGTAAAAATACAAGCCATATTGCCCCATTGTCCGCCATTGACCCATTCTAGGGCTGTTTCCAAGCGATCCACTTCCACAATCCCTAACACCGGACCGAAAATTTCCGTTTGCGCTAAGATACTGTCCGGTTGCACATTTGTTAACAGGGTTGGCCGGATAAAATTGCCCTGTTCATAACCCGAAATCTGAGGATGACGACCATCTACTACAGGAGTCGCTCCCTCAGCGATCCCTTGTTCTATAAGTTGTTCAATTCTAGCTTGACTTTGAGGAGTAATCACCGGCCCCATTTGCACCTCGGGATTTAAACCATCCCCCACAATACGGGTTTCGGCCACGTCCGTCATGGCATCAATAAACCAATCCCGCGCTTCCCCCACCGTCACCGCGAGAGAGGCCGCTAAACAACGCTGTCCAGCACAACCAAAGGCACTATCGGCGGCAATTTTGGGGGTTAAATTGGGGTCGGCATCGGGGAAAATAATAATCGGATTTTTCGCTCCCCCTTGACACTGTACCCGCTTCCCGTGAGTGGCCGCTTTCCCATAGACATATTTAGCCACCGGGGAAGATCCCACAAAACTAATCGCCCGGATGGTGGGATGTTCTAAGATGGCATCGACTACCGTTTTCGCCCCATTGACCAAATTCACCACCCCGGCCGGCAGTCCCGTTTCAGCGAGGAGTTCAAGGGTACGCTGCATGGTGAGGGGGACTTTTTCCGAGGGTTTAATGACAACAGTATTGCCACAGGCGATCGCATAGGGTAAAAACCAAAAAGGGATCATCCCGGGAAAGTTAAACGGGGCAATAATGGCCGTCACCCCCAAGGGTTGACGAATCATGATCTCATCAATGCCCCGAGCAATATCTTCAGAATTGTATCCTTGCATTAACAAGGGAATCCCACAGGCCACCTCCACATTTTCAATGGCTCGTTGCCACTCCCCCCGCGACTCTGTTAAGGTTTTGCCACATTCGAGGGTAATTAAACGGCACAATTCATCGAGATGGGTTTCTAGCAAGATTTTCAGCTTAAATAAATACTGAATGCGTTCCGTGGCCGGTACTCGTCGCCACGTGACAAAAGCCCTCGCCGCCGCTTCTGTCGCCCGGTGAACATCTCCCACCGTGCCGAGGGGAACATAATTCAACAAGTCTGCCGTCGCAGGATTCCGAACCTCTAGGGTGTCTTTACTCTCGGAGGGGTACCACTGACCATTGATGTAGTTTAGGAGAGGAGTCGCTGTAGCCATGATGCTTGTTCACATTGAGAGGCAAGATAATCCTAGCTTACGGCATCCTGTCGCACTACGTCCCCCAGGGAGTATGTCACAATGAGAAAAGCTAAAGGATTAATTTATCCACATTTCATTATGTTTCGTCTTCGCTCTTGGCTGTTGCCCTTCATCCTTGCTGTTATCACGTTCTGGATTGCGATCGCCTGTAATAATCTCCCCAGCAGCCGGGAGATGGTGATTAGGGTAGGCTCTAAGAATGTTGCCGAACAGTGGATTTTAGGAGAAATGTATGCTTTAGCGTTAGAAGATCACGGTTTCACGGTAGAACGCCATTTAAATTTACCCGGCACCACCGCCGCCCACAATAGTTTAACCCGAGGCGAAGTCGATTTATACCCGGAATATACAGGAACCGCTTTATTAAGTGTGTTGAAATTGCCCGGCAATAGCGATCGCCAAGTGGTTTATGAAACGGTGAAAGAAAGTTATCAAGAGCAGTTTAATTTAATCTGGTTAGCGCCCTCTCCCATGAGTAACACCCAGGCGCTAGTGATGACTCCCCAAAAGTCCCAAGATTATGGGATCACCACCCTTTCTGATCTGGTTGCCCAAGCAGATCGCTTAGTTATGGTGGGGCCGCCAGAATTCCAAGAAAAGGAGGACGGTTTACCCGGCATTGAGGAAGTCTATGGCCCTTTTACCCTCAAGGATTATCTTGCCGTTTCCCCTGAATTTCGCTACAGCACCTTAATGTCAGGGGATGCTCATGTCGCCGTGGGTTCTAGTACCGATGGCGAAATTAGCGCGTTTAAGTTGGTCATGTTACAGGATGATAAAAACTTTTTCCCCCCCTATCAAGTCGCTCCCGTGGTGCGGGCCAATGTGTTAAAAAAACACCCAGAACTTGAGGATATTTTAGATAATATCACCACGCAAATCACAGATTCTATTATGCAGGATCTGAATTATGAAGTGACAGGAAAACAACAAGATCCCGCCATGGTTGCCCATGATTTTTTACAAAAAATTCAGGTATTGGGGAGAAATTAGGGGAGCGGGGGAGAAATTATCAATTGACAATTGACAATTGACAATTATCAATTATCAATTATCAATTCCCTAGCCCCACGAGTAGAGTTATATGCCTAACGGCACGCTTCGCGTACAGCAAGCCCTAATTGATAACCAGATTCCGGTTGCCTGGAATGACTTCCCCGAGAACAAAAGCCGAAAGATGATGGGATTGAAAATGGGCGATCGCCGATTCCACCTCACGGGGGGGTACAATGACCACAAAACCCACCCCCATATTGAACGTTTCAAACATCGCCGCTTCAGAAACATCCCCCATTTGAGCCAACCATTCAAATAGAGGGGGAATAGACCAAGCGTTTCGCTCAATTTTCACCCCTTGATGCTCCTGTACACAACGGGGGAGATTTTCCGGCAGTCCTCCCCCAGTAATATGAGCCATGCCGTGAATATCCACCCCAGACCGTAAAGCACTGAGAATCGGCTGTACATAGATGCGAGTCGGGGTAAGGAAGATTTCCCCCAAACTGGCACCCCCCAAGGCCGGGGGACAATCAGACCAGCTTAACCGCTTCGTCTCAATGATTTTGCGCACCAAGGAAAAACCATTACTGTGGACTCCTTGACTGGGAAGTGCGATCGCAATATCCCCCAACTCAACCCGAGAACCCCCTAAAATCCGCTCCCGTTCCACAATCCCCACACAAAACCCTGCTAAATCATACTCCCCCACCGGATAAAACCCCGGCATTTCCGCCGTTTCTCCCCCCAAAATCGCGCAGCCACTCTGACGACAGCCTTCCGCAATTCCAGCCACCACCTCCGCCAACTGCTCCGGATTCAACTTCCCCGTCGCTAAATAATCCAAAAAAAATAGAGGTTCAGCCCCCAGCGTGAGAATATCATTCACACACATAGCCACCAAATCAATCCCCACCGTGTGATGAACATTCACCGCTTGGGCAATTTTCAGCTTCGTTCCCACCCCATCGGTCCCCGACACTAAAACCGGATTCTGATACCCCGTCGGTAAGGCAAAACACCCTGCAAATCCTCCCAACTGACCCAAAACCTCTGGCCGTTGGGTACTCTCCACCGATTGACGAATACGCTCCACAAAAGAGCGTCCTGCTTCCACATCAACCCCTGCTGCTCGATAATCCATAATCCTCGTTCACCTTGCAATTGATTCTTTTCGCCTGTCCATCTTGCGATTTAATGCTGATTTTCCCGCTATTGATTTAAAAAAAATCAACTTCTACAGAAAAGCTTTAGTTTTTTAAATATAACCCAAAAGCTATTAAACCTTTCAACCCTTGACCTGACTAAGAGTTCACCCCGCCAAGGGTCAAATTTGGCAGGGGTGAGGACTCACGATCCCCCCTCCCTTACGGATGTTCATTACAAAACTTCATGCTAATCTGTGTCAGTTCTCGCACATAGAAACACCTTTCATCAGTCAACAAGTTGTTGCTTGTCTTTCCCCCCTCGCTCAGTGCCGCGTCGGTCAAGACAACACAGAAGCGTAAACGTTAGAACGACCCCCGTTAGAGCGTCCAACATTACCCCCTGTGAGTCAACAGCCTAGTACCTGAAAAAGCCTATGAATCAACAACTCTGGTCTAGCCTAACTGCCACCGTCCTCAGCACCGCGCTGAGTGCGGCTGTTCCCTATAACGTCAATGCCTCTGAGCCAGTCGTCCCCGTTGGGATTGAAGGAACAGAAGCCGCCCTAGCAGAATTGTATGGGGATTCTGTTTACCTCGCTCAGACTGCTGAGGAAATTGCCGCTAGTGATTCCCAAATCTCGGGGAACAGAGGCAGCTTGACCACAATTTTCCCCCATGCGGTGGGAGAATCCCAAGGCGCCACCTTGTATGTGCGTCGTATTCCCCTCCTAACCTTTGTGGGGACTGACTCTGCGAATGTTGCCGCTAAGAGTTTAACGCCGAGTTTCTTGACTCCTGAACAAATCCGTCAGGGTCAAGGGCTACAGGTTAATCAATCCAATGAAGACCCCGTTTGGCGCGCTACGCTGGTCGCAGACCGCATTAACCAAATGTCACCGGAAGAAGCATCTTCTATTACCTTAGCGTGGAATGCCGAACAGGAAGCCTACATCATCAAAGCGGGTGAAACCGAATTGGTGAGAGTGGACCGTCAAACCCAGTTACCCGATAGTACCGAGAACTGGGATCAAGACGCACTACAAGCGACAAATCGCTTGCGTCGTCTGGTGGGAGGCGCTGCTCCCCTCAGTGCGGGAGATGTGCAAATGCGTCCCACTCGTGCCGCTCGTTCCGTGCGTCCGGCTCAACGGGTCGCTGTAGGGCGGATTAATGGACAATATCAGGGGATGGCCTCTTGGTATGGTCCAGGATTCCATGGTCGTCGGAGTGCAAGCGGAGAGCGGTTTAATCAAAACGCTTTAACGGCTGCTCACCGGACGTTACCTTTTGGGACACAAGTTCGGGTGACGAACTTAAATAATGGTCGCTCTGTGGTGGTCCGCATCAATGACCGAGGGCCCTTTATTCGCGGTCGCATTATTGATTTATCTCGGGGTGCAGCGAGTGCAATTGGAATGTTAGGGAGCGGTGTTGCTCCGGTTCAAGTGGAAGTGATTGATTAAACGGCTTAACGCTAAATCACGGATTACAGCCAGGGCTTCCTAGCCCAAAACAGGCGATAGAGTGGAGGGCAACGGCTCTCTACTCTGTCGTTTTATGGTTATAGAAATTTAACAAGATTAATTCCCCATCCCACCAGTGGAGTAGGGTCGCTCACCTCAAAATGCCCAGATTCAATCGGTGTGAGAACTTCTGGCTCATGGTTGGGTTCTTGGCTATGTTCAACCCATCGGAAGTTAATAATAATCTTTGTTAAGTAAATGAGACTTGTTCTCTAGAACAAAATTTAGGGCATCCTAGCACTGTTTTTAACGCCCAACGCCGCTTGATAGCGTTGAAGAAGGGATTTAATGGGGTTTTACCCATTCTTAAGTTTTTTGGAAGTAACCGTTACCTTTGAGGTTTTCATGATACTTATTGAGAATAATTTGTATTAAAGGTTTTCAATAAGCCAATGAATGACCGAATTGTAAATTTGCTGTGCAAACGCAGGCAAGACCGTTGGCAGTCCTTTGTTTATTTGAGCGAGACATCGGGTCAAACCGAGCTTGACCCGGATCAATCGGAGGCGATCGCCTCTGATGACTCCTGCCAGATTTCTTTAGCCGAGACGAAAGTAGGCGATCGCATCAGAATCGTTTCGTTAAACTGCGGGTCAGCAAACAACCGTTTGATGGGGATGGGACTCCTGCCAGGAGTCCAACTCGAAGTAGTCAGTGTTACGGGAACAGGGTCAGCCATTGTGGCACTAAACGCGAGTCGTTTGGGCTTAGAACACAAAATAGCCCAACAGATTCAAGTGCAAAAAGCAGACATTTCCCTTAAGACGAGCGTAAACCCAAGCCATAGCCGATTTTTAGCCATGAAACAATCCAACGAAGACAGTGGGATCAAGTTGCGGAAAGCCAGCATTGGATCCAGCTTAAAAGTTGTGTCTTATGCACCGGGTTGTCCAGACTATAAACGGAAGTTACTGGCAATGGGATTGACCCCAGGGACGGAATTTGTGGTTAAGCGTCATGCTCCCCTGGGAGATCCGACAGAAATTGAAGTGCGGGGGTTTCGGCTCAGTTTACGCAAAGATGAAGCGGATGCTTTAGTGGTCCAATCCGTATAGGGGTAATTATCATGCTGAAAAAAACTATCGGATTAGTGGGGAATCCCAATTGTGGGAAAACCACCGTATTTAATGCCCTCACCGGGGCAAATCAACGAGTAGGCAACTGGCCGGGTGTCACCGTTGAACGCAAAGAAGGCAGTTATCGCTATCAAGGCAAAAATATTAAACAACCTTGCACCATCAACGTGGTGGATTTACCCGGAGTTTATTCCATTGATGTGGGGGAAACCACCACCGGACTCGATGAATTGGTGGCTAGAGATTATCTCGTTTCTAATGAAGCTGACTTAATCGTGAACATTGTTGATGCCTCTAACTTAGAGCGTAATCTGTATCTGACGACCCAGATTATGGAAATGGGCATCCCCATGATTATTGCCTTGAATATGATGGATTTAGCCAAAAATCGGCAAATTCGCATTGACCCAGACCAACTATCTAAGCGATTGGACTGCCCAGTAGTGGCTTTAGAAGCACATACAGGCAAGGGAGTTACTCAGTTGTGTGATACTATTGCTTGGGTCCTAGCAGACCCGACCCCCCCTCAAAGTTATGTGGCCTATCCCCCTGTGGTCGAGGAAGCCTTAGAGGATTTGATGCCAACGTTGTCAGCCCAAAACCTGCCATCACACAATGTTCGCTGGTTTGCCCTTAACTTATTGCAATATGACGACCGCCATCTGCCGGAATTGGGTGACGACCTGCTGAGACGGATTGTCAAACACCGCCATCGCATTCACCAAACCTTGGCAGAAGATACAGATTTGTTGATTGCCGACAGTCGCTATAGCTGGATTCGTCAAGTGTTAAATGACGTGATGGAACGAACCAATGTGGTGACGCAAACCATGAGCGATCGCATTGATCATGTCGTACTCAATCGCTGGCTAGGCCTGCCGATCTTCCTGCTGGTGATGTATGTCATGTTTTTCGTGGCGATTAATGTCGGGGGCGCATTTATTGACTTTTTCGACATTGGCGTTGGCGCGATTTTTATCGGTGGCACCGGCCATCTGTTAGAACAAATTAATGCTCCGGGTTGGTTAAGGGGTTTGTTAGCCGATGGTGTAGGTGGGGGCATTCAAACCACCTCAACCTTTATCCCCCAAATTGGTCTGTTGTTCCTCTTCTTGGCTATTTTGGAAGACTCGGGCTATTTAGCCCGGGCAGCATTTGTGATGGATCGGTTGATGCGGTTCATTGGACTGCCCGGTAAGTCTTTTGTCCCGATGATGGTCGGGTTTGGCTGCAATATTCCGGGGATTATGGCCACCCGGACTTTAGAAAATCGGCGCGATCGCCTCATGACCATTATCATGAATCCCTTTATGTCTTGTGGCGCCCGTCTACCCATCTATGCCCTATTCTGTGCAGCCTTTTTCTCCACAAACGGACAAAACGTTGTTTTTGTTCTCTACATTATCGGCATTCTCGCCGCGATTTTTACGGGATATGTGATGAAAAATACCCTGTTTAAGGGAGAAGCTGCCCCATTTGTCATGGAGTTACCCCCCTATCATATTCCGACCGTCAAAGGGGTATTAATTCGGGGCTGGGAACGGCTGAGAGCCTTTATCACCAAAGCCGGGAAAATGATCGTGATTATGGTGCTGATCCTCGGGTTGATTAACTCCGTAGGTTTAGACGGTTCTTTTGGTAAACACGATAGTCAAGACTCGATTCTCAGTGCTTTTAGTCGTACTGTGACTCCGGTCTTTACCCCAATGGGCATTCAACAGGACAATTGGCCGGCAACGGTTGGGTTGTTTACGGGGGTTTTTGCTAAAGAGGTGATGGTGGGAACGATGGATTCTCTCTATACTCAACTGGCCCAAGAAGCGGGTGCAGGTGAGCCGGAAGAAGCCTTTGATTTTTGGGGGGAGATTGGCGAAGCCTTTGCCAGTATTCCCGAGAACTTAGCGGATTTGGCGGATCAGGTGCTTGACCCTGTTGGCATGAGTATTATGAGGGATACCGGGGATCTAGAAACGGCTGCCGAAACTCAGGAAGTCCATTACACTACTTTTGGCCAAATGTCTCAACGGTTTGGCAGTACCACGGCGGCGATCGCCTTTTTGCTATTTGTGCTGTTGTATTTCCCCTGTGTTGCAGCTACGGCGGCAGTTTATCGGGAAACCAATCTCGGCTGGACGATCTTTGTTGCCGCTTGGACTACAGGACTCGGTTATTGGGTGGCGGTGTTCTATTACCAGTCCATGACCTTGACTGAACATCCTCTGAGTTCCAGTGCTTGGATTGTTGCCCTAATCCTGAGCCTGTTCGGAACATTAGTCGCCTTGAGCCACTATAGCCGCAGTCATCGCGTTAAATCCAAGGTCAACCCCAATAGACAAAATAATCAAGCACTGCAATCTTAGGCGGAGACCCAAGCGATGATTTTAACCGAGTTACAGCAATATCTACGCCAGCACAAAACCACCACCTTAGACGAACTTTCCTGCCACTTTGCGATCGCTCCCGATGCCCTGCGGGGAATGCTGAGTCAACTGGTGCGTAAAGGACGAGTACGCCAACTGGAAACTAAAAAATGTGGTGGTTGTCATAGCTGCTCCCCAGAAGCCTTAGAACTGTACGAGTGGGTTAATTCTGGATAAAAGTCAGGGCAACCAAGCCATCCCCAACATGACGGGAATGGCTTGGTTGCATCGCCATACTCGCCTGTGAACTCCCCCACTCCACTGGCGGGATGGGCAATTCCCGGCAATCTTTTTTACATAGGGTTTGTTGAGTCTAGCGTTGGGTTTTTTCAGCAGACCCTAAATATCTATTGAGCATTAGGGGTTGTTTTCTACTCAGTCCTGTGCTACAGTGATAACTCGGTGGAAAAACTGCGGGTGTAGTTTAGTGGTAAAACTTTAGCCTTCCAAGCTAATAATAGGGGTTCGATTCCCCTCACCCGCTTAATAAGGGAAAACAAGAGCAAATTATTTTTTGACCTGTTGAAATAGATGGAATCCCCGTCCGTTTACGGCGGGGCGGATGTCAAGATCATGACTCCTTGTGGCTGCTCTACCAGATTACCAGTATACTTAAAACCTATATATAGCAAAGGTATATAGCAAAGGTTTAACTTAAATCGGGATGACAGGATTTGAACCTGCGACATCCTGCTCCCAAAGCAGGCGCGCTACCAAGCTGCGCTACATCCCGAAGTCGTCGTCAGGTGACAGTCAAGTGACAACCGATTTAGTATACCCTATTTTAAACCGTCTTGCCTAGCTTTAATCGGGATACCAAAACATTCCCTTAATTCCTTCCGGGTCAAGGATAAAGCCTAAACGACGGTAGAAATCCACCACATGGGGATCGGCAAACAAGGTAATGTTACTAATATCCTCGCTGCGCAGTTTTTTAATCGTGTATTGCATTAACGCCTTACCCAGACCTTGACTCTGATAACTCGGATGCACCACCACATCCCAAATGGTGGCATTAAAGGCATGATCGGAAGTCGCCCGGGCAAAACCAATCAAACGCCGTCGCACCCCCCGTTGTTCCCACATAGACACAACGAGAAAACTATGCTGGAGTGCTTTGCGGACTTTGCGGAGGGGGCGCCTTGCCCACCCCACCGCATCACAGAGTTCTTCAAGTTCATACAAATCAATCTCTCGCTCTGTGCTGAAGACAATGCGAGTGTCGTTGGCGCGAGGATCACTAGATCGAGGATCTTTGGCGATCGCACTTCCACGCCCTCCCCGAGAACCCGCTACCGTGTCAGAATTGCTAAACAAGCTTTTCCAAAAACCCATGCCAATGTGGCGAACTGATCAGTGGTGAATAAACCGGAAGGCGAAATTACAGCAGAGTCCAGAACTCCTGATTTCACCCCCACAGCCATAGATGATAACACAACTCACCCGTTCAATGGCTAATTCGGGATCCTCTCTTAAACGGTACGGTAGAATACAGAACATGGAAGCAAAGACAGTGATCGTTATAGCCGGAGTAGAGATTCCCCAAAGAATTGGGAACGGACACCCCTGAGCGTGCGAGAATTGGTCAAAGCCCTAGAACCGAGAATAATCAATAGAGAAGAGACTAGGACTAAGCTCAAACAAAATTTATGAAGCAGCGACGTAGAAGATTGGCAGTCAATCGCTGGTTTTGGCTCGCCGCACTGGTGGGACTCTTACTCGACCAACTGACTAAAAACTGGGTAACAAGTACCTTTGCCCAAGAATTCGATACTATTCCTATTCTGCCCGGAATTTTTCACTTCACCTATGTTACCAATAGTGGGGCGGCGTTTAGCCTCTTTACCGGGGGGGCGGACTGGTTACGTTGGCTGTCCTTGGGGGTTAGTGTGGGGTTAATGCTCTTTGCTTGGTACAGTCCCCCCCTCCGATTGGCGGAACAGTTAGGTTATGGATTTATCCTCGCCGGTGCCATTGGCAATGGGGTTTGTCGGTTCTTATATAGTTATGTGATTGATTTTCTAGATTTCCGTTTAATCCAGTTCCCCGTTTTTAATTTGGCGGATGTGTTTATTAACATAGGAATTGTCTGTTTACTCTATGCCATGTTCCGTTCTCCCTCTCATCTCAGAAGTTAGTTAAGATTGCTAATCTCCATTCTGCTCAATCTCTACTCATATCCTACCGAATTGACTTATGACTAGCCCTCCTCCTACCCAACTCAGTCGTATTGCGACCCAAGTGGTTCAACGGTTAAATACGGTTTTAGCGCTTCGTCCTAATGCACGAGTGCCAGAATTGTGGGTACAGGATGCCGATGCAGACCATGCGGAAACCTATAAATTGGTGGGGGATAAGTACACCTTGGGGCGCAGTTCCCGGTCCAGTGATATTGTGGTGCGCAATGGGGTAGTCAGTCAGGTTCATTTATCGGTGAGTCGGGACCCGAAACATCCCCGCCAATTTGTGCTGAAGGATGAACACTCCACCAATGGGATTTATTTGGGCAAACGTCGTCTAACCTCCCTAGAATTGCGTCACGGGGATATTATTACCCTGGGGCCGCCGGAGTTGGCCAATGGGGTGCGCTTGCAATATCATAATCCTCCGCCGTTATGGGTGCGGGGGCTGCGCTATGGTTTGTATGGGGTGGCGGGGATGACGGGATTAATTACGGCGGCGATTTTGTGGGAGTGGACGAAAATTCCCATCTATCCTCTACCCTTGGGGGTGCAGGGTCCGGTGGCGGTTTATGCTCGGGATGGGCAAACGCCTTTGATGCCCTTGCGGACAGAAGCCCATCGGGAGTTTGACCGTTTATCGGATTTTTCGCCCTATTTGCCCAAGGCGGTGATTGCTTCGGAGGATAGCCGCTTTTATTGGCATCCGGGGGTAGATCCTTTGGGGATTTTCCGGGCAGTGTTGATTAATGTGCAACGGCAGGGAATTCGTCAAGGGGGAAGTACGGTCACGCAACAGTTGGCGCGTAGTTTGTTTCCGGAGTATGTGGGGCGGTCGAATACGGCGGGGCGCAAGGTGCGCGAGGCGATTGTGGCGTTGAAGTTGGAGACGTTTTACAGCAAAAATGAGTTGTTGCGGACTTATTTGAATCGGGTTTATTTGGGGGTGGGAAGTTATGGCTTTGAGGATGCGGCACGGTTTTATTTTGATAAGTCGGCGGCGGATTTGACGGTGGCGGAGGCGGCGGCGCTGGTGGCGATTTTGCCTGCGCCCAATGCCTATAATCCGGTGCAGGATTATCGGACGGCGGTGCAGTTGCGGGACCGGGTGATTAGTCGGATGGCGCAGTTGGGGATGATTTCGGAGGAGGAGGCGAGTCAAGCGCGGAGATCCCGGATTCAGGTGAGTCCGAGGGCGCGAGAGGCGTTATCTCAATCGGTGGCTCCCTATTATTATGGTCAGGTGTTGCGGGAGTTAAATCGTCTGTTTCCGGAGGTGGCGCGAGAGGGGAATTTTGTGATTGAGACGGCGCTGGATCTCAATAAGCAGGCGAAGGCGGAGGAGTCTTTGCGGCAAATGGTGGAACGGGATGGGGGACGGTTAAATTTTAGGCAAGGGGCGATTGTGACGTTGGATGGTCGCAATGGGGAGGTGTTGGCCCTGGTGGGGGGGGTGAGTTATGCCCAGAGTCAATTTAACCGGGCGACTCAAGCCCAACGTCAGCCGGGATCGACGTTTAAGGTGTTTGCCTATGCGGCGGCGTTGGAACGGGGGATTTCGCCGAGTAAGGTCTATTCTTGCGCTCCGGTGACGTGGCGGGGGCAACGGTATCGAGGCTGTGAACGGACGGCGGGGGAGGGTGCGAATTTTTATCACGGGATGGCGCAGTCGGAAAATGCGATCGCCATTCGCATTGCTCAAGATGCGGGGATGGACAATATGATCCGCATGGCCCAACGGCTAGGCATTACGTCTAAACTCAATCCTTCCCCCGGATTAGTGTTGGGGGAAAGTGAGGTCAATGTGCTGGAAATGACGGGGGCCTATGCCGTATTTGCCAATAATGGGGTGTGGAATCGCCCCCACACGATTCGCCGAATTCTAGATAGTAGTGACTGCGAAGATGACCAAGATTTCCAAACTTGTCGGGTGATGTATGATTTCTCCCAAGATGGGGAACGGGATGGGGATGGAAACCAACAAGTGATTAGTGGTGCGATCGCCCAAACCATGCACAATCTATTACGGGGTGTCATCCAAGGAGGCACTGGAGGACGTGCGGCCATCGGACAAGGAGAAGCGGGCAAAACCGGAACCACCGATCGCAATGTGGATTTGTGGTTCATTGGTTATGTCCCCCGTCAACATTTAGTGACAGGCATTTGGTTAGGTAACGATGACAACTCCCCCACTCGGGGAAGTAGTGGTCAAGCGGCCCAATTATGGCGGGATTATATGCGGCAAATTGTGCAATAAATCGGGAACAGGGAACAGTCAAAACTCTTGCCTATTCCCTAAGCAATAATCGCCTAAACCATCACCTTTTCTTTCTTCCGTTGGCGATGTTGACTCTTTTCCAAAACATAATAAATGCCGTTGAGAATAGTAGACTCTCTAGCCAGTTGGCGTTCTGCTGACTCATGAATCAGATGGGTTTTTAAAGATTTTCCTTGACCTTGATCACACACCATGTAAAAATTCGGAACTCGACTCAAAACGTAAGCAGTTAAATCAGGAAATAAATCGCGGCGAATAAATTCTCTTTGAATATGATCGGGCTGTTCTGCTAGGATGTGATCCATCTCTTCTTCAACTTGTAGGAGTGTCAAGTTGACTAAGTTTTTGCTCATGCTTATCTTCCTGTTATGAGTTCCTACCCACTGCTTTGAGTTCGTAGACTTTGAGTTCATAGAAGATTGATTAATCAATATTGATTAACAAATATTGACCAATCAACTTGTCCCAATCAACTTATCTCAGTAAGTTTGCCTACCCTGCATAAAGACTGGAGCAGTTACGCCCTATTATAGACCATGATGCGCGCAAATCTGAACGCAATATTTAGTTTTCTAAAAGGTGTGAGGGAATACATTTATGTGCCGAGGATTGTGATTCACAAAAGACTGCTCTAGGGATAATCTAACAGAAAATGGCATAATCCAAAGTCGTTAGTCGTTGTTTTAACATGGGTTTCAGTCAATTGCTTATTGTTAGTTGTTTAAAATCGTGATCATGTAACTCTAGATTACCGATTATGTTTTGAGAGGTAATGGGGTGAAAATAAGTATATATTCTTATTGTGTTTTGATCCTTTATAGGATAGCGCAGCAAACAGCAAAGTACGGATTTCTAAATTTTGCAGGGGAGTCCAAAGAATACCCGCCCCAAGACCTGCGATAAAATTTTGATTCCCCAGTTGGATTGACACTCCCATCGCTAAAAGCGAGGGATTCTTGGTTCAACGAGTTTCCTTAACTTGGCAGGACGTATCCAACCAAGCCAGAGGGAATCTCTCCCCAAGCGTAAGTTCCCGTTTGCCCAGCGGTACTTAGTCCCTTGTTTAAAATATTGATAGCGGCGTTAATATCTCTATCTTCTACGCGGAGTTTGTTAATCGAGACCATAATGCCGCGATAAACATCTTAGCCAAAGGCTTAGAAATGCTCGGCATAGTATTGCCAAATACGGTGGGAAGAACCGATAGAGAGGGGTCAGTTGGTGACTCCGACGGGGACTTTTCCCTTAACACCGGAGTTAGTCGCTTTAGGCGATCGCGAATTAACCCATCCCTACTACTGGAGTGCTTTTACCATGATTGGTTCCCCCTGGTAGGAGCAGGCCCGAGTTTTCACGCTAAAAACTCGGGATATTCGGCGAAAATCATCCGATCTCGTCCTTGGTGTTTGGCTTCATAGAGTGCCTGATCCCCTCGTTTGACGAAATCCTCATAGGAGAGTCCGGGATGGGGAATAGTGGTGATAATTCCCACGCTGACGGTGATATGGTTGCTAACCTTCGATTGACAATGGGGAATTTTGAGTTTTCGCACTCGGGAGAGAATTTCCCCGGCCACTTGAACGGCTCCGTTCGCATCGGTATGGGGGAGTAAAATGGCAAATTCTTCCCCTCCGTAGCGTGTTACGAGGTCTGTAGACCGCTTAACAGCCGTGCGTAGGGTTTGGGCGACGGTGCGTAAACACTCATCTCCGGCTGGATGACCATAGGTGTCATTGTAGGCTTTAAAGAAGTCTACATCGACTAGCACTAAGCTGAGGTAAGCCTGAGATAGGGCCATTTTCTCCCATTCTTGGGGGAGTGCTTCATCAAAACAGCGACGATTTCCTACTTGGGTTAAGCTGTCTAGGGTGGCGAGTTGTTGGAGTTCAGTGTTGGTGGTTTTGAGTTCTTCTAACAGTTCGGCTTGTTGGATGGCGATCGCAACTTGGACGGCTAACTGCTGTAATAATTCTATCTCGAAGGCTTGCCAAGAGCGGGGTTGTTCGCATTCCTGCACCACTAACATTCCCCACAATTCCTCATCATGCAGCACTGGCACCACCAAATTAGCACGCACTTGTAAATCCGTGAGCCAGTGAATATAACACTCCGATAAATTGGACTGCCGTACATCATCCACTACATGAATCCGTCCTTTTTGGTACAGTTCTACATAGTTGGCGATGAATTCTGTATCGGTGAGTCGTCGTCCGAGGAGGGAATAATCGGGGGAACGGAGTGCTTCTACTACCACTGTCCCACTCCAATCAAAGTCTAAACGGTAGAGAAAAGCGCGATCGCACAGCAAGAGATTTTGCACTTCCTGCACCGTTGTCTCTAGAATCGCCTCGATTTCCAAGGAGCGGCGAATGCGTTGGGCGATCGCATTCACTAAGGTCTGTTGATGGATAATATACTTTAAGGCATCTTCCGTATTTTTCCGTTGGGTAATATCTTCCCCAATCCCAGCCACCCCCTCCACTTTTCCCTCTGCATCCCGAATGGGAAACAACCGCACCGACACCCAGCACGTCCGGTTTTGGGGATCTACCATGCGATACTCTAACTCTACCGTATCCTTGAGAATTCCCTTGTCTAGTGCCTGTTCTTGGGTAAACGTAACTTGTTCTGCATCCTCGTCTAAAATCCCCGTTAACCAAAAACATCCCGTCTCCGTGGAACTCGGCACATCCCATAACACCTCACAACCCGGACTTTTATAGAACAATTGTTTTAAGTCAGGACTCATTAACCAGATGACAATGGGTAAACGAGTCACTAACTCTTGCAAAGCAATATAGTCTCGCCATGCGGCGAGATCCTGCTTTGATAAAGACGCTTGAAGGTTTGCATCCGCACACCAACAAGCGGGGAGGGGTGAATGGGTCATAAGTAAAACTGTTCTACCTCGTTAGAACAAGAGTATACCCAAGGTTTGATAATCCTATCTGCTCACTCACAAGGGAGGTCATTAACCCGACATTCTACACACAAACAATATTGTAACGAGCTATGCTCGGAAAATCCTGTGACAACTTAACTTTGAATAGCCGTAATCACTACAGTATTGACAATATCCGGTACAGTACAGCCGCGACTGAGGTCATTCACAGGTTTTTTCAGACCCTGGAGAATCGGACCAATGGCGATCGCACCTGTTTCCCGTTGTACCGCCTTATAAGTATTATTCCCCGTATTCAGGTCAGGGAACACCAAAACCGTCGCCTGTCCCGCCACTTCCGAACTCGGCAACTTTTGCGCCGCCACCTCTGCATCTACAGCCGCATCGTATTGAATCGGCCCCTCTAACTTTAAATCGGGACGGCGTTGTTTAGCAATTTCTGCCGCCTGACGGACTTTTTCCACCGCTTCCCCCCGTCCAGATGTTCCCGAAGAATAGGACAATAACGCCACTTTAGGTTCAATGCCAAAAGACTCCGCCGTTTTCGCCGAAGATAGAGCAATTTCCGCTAATTGTTCCGCGTTTGGATTGGGATTAACCGCACAATCACCATAGACTAAAACCCGATCCGCTAAACACATTAAAAACACCGAAGAAACAATAGCACAATCCGGCTTTGTTTTAATAATTTGTAGCGCTGGACGAATGGTGTGTTGCGTGGTATGCACAGCACCAGATACCATCCCATCCGCCTCCCCTTGATAAACCATCATTGTCCCGAAATAGGACACATCTAACACAAAATCCCGAGCCGCTTCTAAGGTCATCCCTTTATGTTTACGAAGATCATACAAAATCTGACTATATTCAGCCACTTTCCCCGACTCAATGGGATTAATGATCTGCACTTGATCTAAATCTAAACGAATCCCTTGTTGCTTGACAATTTGGGCAATTTCTTCCCGTTGTCCCAAGAGCGTTAAATCAACAATATCCTGATTTAATAACAGTGCCGCCGCCTTTAAAATACGCGGCTCATTGCCTTCCGGGAGAACAATATGTTTATGGAGAGCTTTTGCCTGTTCCACCCGATTATAAATAAACATTTTCGGCGTGATTCCCTGACTGCGGAGGGTACTAATTTGCTTCTCCAATTGTGCTAAGTTGACATGACGGTTAAATTGCCGTAAACTCAGGGATATTTTTTCATGATCCGATGCCGTAATAGAGGGATAAACTGCCGTATTGAGTTGAGTAGCTGTTTCATAAGTATTCTCTTGCACCAAGAGAATAGGTAAGGTATCTGATAAGCCCTCAATTAACTGCATAATAGGCAATTCTGGCCTAAATCCTGTAGATAAAACAATCCCAGCCAAGCGGGGATAATTAACCGATTGATGGGCTTGTAATGCCCCAACAATAATATCTCCTCGATCCCCCGGTGTAATAATTAACGCATCATCGACAAAGTGAGTAATAGCGTGTTGTACCTGCATCGCCGCCACAATATAGCCAGATACCACATTATCCAGTTTATCCCCTCCCCAAATTACCTCCGCTTTGAGTTGAGCCACAATATCCCGCACCCGAGGACTATTGAGACGATTACTAAAGGGAATCACTCCCAGTAAATATTCTTGGGGATTATATTTTAACTCTAAATTTTCTTGTAACTCTTTTAAAGCACGGGGATTTGCCTTATTTAGTAAAATTCCTACCACCTGACATTCTTCTTCTTGGTAAGCATGGAAGGACAAATCAACGGAATTAATCGCCTCATCAACAGTCTTTTCATAAGCATTACCTATAATTAAAACGGGACAATTTAATGTCTTCGCAATAGTGCGGTTAATATTAAACTCAAACGCTGTACTTTGTCCTAAATAATCTGACCCTTCACAGAGGATAAAATCACATTTTTGCTCAAGATTTTTGTAGCGACTAATGATTTTTTCTAAAACCCCTTCTACATTCCCATTTCTCCCCAAATCTCCCATCTCCCGAAAAGAAACCCCATAGGACTCCTCATAGGTTTGATTTAAGCGAAAATGCCGTAAAATGAGCTTAATATCTTTATCCGCTTCTTCGGGTCGATGAGTGCCGATAATAGGGCGAAAAAAGCCGACCTTTGTCGTTTTGCGTAAAATTAGTTCAATAATGCCTAAAGCAATGAGAGACTTTCCACTTTTCGACTCATTAATACTAATGTATAGGGAGTGTGTCATGGTTCACCATAGAGAGTTCAAGATGAGCTTGAGGTGAGGAGAAAACCCTTTAAAAAGCATCTTGGACGACTAACATTAAGCCCCAAATAAGTATGAGTAAAGAAACACTAATCACCCCCATGACGGGGGTGAAACGGGGACGAGAAGGGCCACTATAGGCCTCGCGAATCAGGATAGATACCGAGGCCCCAATGCCGTAACTTAGACTCAAGACAAGATATGGCCATTGGTGACTGGTGCGCCAAGTGAAGAGCAGAACGAGCAAAAAGGCGATCGCTAAAGATAACATTAAAGCCTCAATAAAGCGAGGGGGGTTGTGTTGACTCGATAAAACAATAGTTTGCCACCACAGTCGCCAAAGTTCCATCACGGTGTTTCTCTCCTATTCACTCCTTCAATATTGACATCCTCCCCAGCTATCACGGCGTGGGCATTCCCAGTCTGACCATTACATAGCCTCCTGACAGGTAGACAAACAAGCCACTGCCCCCCGCAAACGCTCGCGCCGTCTAGAGCCTTTCAGCTTAAATGCTGCTTTAGTAAAACGAGCAGATTTTCGGTTCATCTTCTTTAAAAGCCACCCTCACACAGCCGAACAGTTGAGCAAGTCCTTGCTGCTGTTGAGTGGTGGGGTAGATTTTATACTGATAGCGTGCTTTCATCACTGTGGGTTAAGTGGTTCTGTAGCATTATACTAACTTAGTTTAACCAATTTCTAGCTGCGGTCGGTGGGGCATCGCTATACTCAATACTGATCTTGAGAATCAAAAAAGGCCGTCCCGGAAGGACGGAGTTTTAGACCCATTTTTTGATGAACCCAAAAAATCAAATAATATATAGCTAGTCCTAATGAGATGTGAACTCTGGGCTATTATCCTATGTCGATTCCAGGCGAGCCTTTTTTGCACGACTCAGATAGGTTCGCTATATTGGGTATTATTCCATTCCAGATCCTGTTAATATTCACACAATATATGACCAGAAACTCATTTTTTGAGGTACAGAAAGAACAGTCCTTGATCAAAGCCAGAATTGTTGAAAAATATTTCTGGGCTTGGGCAAAAGTAATTATTCCTACTGTCAAACAATCCTCTAAAAAACCCAAAAAAATTGCTTATATTGATCTTTTTGCGGGGACCGGACGATATGAAGATGGTTCAAAATCCACCCCAGTGAAAGTGCTGGAAACAGCTATCTCAGATCCAGATCTGCGGGATATGTTAGTATCAATTTTTAACGATGTCGATGCCACCCATGTCAAATCTCTTGAAGAAGCTATCAATGAGATTCCCGGCATACAGCGTTTAAAATACCCTCCCAAAATATGGAATCATGAAGTTGGAGATAATATAGTTAAAACCTTTCAAGAACACCGATTGGTTCCCACCTTATTTTTTGTAGATCCTTGGGGCTACAAAGGTTTATCTCTTCAACTGATTAATTCAGTGGTCAAAGATTGGGGTTGTGATTGTATTTTTTTCTTCAACTATAACCGGATCAATATGGGATTAAGCAATGATGCCGTTCAAGAGCATATTAATGCGCTATTTGGAGAAGTACGGGCAGATCAACTCCGCCAACAATTGGAACCACTGAGTCCACGAGAGCGTGAGTTAACTATTGTAGAAGTAATTTGTGAAGTCTTAAAAGACATGGGGACTCAGTATGTTCTTCCCTTCCGATTTAAACATGAAAGCGGCAATCGCACTACCCATCATCTTATCTTTGTAAGCAAGCATATCAAAGGCTATGAAATCATGAAAGACATAATGGCTAAAGAAAGTTCTGAGCAGACGCAGGGTGTGCCATCTTTTGAGTACAATCCGGCGACTCTACGACAACCGTTAT
Organism: Spirulina subsalsa FACHB-351; assembly: GCF_026130165.1. Classification (GTDB taxonomy): domain Bacteria; phylum Cyanobacteriota; class Cyanobacteriia; order Cyanobacteriales; family Spirulinaceae; genus Spirulina_A; species Spirulina_A subsalsa_A. Next base: position 40,505 of record NZ_JAIHOM010000004.1, on the reverse strand, counting down.
TGTTCGAGTTGACTCGTCCTCTTGATGCACTCGAAGCGATGTTGCTGGATACGTTTTCAGGTAAAACCATGACAATGCAAGAGATTTACGAACAGCATCATGTTGGGAAACCGTATATTAAAAAGAACTACAAAACTGCCCTTATTAATCTTGAAGCTCAGGGAAAAATTACGGCAGATCCACCTGCCAATAAACGGCGAAAATACCAGGGAAAAATCACATTTGCTGATGGGGTCAAAGTGGAATTTCCACCTAAGCAATAAGCTCTAACTGATTCCCCCCCTTAGTTACCTTAATTGGAGAAGTTCCCCATTTGTCAATATGCTGATTCCATATATCTGGCATTTCATCCCAGATTCTATTATCAAGTAATCTACCGCCAGCTTTTGGTGTTCTTCCTCCAACTTGTTTAAAGAAAAATGCTACCCCGGCATTTTGGCACTGGTCGCGAATATCCTCTACCCATTGGATTTGTATGGGTCGATGTTTGTGACCAGATTCACCACCTACAATAACCCAATGAATATCAGTCAAATTTAGTTGAAGTTCTCCTAAAAGTGGTTCACACGATATAAAGCGTACAGATACAGGAACTCGGCGAAGATATTCAATACGCTCAACGTAGTTCTGATTTTCAACTGATACCCCTAACCAGACATTCTGTGGAAAATCCAACTGAGAAGATAAATCATCTAAACGTTGATGGCGCTTGGTCAGAATTTGATAGATATGCCAAGGAGTTTTATTAATAACAGAGAAAACTTCTCGGATGAATTCTAAGGGAACATCCTCATGGAAAAGATCACTCATCGAGTTAACGAAAATTCGGCTGGGAGTGCGCCAACTCAATGGTTGTTGTAACCTCTCCGGATGCAATGTTAAGGCAAAACCGTTAGGAAAGTTCTTGTGAAAACGCTGCGTTATAGCTTCAGCATAACAATGAAGACAACCCGGGCTAACCTTGTCACAGCCAGTTGTCGGATTCCAAGTTTTATCAGTCCACTCAATACCCGTATGGGTGCTAGACATATTTCAATCCCGCCAGCTACATCAGCGCCAGACGCTAACCTGCCTGGAACAAAGTGTTTCCTAGTACTATAGCATTATTAGGATAAACTTGCCAGTCTACAACCAGACCCAACCTAAAGTCAGCAGGGGTCGCCCGTTATACCCGTAGGGTTAGCGGGGGAGAACTTCACGAAACTCTCTAGGAGCCGAGTGAGCTACCCCATTCTCACCAAAGGCAGGATGGGGCAGAATATTCACAGTGATATTATTTGGTCTGGGCAGTGAACGGTTCACTGGTTTGACCCGATACCGCCATCTCCCCAACAGGTGTCGCAGCGCGAACCGCCCGGAACATCCCAAATCGGCACAAACCCGCTCCAAACGCCACCCGCATTAACAACAAGGTGGGAACTTCCCGCAAAGACTTCAGGAATCCCCTCACCCCAAAGCGAATTAGCCCCTCTGGACGTGCTACCCCCTGCCAAATGGAATCAAGCCAAGAGGGTAACGTTTCCGCCGTCCAGTCAGCCGTGGCAACTTCCCCAGATACCAACCCAGTAGCGGCAAGTTGTTCAGCAAACCCTTCAATACTGGCAAAGGCGGGATGGGCCCATTGATCTAACAGTTGCCGCATTACAGGCTTTTCCCAGAAATTCAAAGGCTTTTGGCGGTCATCTCGTTGATTCCAGTCCGCCACCACTAAAATCCCCCCCGGTTTCAACACCCGCATCATCTCTCGTGCATATTGGGCTTTATCCGGCATATGGGGACCCGCTTCAATGGACCACACCACATCAAAGCTCCCATCGGGGAAAGACAACGCTAAGGCATCATCCACCTGAAACTGAGCAGTAAGATCGGGGGGTGTGAGTTCCTGAGCGCGTTTGACTTGCTCTGGGCTGATGGTAACACCTGTAACCGCAAAACCATAATCTCGCGCCAGAATGCGACTACTGCCCCCAATCCCACAGCCCACATCTAAAACCGTTGTGCCAGCAGGAAGGTTATTTAATCTTCCCCAACGCACCATTTCATGAACAAAATCCTCCTTTGCTTTTAAGAAGTCCTTCCGTTGGGGTGGTGAGCCATAATGCCCGAGGTGGATATGTTCCCCCCAGTAAAATTCGAGGATGCCGTCATTGGTCCAATCATCATAGGAGTTGGCGACAGAATCGGCGGATTGATATTTCCGAGGAAAGAGGAGGTAAAGTGCTAATCCTAGGAGGATTGCCAACAGGATTAAGCCCGGGGTGATTACAAAAAGATTAGACATGGTTGAACGATCAAAGGTATTCCTTAAAAGTCACGAGCAAGCTTGAGAAAGTTCACTATTTTAGAGCAGTCTCCATCTGTGCTGTATCACGAAAAGAAGCGATGCTCACTAAGCGATTCGACTCTGCATCCCAGAGCAGGAATTGGCAACAGTTGAGTAAATCTCTGATGTGCAGTGTCTTCACTTCCGAGAGCAAATGACGATTTTCTTCATGACAAGCGGCGAGATGGTAATTGGGAATTCTGGAGGAGAGATGATGAATATTGTGATAGCCAATATCTGCCGTAAACCATCTCAGGATGGCTGGTAATTCTAAATAACTGCTCCCCTTAACGGCTCCCAAAACATAATCCCAGCCTGCTGTTTTATGGGCGTAAGATCCCTCAAAAATATGTTGTACAAAAAAGATCCAGATAAAAATAGTCGCAGAACAACTAAGCGTAATGGAGTAAATCGTCCAGAACAGCCCAAAGCCCCATACATGACTGAGAAAAATCCAGCCACTGATTACACAAATGTTATTGAACAAAAGATCCCAAAACTCAGTAGCTGACTGCCAGTGTTTTGACGAATGGGCGGATGTTGTTTGTGCTAGGTTAAACTCTGAACCTTTTTGCAAATCTGTGAATAAATGATGGGCGAAATCATAAACTCCCAGAATTAAAATGAGTCTGGGTTTAATAACTAAGTAAAAAAAGCCGCCCGGAATGGCCATTAAGGGATATCGTAGGACTTCATAAAATCTTTGATTGAAGGGATCAAGCTGGGAAAATTCCTCAGTCGATAGGAAATCGGCAACACCCCGATAGCGCTCCCAGTCGCCATTGGTTTTGTGATGGTAAGCATGATCTCTTGACCAACCATATTGGGGCATGGCGTTGATTACACCGAGCAGAAATCCCATAATTCGGTTCATCCGTTTTGAGCGAAACAAAGAATAGTGTCCGCAATCGTGCATTAAGGAAAAACAGCGTAGGGAGAAGAGAATTAGCAGGGTAATAATCGGCGGGAGAAGCCAGAAAGAAATCGAGGCGACTTTTATGGCTAATATCCATAAAAGAACATACGGCACAACGGTATTCAGAATTTGATAGGTTGCGCGCAGGTTGCTACTTTTGATGTACGGAGTTAAAACAAAATCAGATTTTTTAAGTTGATCTGATGTTTTTTGGGGATGGGAAGATGCAGATTTTACCAAGGGATGTACTGATGTGGGAATTTTTCCTAGACGATGCAAGTAATTTTTGAGCATAATGGATTTTGAGTCAATTTCCTAGAGTAGGATTTTCGAGGTGGAATTCTGACCAACGCCGTCTTACTTGGTCGTGGATTGTGCATAAGGGGGTCTTGGATTGTAAACAATGAACCTCAACGGTGTCATTTCCTTGAAGTGAAACAATAATTTCGTAGGTGGGGTCATAGGTTGCGATCGCCTGAATTAGGTCAGGAATTGCCTCCCACTCCAGATTGATTTGCTGAAAGTGGCACGCTGCCTCATTTTGAGCGATAAACCTTTGAGTAAACTTCACCTGTTCAAGTTGCCAATTTATTGTTCTGGGTATCTTCTCAGTTATCTCGCAAACTAGAAGACCTCGCCCCTGAGATAGATAGCCACAATGGGCGGTATATGCTAAGAGAATGAGGTTTTGTTGAACAAAAGCATCCTGCCAGTAAGGTGAGTTTCTTTGCCAGAGATCATGACTAGAGTGCATAACTATCCCCCCATAGAAGTTGGTTTATCTTTACCCGATAATTTGGGGAGACAATCTGGATTTTATTCTGGTTTCTAAAGTTCATAATAGTCACGTTTTAAGGCAAAAAAAAGTAGCAAAAACGGAGCGCATTTCTGCGATTCATTCCGGTGCAAAGAGCAGTAAGCTGTAACGCTCTATAAAGGATTAGTTGATATTAGGGAACAGAGAAAGCTTTGAGGGGATTTGTTCTCTCCCTAAAACTATTTTGCTGGTCGATTTTTCCTGCTTTTGGTGAAATCGACCTTTAAAGATAAATTCAGAAAAGCTTTTAGACATTATCATCCGTACCTCGCAGACGAAATAGAACAAGTTCGCGCATCTCCAGAGGAGACTATTCGGCGGGCATTCTGACTGAGAGAGTGCTTGCTCTCCTCACAGCTGCGGGACAGCGCCGGATTTGCACCGGACTTTCCCCCTTACGTCTGATGGCTGCTCCCCACCAGAACCGAAAATACTGATTGACTATAACACAAACTTAGGGCAGAAAGCATCCCTCAAGAGATTGTTGACTAATCCTCTTCAGCCAGAATCGAGGCGAACCTATTTCACAGGGGAGCTAAGTGAAGAAGCGAAAGAAGAAAATCGACAAAAAGCTATACCAAGAATTTTTCTAACTTTGGGTCTTAACTTGTCAAGATCGCCTATTACCTTGTTGAGTCTAGCGTTGGTCTTTTTCAGCAATCTCTAGCTATTCCCAATTGTAAAACCTCTAAAACTTTAGCCAAATCACCTGCTAATAATGCTGATCTATCTAACCATAATCCGGGGAAAATTTGGGAGCAAATTATGCCTTCTGAATTAGGTTCAAGTTTAATATACTCTTCATTCGTTAATCTAAACCAATCAAACTCACCATCCTCAACTCGCCAGACTAAATATTCTTGTACTTGGTTACGGCGATAAACATTGAGTTTTTGATGTAAGTCAAGAGAAACGGTACTTGCTGCTATTTCGACTATTAATTCTGGCGCACCTTCTACATAGCCATCGTCACTAATTGTTGATTGTCCACCGTTTGTAATCCTTAATAGTGCATCAGGTTGAGGTTCATTATCAGCATCAAGACGCACCGTACAATTATCACCTAATTCAATTCCGGGTGTACTTGACCAATAGTTACCTAACCAAGTGATAATACGAGCATGAGGGTTGCCATGATTCCTAATTCTTAAAGGAGAAGCCATATAAACAATTCCTTCAATGAGTTCGGCTTTTTTAAGATTTGGCATGGCATTATATCTACGCTCAAATTCTCTACGAGTGAGTTTATCGCCATTTTCTAGGGGTGAAATTGTTGAGTTAGGGTAGATTTTTGCCGTTGCTATCATAGTTTGATTGCCCTTTTATGAAAATCTTCGCCAATACTTCCTGCTCTTAGGGTTCTAGTTCTAACAAAATCTCCCCGTTAATCATGCGCTGGGCGGCATCGAGTAAAATATCATCTACATAGGGCTTAGTAAAATAGCCCCGAGCGCCTCGTTCTGCGGCAATTTGGCGGTGTTTGCGCGCCCCTCGGGAGGTCAACATGGCTACGGGAACCTTTGATAATTCGGGGTCATTTTTCAGTTCTGACAGTAACTTTAACCCGTCCATTTTAGGCATCTCAATATCACAGAAGGTAATATCAGGATTTAACCCGGCTTTGAGTTTTTTCAAGGCATCTTGACCATCCCGCGCTTGTTCTACCTCATAGCCGGCCTTTTCAAAGGTCATGGACAAAAGCGATCGCACCGTCACCGAATCATCAATAATCAAAACCCTCGGTTGTCCCGAATGTTGCACCCTCACCGGACCGGGACTGGGAGGACGGGGGGCTTCTTCCGGCGGGAATAATTCGTCTAAGCTAAAACTGGGTTCTTCCGTCTCTGGGGCTTGGGGAGGCGTAACAGGGGCTTCCACTGGGGGAGCGCTCCCGACTGTGGTACGGCCGGGGGTGCGGATACTATTGGCTAATAACACCTCCCCAGCGCGAATCCGTTCGGCGGCCTGTAATAAATCCTGTTCTACATAGGGCTTCGTGAAATAACCACTCGCCCCTCGTTCCGCCGCCACTTTGCGATGGCGTTCAGCCCCCCGAGAGGTCAACATAGCCACAGGAATAGTCCCCAGTTCGCTATCGCTTTGGATTTTGCCCAACAGTTCTAAACCATCCATGCGGGGCATTTCAATGTCCAATAGTGCTAAATCCGGTCGGATTCCCCCTTGGAGTTTATCCCAAGCTTCTTTTCCATCTCTGGCTTGTTCCACCTCATAGCCAGCCTTTTCAAAGGTCATGGACAAAAGCGATCGCACCGTCACCGAATCATCCACAATTAACACCGTCGGGGGATGGCCGTCGTGGGTATCGGGAGCAGATGGTAGGGTAGTCCCCCGTGCTGCCCCCGGGGAAGTCTCCACAGGCATTTGAACCAAGGTAGGAGTCTGAGTCTCCTTAAGGCGCGGTTTACGAGAACTGCCAGCCAACAGCACATCCCCGGTCATCATCCGTTGTGCCGCATCTAACAACACTTCCTCTAAATAGGGCTTCGTGAAATAGCCACAGGCCCCCAACTCCGCCGCCATTTTCCGATGACGTTCGGCCCCCCGAGAGGTCAACATAGCAATGGGTAACTCCGCCAAGACCTCATCTTTTTGCAGACGGCTTAACAATTCTAACCCGTCTACCCTAGGCATTTCGATGTCACAGAACACAATATCGCAGGGCAGACCCGAGCGCAGTTTTTCCCAAGCATCTTGACCATCCCGGGCTTGTTCCACCCGATACCCAGCCTTAGCAAACGTCATGGATAACAACTCCCGGACTGTGATGGAGTCGTCTACAATCAACACCACCGGCTCCCGTTGAATTTGACTTTCCTCCTGCGCTCGGATAGCGGGGGGCGTTTGCCACATTCCCACACTCATATCCTTGCGAATGCGACCCTCGGCAATTTCGATTAATTCTAGAACATCCGCGATCGCCATAATACGACCATCCCCCTGCACCGTCGCCCCAGCAATCCCCGCCGGCTTAGGAATTGGCCCCAAAAGCTGTTTAATTACAATCTCCTGTTCGCCCAGCACCTGATCCACCCCCACCGCAATATAATTGCTCGTACTGCGCAGAATCACCACAGAAATCATATTGTCATCCCGTCGCCCCGCGTAGAGGTTCGCCCGTCCCAAACGACGGTTAAAGGACAACAATTCCGAAAGGTGCATATATTGCAGGGTCGTATCCCGCCATTTAATCGACAACTGCCCCTTCGTATTGCGTTGAATATTCGTTTGGGGCAGGTCTAGCATATCTTCCACCCCATCGAGGGGGAAAGCAATGGAGGCATTTTCACTAATACAACACAGGGCCTTACAAATACTCAAGGTCAGAGGTAAACGAATAGTGAACGTCGTCCCCCGTCCCGGTTTAGAATCAATGCTCACACTGCCGCGAATCTCATTAATACTGGTGCGCACCACATCCAAACCGACCCCCCGTCCGGCGAAATTATCCGCCTGATCCTTCGTACTAAACCCCGGATGGAACAGGAGATCATAAACCTCCAACTCCGAAAGCTGTTGAGCTTGGCCGTGGGTCATCAAGCCTTTTTGGATCGCTTTAGCCTTAACGCGATCGCTATTAATCCCCGCCCCATCATCACTCACCGCAATCACCGTCTGGTTCCCTTGTTGCAGCGCGCTCACCTTCACCTGTCCCGTAGGGGGTTTCCCCGCCCTCCGCCGTTCTTCCGGCGACTCAATCCCGTGAGTCAGCGCATTATTCACCAAATGGGTCAAAGGATCCGATAAATGCTCCAAAATCATCTTATCGATTAACGTTTCCTGACCCTCCAGTTGTAACGTCGCTTCTTTACCCAACTGAGGCGCAATCCGCCGCACCGCCAAAGGTAAACGGTTCGCCGTATTCCCAAAAGACACCATCCGCGACTTCGTTAACCCCTCCTGTAACTGAGACGTGACCTGTCGCAAGGTTCGCGCCACCTGGTCAATATCATCCACCAAAAACTGAATATCCGAAGCCGACTCCCGCACCCGCACAATCAACTCAATCATCTCCTGAGCTAATTCGTGAAACTTGGTGAAACTATCCATTTCCAAGGAGTCGTAATCATTCTCATGTTCCACCGTAATCGGAGCCGCCCCCGGAATCACCACCTCATGCTTATGTTGAGCGCGATATTCCCGACGACTGCGCAACAAGGCATCCTCCAACAGCGAGCGTTCATAGAGGTCTTGCATTCGTCCCCCCACATCGCTCAAGTTTTGAACTTGGTGCATCAAGTTCTCCAAAAACTGGCGCAGACGTTCCTCATCTCCCTCCAAACTATTCCGGTTCACCACCAACTCCCCAATCAAGTTATTGAGGTTATCCATTTGGCGCACCGGAACCTTCAAGGTGGCTTCCACCTTAGATGATTTAGTCCGTCGGGTGGCTGGAGTCCGCCGTTTTACATCCCCCGGCGGTCCAGCCTGTTGTTGAGTTTGAATTAACAGTTCTTCTAAATCACTAAAATCATCGGTTTCAGGATGGGATTCCCGGTCCACTGGGGTAGTGGGCGACGGGGGGGCAGTGTCCACTGGGTGAGGCGACTGTTCCAACAGGGCTTCCAATTCCGCCAAGGTCGTGGCTAAAGGCAAATCCTTTCCTAGGTCACGCTGGGCGAACACACTCGGAGGTTGTTCCAACAGGGCAGCTAATTCTTCTAAGGGTTCATAGTAGCTAATTTCCCCATTAGAAGCCGTGGAGGGGGCAGCCTCTTGGGGTTTAGGTTGCCCTTGGGGTTGGGGAGCAATAACCGATTCTTCTGGCGCACCACTGAGCAGGGCTTCGAGGTCATCCACTCCTTCCACAGGCGACTCTTCCGGCATCCCACTGAGTAGGGCTTCGAGGTCATCCACTCCTTCCACAGGCGACTCTTCCGGCATCCCACTGAGTAGGGCTTCGAGGTCATCCATCCCTTCGACCCCACCACTCAACACATCGTCTAATGTCGCTTCTGACTCTGACTCGGCCGAGGCGAATAATTCATCAAGGTCTAAACTTTCGTCCCCTTGAATGCCCATTTGACCCGGTTCACCCACCCCACTACGATTGACTGACTCAGGCATCCCAGATAGTCCGAGGTCTTGGGCATCACCAAACAGATCCTCTAGATCCCCTTCCACATCGTCTAATTCAGCGAATAGCGCCTCTTGCTGTTCTGGCTCGGAAATAGGGCTAGCAGCCTCGGGAGTCGGGGTATAGTTGGGGGTCATGCCAATTTCAGCATTTTTCCCGCTAAAGAAGGCTTCTAGATCATCCATATCCTGAATGATCGTATCTTCCCCACTCAGGATGGCGTTAAATTCCTCATCAACAGCTTGAGCGCTGGGAATGTTGGCATCACTGAAATCAAAACCGGGATCGGTGCTTTGGATGAGGGTAGTAAAGGCATCCAGTTCAATGTCCTCCTCGGACTCTAGAAGGTCTAAGCCCTCAATTTCCACCTCTGCCGTTTCCCCAGTTGGACTCAACTCATTGACGGCCGATTCTGAGGAAATATCCAGTAGATCACTAAAGTCTTCTTCCTGCTCTAGGGCGAGTTCTGGCGGTGCAGGGGTGGATACAGGGGGTTCGGGTTCGGGGGGGGTAGGGACTGGGGGAGGGGATTCCCCAAAGGAAAACCCTTCCCCAAACAAGTCGGTTAGGGAATCAAACTCCTGTCCTTCTGTTAAGGTCAAGTCCGATTCAAGGAATTGTTCACTGTCTCCTAGGAAGTCGGTGTCTGTGCCAAAGAGATCATCGGCTAGGTCTAAACTGTCCTGTTCTGCGGTCGTTAGTTCCGCCTCTTCTCCAAAGAGGTCATCAAGGTTGTCGAGGGAGTCATCTCCTGCTAAGGCACCCTCCAAATCCATCTCTAGACTCTGTTCTAGGGCTTCAATGGACTCAAGGTCTGTGAGTTGATTAGAACTTTTGTTTTTATCTGTCCCTCCTTGGAAGGAGGGGAAATCTTGACTGGGAGAACTATCGTGTAGAAGGGCTTCTAAATCATCAAGACCCTCTGCGCCCAGGTCTTGATCAAGGACTAAACTCTCTAAATCATCAGAACCAGAATCTCCGAATAGGTCGGCAAATTCTCCCTCGTCTAAGAAGCCCAATTCTTCGGGTTCTTCTAGATTCATCTGGGGATGGTCTGTGAGGGTGGGGGTGGGGGAGGCATCACTAAAGAAATCATCTAGGTCAGCCAGACTATCTAGGTCAAGAGTCTCTAGATCAAGGTTTTCTTCGGCAGGAGAGGACATAGGCGGGGTTGTCAGGGCTTGAAGTTGGGAATTGGGATGAATAGGATCAACCTGACCTTTAACCCAATCTTGGGCGGAGGGTAGGATATCTTCTTCCTGGACGGCGCTGGGTAATGGGGAACTTCCGGTTGAGGAGGCTTGGGGTGAACTCTCTAGATAATGGGTTACTTGAGGGAATAGGGGTTCAATTTCTGCCATTACTGGAGCGGCAACCTCTTCGGGCAGGGTGATTGTTTTTTCTACTTGGTCAATCATCCGGCACAACCCTTGATGAATGGGGAATAACAGACGGGTTAAGCCTTGATCAACGGGGCGGGGATTGTTTTTGAGAAATTTAAAATAGTCTTCTAGCCGATTGGCGGTTAGGCGAATGCTTTCCAAGTCCAGCATGGCCGCTCCCCCTTTGATGGAGTGCGCACCGCGATAGACCTCCTGTATCATTTCCGGGTTGTCTACGGTACTTTGGAGGTCTTGTAAACTTTGTTCAATTACCTCTAGATGTTCTTTGGCTTCGAGAACAAAGTATCCGGTTATTTTCTGGCGTTGTTCGGCATCCATAATTAATTATTAATAATCAATTATCAATAATCACTCTTAGATTTCCGATAATTAGGCTCAAACACCTATTACACCGTTTCTAAAAGGAGGTTGTAGGAGATGTCTAATCAACAATTATCAGTCCTCAATAGGGTTGGTGTCCCCCCTGACCTACGCGCTAGGGTCTATTGAGTGGTACTGACTTAACTCTAGCCAATCTTGACTCAGTTTGAACAATCACTCTCTCCTCAATTCACAATAGTATCCGGTTTTTTGAGGAGTGACCCGGTAACAATGAATAGTAATCGGTAGGAGATGGGGTGTGAGGTGTGGAGGGTGAAGTATGACTTATTTCCTTTTTCCTATTCCTTATTCCCTATTCTCGACACCCCACTATGAGTTACTGTCCCCATCCCCAGTGTCAACAACCTGAAAATGCAGATCATGCGCGCTTTTGTGGGCATTGTGGGACGCGGTTGCTATTGGGGGAACGGTATCGCCTGCTACGTTTGATTGGGTCGGGGGGGTTTGGACGGACGTTTTTAGGACGGGATGAATATAAACCTTCCCATCCTTTTTGTGCGGTTAAACAATTTTGTCCCCAAGATCAATCTCAGAAGGCGGCGGATTTGTTTGAACAAGAGGCGCAACGGTTGGAACAGTTGGGACACCATGCCCAAATTCCTCAACTTTATGCCCATTTTAGCCAAGAGAATCAACAATATATTGTTCAGGAGTGGGTGGATGGTCAGAATTTAGCCCAAGAGTTGGCCCAACAGAAGTGTTTTCCGGAGGGGGAAGTGGGGCGGGTTTTGCTGAATCTCTTGCCTGTGTTGCGCTTTATCCATGAAGGACAGGTGATTCACCGGGATATTAAGCCGGAAAATATTATCCGTCGGATGAGGGATCAAGAGTTGGTGTTGGTGGATTTTGGGGCGGCGAAGTATGCGACGGAAACGGCTTTGGGGTGCCGGGGGACGGTGATCGGTAGTGTGGGTTATGTGGCGCCTGAGCAAAGTTTTGGTCGGGCGACGTTTGCTAGTGATTTGTATAGTTTGGGGGTGACTTGTGTTCAGTTGTTAACAGGGGTGGATCCTTTGGAGTTGTATAGTGTCCAGGAGGGGGCTTGGGTCTGGCGGAAGTTTCTGCCTCGTCCGGTCAATCCAGCGTTGGGTCGGATTTTAGATAAGTTGTTGGCCCGGGGGGTGCGCGATCGCTATGAGTCGGCCCAACAGGTCTTAGCGGCGTTGTGTGCCTCGAATTTACAGCCCCAGTTATCCCGTCCCCTCTGGCACTGTACGGATACTTTAAGGGGTCATACGGAGGGGGTGCAGGTGGTGGCGTTTCACCCCAAGGGAGAGGTCTTGGTCAGTGGTAGTGGCGATCGCACGATTAACCTCTGGCGCAAACAAGACTGGTGGGAACTAGACACTCTTCTCGGTCATGAAAACACTGTCCAAGGGTTGAGTTTCCACCCCCAAGGCCATCACTTAGCTTCTGTGAGTCGGGATAAAACCCTCAAGTTATGGGATTGGCAACAGGGGCGCTTTCACAAAACTCTACAGCGTAAGGGGGGGTTAGGGGGCGGTGTGTTTACGGTGGCCTACTCCCCCGATGGTCATTATCTCGCGAGTGGGGGGGGAGAACATAGTGTTGAGCTTTGGCAAGTTTGCCCCTTCCGTAAAGTGACCCAATTGAAGTTAACTGGGCTATTTGCTAATGTGGAGGCGATCGCCTGGAGCTCTGATAGTCAACTCCTCGCCACAGCCAGTAACTCCCCCCGTCTCTATCTTTGGTCAGTTCAGCAACAAAAACCCCTCTGGACCCGCAAACTCCTCTGTTCTGCCCTCGCCTTTAGTCCCAATGGTCAACTTCTGGCAACGGCTGGGTCAATATCTGAAGGCACAAGGGCGGGCAGTCCTGCTATTCTACTCTGGGAAATCCACACTGGACGCATGATTAAAGCTTTAGTCTGCGGCAACAATGCCGTCTCTAGTTTGGCATTTCATCCTCAAGGGCATTTGCTAATTAGTGGCGATGAACAAGGAATCTTGCGACTGTGGGATGTCAAACGAGGCTTAACGCTGGGTTCGTTACGGGGTCACACTGGCATAGTCCACAGTGTAGCGTTTCACCCTCAAGGCCGGCTTTTAGCCAGTGGCAGTGAGGACAAAACCGTTAAGATATGGCAACCGTTTCCACAAAATTAACTGGAGTACAGTTATCCTGAGCCAGTTTCCGCGTGAATTTCACCCATAAGGAGGTTTTTTCAACCACGGGGAGAGTTGCTAAAGGCAAGATGGAAGGAGCGCAAGCTTCAAGGTCTTCACTCCCACAAACTGGGCAGCTTTCCTGCTCTAGAAGACTAGCGGCAGGGTTACTAATCTGACCACAATGGCGACAGAAGTTATAGTGATGAAGCATGGGTTTTCCCTCAGCGAAATGGTATGAATCTCTGATTATCTTAACATTTCTTTATCTAAGTTAACAATAAACCCCTGAAATCTTGACAAAAAAAATTATTTATGGTAGAGAGCGATCCAAGCCCCACTCAACATCAGGAAGGCACACAAGCTTAACTTGAGTTAAACCAAACCTTCTAACTCCAACTCCTCAATCATTTGCAAACCTCGGGGATCTCCGACTTTAAGCAGCGCGGCCTTAGCATCTTCCCGTACCCCGAGATCAGAATCTTCTACTAAAGACTCTAACAGGGCATCAATCGCTGTGGCATAGACCACATTAGAAGGTAACTCCCGGCATAACTGCCCTAATGCCCAAGCGCAATTACTCCGCACCGCTGCCACGGAATCTTGACGGAGTGACTCAATTAATGGCGGAATTGCACCGATCATCACGTCATAATCTAACTTAGCCATCTGGGCTAAGGCACTAGCTGCCCAGAGACGCACGGCCGAGATGTCCATTTTTAAACCTTGGGTGAGGGGGGCAAGGGTGCGACGATCTAAACAGTTACCTAATGCCCAGACAATGCCTTTGCGGACGTAACCATTCCAATCTTGGTAATACTGAGTCATTAGGGCTTCCACTGCATCAGGGCTGGGATTGCGTCCTAAACCATAGGCCGCACTGACGCGGACTAGGGGACAAATATCCGTTAAAGCTTCCATCAGGTGGGGAATTGCTCGTGAATCCTGAATCTGACTAAAGGCACGGGCGGCTACAATCCGTTGAGAGGTGTCGTCGGAGGATAACAAGCGTAACATTTCCTCGGGATCTGGTGCCGCTTCTTCTTCGATTGCGTCTAGTTCATCAAGTGGACTATCTAACTCATCCTCCCAGTTGACTGGATTGAGGCCATCATCATTCATAGGAATCTGCAAAAAAATCACATCGCGTCACGTTGAACGGGCTGCTCCTCGCCCTTTCCTCGGGATGGGGGAGGGGCAGATCTCACCACGCTATCATCGGTCATTCCTCCCATTGTATCGGCTTTTGATGGATTTTGAACAAAAAGAGCGGCCCATTCCCCCACCTCGAAGCGAAGGGTAGGAATTGACTGAGTTTAACCGGGGAACAAGCGGGAGCAAACGAGGGTTGCGATCAGGCGAACAACATTCCGTTACAAGCTCAACCCCTCTCAATTCCTCCGGGGGATTCTCCCACCATAATCTGCAATTTGGTGGGATGGGGATGTCAACGCTAAAATCAAAAAATGGACTCCGAGAGCAGCAACCTGAATCCTGAAAACTAAGTATGGGTTTGCTGGGGGCAAAACTTTGTGTCTGTCAGAGATGCGGTTATTCGTCTTCCTTCAGATGCTTGTTGCTGATACTCGCAAGGACTAGCATTGCAAGCTAGCCCGTCATCTCTGTGGTAACGTTGGGATGGTTTTTGGGGAGACAGTCGGCGGGAAGTTGGTCATGGGACTGCTCTCGCTCAGGGTCTGTAAAACAGGAATCTCGCACTATACCTGTTAGGGTTGGTGGGAGAGTGTCAATAGAAGCTATATTACTCGGATGAAAGGGGATGCCTGAAAAACTGAAAATTATGGTCGTGGATGATGAGAAGGACAATCTGGATTTGTTGTATCGTACCTTCCGACGGACTTTTAAGGTGTTGAAAGTGGATAGTCCGGCGATCGCACTAGAAATGCTCACTCAAGACAGCGACGTTGTAGCCGTGGTTTCAGATCAAAGTATGCCGGAAATGAGCGGCATCCAGTTGTTAAGCAAAATTAAGCATCAATATCCTAGAATTGTGCGGATTTTACTGACAGGGTATTCCGATGAACAGTTAGTAGAAGCGGGGGAGGACTTGAACTCAGCCGAGGTCTTTCGTTGTGTCTCTAAACCTTGTCAGCCGGAAATCCTTCAATCGGTTTTACAGCAAGCGGTTGAGGTGTATCAGGGGGGAATTGATAATTAGGGCTTGCTGAATAACTCGGGGAGTCGGGAGTCAGGGAGCAGGGGAGAGGGGGAGCAGGGGAGCAGGGGGGCAGGGGGGCAGGGGAGCAGGGCAATTGATAATTGACAATTGATAATTATTACCTATTCCCTATTCCCTATTCCCTGTTGCCTATTCCCTATCACCTATTCCCTATTCCCTTTGCTTTCCCTTGTGGATGACAAAACTCAAATGGGAACGCTATATATCTTTATCAAAACTTTACAAAACAGAACTTTCGAGGACAGAACTTCATCATAACTTTATAGAATTTCCGTAATTTCCTGTATATAGTAAAGACTCAGTGAAATTACTTTAAGTGTAAACAATGATGATGATTCAGAGTGTATCCAGTCTGATCTTGACTTTCTCCGTAATTACTGTTACATCAGGAGGGGTACTGTTAAGCGTTATGGGAGCCCAAGTTTCCGATCCTTATGGTTGTGCCATCAGTCCAGATAATATCGGTTGTGAAATGAATCGCCCTTTTGATGTGAAAGAATCTGACGCGGCCTATGATGAAGACATCAATCTTGATGCCATCTTATCGTTGGAGCGGGAATAATACTGAACTTTTGACCTATTATAAAACTGTTGATTTGTCTTCAAGGGATTTACTTGATCTTCGTCTTTCGCTTCAATGTGACGTTTCTATTAACAGCCTGATAAGGCAAATTTCGGTAACAAACGGTCTAGGACTTGTTTTAAGACCATAGCCGTCCAATCAATATCTTCTAAGGTGGTTTCTCTGCCTAAAGTGAACCGAATTCCGGCTAAAGCTTCTTGATCGGAATAGCCCATTGCTTTGAGAATGGGACTGGGGGTTAATTTGCCACTATGACAGGCTGATCCGGCGCTGATGCCGATGCCTGCTAGGTTTAACTGCCGGACTAGGGTTTTTCCGGTAATTTCCCCTTGAGTTAAACAGAGACTGACGTGGTGGGGGAGACGGTGTAACCGATCTCCGGTGGGGACGAGGTAGGAACAACAGGCTAGTTGATCAAAGAGGCGATCGCGCAATTCCCGTAGACGAGGAGTTTCCCTTGTCATTTCAGCCAGCGCCCACTCAGCCGCCACCCCAAACCCGGCAAGGGTTGGCACCGCTTGGGTTCCTGATCTTAAACGCTGTTCCTGTCCTCCCCCATAAATCATCGGAGCGAGTTGTACCCCCTCCCGCACATACAAGGCCCCGGACCCTTGGGGGCCGTAGAGTTTATGGCCCGATAGAGAGAGTAAATCTACCCCCAACTGCTGCACATCGAGGGGTAATCGTCCCGCCACTTGTACCGCGTCAGTGTGGAATAATACATTGTGACATCGGGCGATTTGGGCTAAGGTTTCAATGGGTTGCAGGGTGCCGACTTCACTCTGACCGTAAATGATGGACACCAGGACGGTATTGGGTTTTAAAGCGGCTTTGAGGTCAAGGGGATTGACCCGACCTTGGCGATTGACTGGGAGACGGGTGACTTGCCACCCTTGTTGTTCTAAAATTCGGGCGGGTTCTGCGATCGCCGAATGTTCCACCGAGGAAATAATTAAATGCTGGGGAGTCCGGTATTGTTGTGTCACGCCAAAAATCGCCCAGTTATCGGCTTCTGTCCCCCCAGAGGTGAAAAAAATGCTCTCGGGATGGGGGGCATTAATTAACTGGGCCACCTGTAAGCGGGCCATTTCCATCACCGTAGCCGCCCGTTGACCCCAAGCATGAAGACTCGAAGGATTGCCCCATTCTTGTTGAAGGACTTCTTGGATGCGGGCAGTCACTTCAGGACGTTGCGGTGTTGTCGCACTGTAATCCAGATAAATTTGCATAATTCTTGGGGAAGGTCTGAGAGCAGTTCAAGGGGGGGTGTCGGTCTAAAAGGTTCCATAAGCCCTTGGCAAATGAAGCCACAAGATAGGCCTGATTCCTCATCGCCACCCGGTTTAACTACCGGGCTTACAAACATTGTAATCTTCATGGGAAATTACCGCTTCTGGAATGACTAAATTGCCATGATCTCGACAGATCAGACGGTAATTTCGGGTGACAGGAATACTAATTACAAAACGGTCGTGGCGCAGTCGTTTACCGCGAAATTGGCGATAATCTTGCTGTTGTTGCAGGCTGGTGATAATATGTCTAGCTTTAATCACCACATTTTTAGGTAGTTCACTCAGGTCAATGGCATCGTGGGCAAAAGTGGCCTCCCACGATTTTTTCTCCCGCTTTTTCCGCTCCCGATCTTCTTCTTTTTGCGCACATCGGTGGCAGGTCTGACCATACCCCTTGTGACCGCAAGGAAACTGTTTCTTTCGTCTAGCCATAAGACCACTGGTTATTGAACCTCTGGAGCAATAAGTTAGGCTTATCGCTCTAGATTCTCAGAGATATTACTAGCTCTGCATTCCAATCCAATTGGATTCCCAGACTGAGCGGCACTGACCTCTACTGACTCGTATCTTCAGATTAGGCTGGTTAACTAATCTAGTTGGTTGATTCCAACTTGGGCGTTACTTCCGGGGTGCCTCTCCGTAAATCCTTTTGAGGATAACAGTAGGATAACACAGCCGTGACCGAAATTCCCCTACGACCTCACTTTTATTGGGGTCACAGTCCCCTTTCAGCCTAGGGATGGGCGGTTATCGTTGGGGGATTCCGCTAATTGAAAATTGCTGCACTGCGACGATCCACTGGCCAATCTTCATTCACTCCCCCAATAATAACCTGACGCAGGGTGAGATATTCCCGACTCAGTTGGGTCAGAGCATTAATTAAAACATCAACGGCGATTAAATCACTGGTGCCTAAATCCAGCCAACAACGTCCCCAAGTTCCTGCATATTCAAAATCACTCATATTGTGCATTGGAGCCATCATAGCGGCTTCTGAGATCGCCGGATTATACTCCATATAACTAATATCAACTCCGGTTTCTGTCACCTGTAGATTTTCCCCGTTGAACCCTCCTAATTTGCCCAAATAGAACCAAGAATTGAAGAGTTCCTCGACATATTGCTGTTCCAAGGGGGAGGGAATATTTTCAAATTCTAGCCAAATCCACAGATCAAAGGGGTTGAATTCACGAAATTGTATGTCCATACATTGGGTTTATTTACGGTGCTATGTCGTCAAATTTTAGACTATCCTAGAGGATAACAGATTGAGCTTGAGTTATGGTTCATTTTTCCTCGCCGGATGAGCATGAGCGTCTCCAGGTGTTGTATCGTTATCAGATTTTAGATACTCCCCCGGAAGCGGTTTTTGACCGCATCACTGTTTTGGCGACTCGTGTTCTGAATGTGCCGATTGCTTTGATTAGTCTGGTGGAGCGCGATCGCATTTTTTTTAAGTCTCGGCAAGGTATTGATCCCCCAGAATTAGATCGAGAGGGGAGTTGGTGTGGTCAGGCCATGTTTACTCAAGGTATCTACTGGGTAGCCGATTTGCTGGAACATCCCATCTGGTGCAATCATTCCTTTGTAACCGAGAAACAGTTACGTTTTTATGCGGCCAGTCCCCTCTGCACCACCACGGGACACCGTTTAGGGACTCTCTGTGTGATGGATTATCACCCCCACCCCTTAGACGAGGAAAAAAGCGCGATTTTGGCCGCTTTGGGGGAGTTGGTAATAGAACAAATGGACTTACGATTAGCCGCTAGTCGTTTAGTGACCACGGAGAAGGCTTTAAAGCACAGCGAGTCACGGTTTCGGCAGTTTGTGGAGCAAGCGGCCGATGTGTTCCTGATTTATGATGAAATGGGGTTTGTCTTAGACACCAATCAAGCGGCTTGTGATTTTCTCGGTTATAGTCGGGAGGAGTTATTACACCTTCCCATGCACTTGATTACCTCCCGTTGGCATCCCCAACAGTGCCGGACTGGTTTGTTAACGGGTCAAGTACATCGCCAGATGGATCATTATCGCTGCAAGGATGGCACCTTAATGCCTGTGGAGGTGCGTTTAGGTTGGATTGAAATTGACGAACAGCGCTGGATTCATGCCATTGCTCGGGATATTCGCGATCGCCTCATTGTAGAACGAAAACTCAAGCAACAAGCTGACCGTCAACGTTTAAGCTATAGCCTTACCCAAAGTTTACGCCGTACTCTTCATTTAGATGACATATTGCGTACCACAGTTGCTGAACTTTGTCAACTTTTCGCCACCGATCGAGTGGCGATTTTTCGCTTTTTAGACCCCCATCAAGGGCAAGTCGTCGCTGAGTCCGTTGTATCCCCTTGGCTGTCGATTCAAGGAGAATATTTCACCGATGTTTGTATTCACCAAACCTTTGAAGACTTATCCCGCAATCAACGAGTTTTGATTCAACATCCCAACATTGAGCAAAGCCCTTTAAGTCTTTGTCATGTGGAATTATTGCGCCAGCTTGAAGTGAAGGCCTATTGTGTCCTACCCATCTTTTTAGCCCAAGAATTGTGGGGGTTATTAGTTGTCCATCATTGTACAGCCCCCCGTCAGTGGGAAGAGTGGGAAATGGGCTTGTTATTAGACCTCGCCAATCAGTTAGAAATTGCGATTCAACATAGTCAACTTTACGAAAAAACCCAATATCAAGCCCAACGGGAACAAGCCATTCATCAGGTTGTCAAAACAATGCGCCGTTCCCTTAATTTAGACCAAATTTTTTCAACCGTCGTGAATGAACTCGGAGATTTACTCGCTGTTGATCGGGTGGTTATTGTTGAATACCGTATCCAAGAAAAAGTTTGGGTTCATGTGGCCGAATATCGTAAAATGGCTGAGTTTTCTTCGTTGCTTGGGCAGAAAATTGACGATGAAAATAATCCCATTGCAGCCCGTCTAAAAACCCTAGAAATTGTTCAACTTGATGATACCAGTCATTTACATGATCCGATTAATAAAAACCTGAACGAAAACTTTGGGGGGGCTTGGTTACTCATTCCCCTGAGTTATGATGATCAACTGTGGGGAAGTTTAACCTTGATGCGTTCTCCCCAGAGAGGACAAGGCTGGAGTCCCCATGAAATCGAAGTCGCTCAGGAAATTGCTGATCATTTAGCCATTGCTATTGAACAATCTTGTCTCTATCATCAACTGGAAAAAGCTAATCAAGAATTGAGTCAATTAGCCTGTATGGATGGATTAACAGGCGTGGCAAATCGTCGGCGATTTGATGAATATTTTTATCGACAATGGGAGCGCGGACAGCAGGAAGAAATCCCGTTATCTTTGATTTTAGTCGATATTGACTTTTTTAAGCCTTATAATGATACCTATGGTCATCAAGCGGGAGATGATGCCCTGAGACAAGTTGCCCAGGCTTTAACCCATTCATTAAGTCGAAATAGTGATCTCGTGGCACGTTATGGGGGGGAAGAATTTGCGCTAATTTTACCGAATACTCCCCTGGAGCAAGCCCAAAAAATTGCGGCAAAAATTCAGACTCAAGTGGCAGATTTACAGATTCCCCATAGTGCATCTTCAATTAGTTCTTGGGTAACGGTAAGCATGGGATTGGCTACGATTATTCCTGAGCCTCATCTGTCCCCCCAAGAATTTGTGACTTCGGTGGATTGTTGTTTGTATCAAGCTAAAGCGAAAGGTCGCAATCGTTATGTTGCTAATAGTCGGAATGTGGTCAATTTTTTTACCAATCATTCTCCCCGCAAAATAGATCATGGCTAGTCAATCAATCCACTTTTTTTATATAACGTTATAGTAGGGACTGGAGTGATCCTGAACTGAAGTAGTATCGAGTAAAAACTATGAATCGTAGAGACTTTTTAAATTGGATTGGGGTTGGATTTGTGGCCAGTTTTCTCCCGGTTGCGATCGCCGCTTGTTCGGATAATGAGGAAACCACTACCGCCACACCGGGGGAATTCCAAGCGGTGGCAACGGTGACAGCCCTTAATGCAGAAGGCCATTTACTGGATGAATCTTCCCCCATCGGTAGTATTTCCATCGTGGAAAATCCTAGTAATCCTGAGCAATTCCTAGCGGTTAATCCCACCTGCACCCATAACGGTTGTACTGTGGATTGGAACTCAGAAGCCGGGAAATACGTTTGTCCTTGTCATGGGGCTGAATATAGTCCCGAGGGGGAAGTTTTAAAAGGACCGGCAATGGATTCTTTGCCAACTTATGAGGTGAAGGTAGAAGGGGATGAAATTCTAGCTCGCGTGATTTAAGGGGAGTGGCTAGGTTGTTCTAGGATTCCTGATTTTTGCTCCCACCAAGAAGCCCGATTTCTGGTCATTTTTGCCTTAAAATGGGCAGATTGATTCAGAAATCGGGCTTTCTCAGCAGACCCTACTTAACCAGTCCGGCTGGAAAGGTAGGAGATTGCTGAGAACGGGACTGTAAGACGCTTTCTTGTAGGTTTTCGGCTAAAACGTCGCTGCGAGATTTAGCAATGGTGAAAAAGGCGATCGCGGGAATCACCCCAACCACCCAGCCTAACAGAGCGGGAATCCAGAAACCAGAACCAACACTCATCACCGTGGCAAAAATTAAATTGCTCACATAAACCACGAGGGGAAAGATCAATTGTTCACGGGAGAGATTGAGGGGGGTTTTCGGCCATAAGAGGGTGGCAACCGTCATAAACACAACACCAGTCCCAAACCATCCGGCAAAATTTTGATAAGGCATCCCGAAAAATCCGCCCGGTTGCTCCCAAATCCAGAAGGGAACGCTAGTCTGGCTCATGGCGGGGTCGAGGACGAAATCCCAAGAGGTCAGGAGTAGGGATCCCAAGGCGATCGCACTGATTAAACTCCAGCGAGTGGCTACCCCACGAGACTCTAGACCTACACGAACTAAAAGATAGGCACTAAACCCTAAATAAAACCAAGACAAGGGAATAGTAAACGGCACTAAACCCGCGATTTTATAGCCTAAACCACTTAAATAACGGTAATGACCGAAAGGAAATCCGGTACTGGTGCCTAAAAGTTCACTTCCTAAAGAAAGGAACACCGCCGGCACCATGAAGGTTAAACAACGACGTAAACCAAAAAGGCGGTAAGCATAAATCGCTACCGCCGCCGTTGCTAAAACCATATAACTGGCACCCCCTCCAGCCATTGACCAGCGAAAGACCAATTGGCCAAACTCTGACAGACTAGCAATAAATTGAGCGTTGGGGAGGACGATCAGTAAGCCCGCTAAACCAAATACCATCGAGATAATATGGCCAACGAGCAGGGAGCGTTCAGCAATAACAAGTTTTTTCATCTAAAATGCAAACCTCTTGAATCTGAGTGGTTCATCCCGCCAAACTGCTCGTTGCTCTGAACTCGGGGCAGTGGGGGCGGGGAATTGCGTAACATCTAGAATGGGAATTTCAATGGTTGATAACAGTTTGCCTATCCTGACTGGAGATAGCATGACACCACAGTTTATTAAACAATAGTTTACATCTGTACACAATACTTTACTTTGAGTCAGGTCTGAGACTAAGGAGAGAGGAGTCAATCGTATCTTTTGTTACGAACCCTGCCTGTTGGGTGAAATCCGTTAGAATGAGAGCATAGGAGTGCTGTGAGATAAGTGGGTGTGACAGATTGCCTTTAGGTCTGAAATCCGCCCCTTCTGTTCCCTCTCTTGGCTCTCTCGTCGCTCTTAGCAGGCATTTGGGAATTCTATGACCTCATCTGTGATCAAAGACCTCAATCTAGAAATTCGCCCGTTGCAACTCCGTGATCTCGATGGGGTGGAACAACTGGTTAATCAGGTATTGGCCGACGACCACGAGAAACAAGCCAACCATCTCCGCAAAACCCTAATGGCCTTTCGCCAGTGGTATGGTTTGTTAAAATTGCTGCGTCTGTTCCCCAACCCTACTCAGGATCGTTTTTGTTTATATGTGGCGGCGAGGGGCGAGGTGATTTATGGGTTAATTCACGTTTCTCCGTTCAACCGCACGCGCACGACTTGGCGGGTGGAGAAAATCTTGGTCAATCCGGCTCTTCCGGCTGGTGAGAAACTGATCCCGGCTCAAGATGTGGGTTCTCATTTGTTGCGGCACTGTTTAGAAACCATTTGGGAAGCGCGCACTTGGTTGTTAGAGGTGAATGTGAATGATAATGAAAGTCTGGGGATTTACCGACAAAATGGCTTTCAACCTTTAGCTCAACTCACCTACTGGGCGATCGCACCGGATCTATTAAAGCATCTCGCCGCAACCCCTCCCACTGTCCCCAATTTACTCCCAGTCAGCAACGCGGACGCTCAATTGTTGTATCAACTGGATACAGTGTCCATGCCGCCTCTTTTGCGTCAAGTCTTTGACCGCCATATTCTGGACTTTAAAACCCCGTTCTGGCAGGCTTTACTGGATAACCTGAAAAAATGGTTCAATCAACAAGAACGAGTGCAGGGTTATGTATTTGAACCCCAACGCAAGGCAGCCATTGGCTATTTTGACTTAAAAATTACTAAAAATGGGGTTAAGGCCCATAAAGCCCAGTTAACGGTGCATCCGGCCTATACTTGGCTTTATCCTGAACTGCTGTCTCAGATGGCGCTGGCGGTGCAGGATATCTCTCCTCAAACTCTCCTCCTCGCTTCGGCGGACTATCAACCGGAACGGGAAGAGTATTTAGAGAAGTTGGGGGCAGAACGCACCGAACACACTCTGTTAATGTCTCGCTCGGTGTGGCACAAGTTGCGGGAAACGAAACACCTTGAAGGGCTGCAACTGTCGGATGTGTTGCAAGGTCTACAACCAGCCCGGACTCCGGTTCCAAGTCGAATGTCTTGGATGCGCCATTTCCAACATCACAAACCTGCTCAAGGGGGAGAAAATGGGGCGGAACATCCCCCGGAAGCCCATTCTTGAAAGTAATTCAGTGAACAGTAAAATATGGGAATTAATAATTAATAATTGTTCCCTATTCCCGATTCCCCCGTCTCTCGCCTTTATCTTCTCTCCTGCCTTGCCCCTGTACCACTTGTTTAACAGTGGTGAAACTTTCTAGGCTGATTAAGCCCCGTCGTTGCCCTTTTTGGTTGGAAATGCCCAAAAAGACGGCATCGCCCCGTTGAGGGTTGCGGGTGAAACGGGGGGAGGAGTTAATGTAAATCAGGGCGCTGTTGATTTCTTGGGCGAAATGGCGACTTTCTAGATAGGATTCTGTAACGAGACAGTCGGCATGACCGCTACTATGTTCGTTGATCCAGGCGATCGCACCCTCTAAATCCGGCACCATCTTAAAGGCGACAATTTTGGTTAAATAAGCTAGATCCCATTCTTTGTCTTGAACGGGTTTTAACAGATCGGGGAATTCTGCCACCAGTTGCTCATCACCCCGCAGTTCAAAGCCTTTTTCTTGTAAATCACTGAACAACCGCATCAAATAAGACAGTTTTTGCCCGTCTTGAATTAACACCTTTTCAATGGCATTTACAGCATCCGGTTCTCCTTCGTGGCTGTCGAGAATCATCCAGCGCATTAAATCTAAGTCGCCACTGGGGGAATAGTAAAGGTAACAGTTGCCCAAGGCGGAACGCAATACGGGGGCGGTTGCCCATTGGCTCACTTGTTGGACTAAACTGGCGCGTCCGTAGGGGAGAATCAGGTTGAGATGGTGATCTTGGGTGACTAATTCTTGGATGGGGGTGCCGGTTTCGGCGGGTATAATTTCAATGCTACTGGGGGGGAGTTTGGTTTCTGCGATCGCCTCTTGGATGAGTTGACCGATAATTTCCGCCGTGTGACTGGATTCGGTACTGCCGCGCAAAATCAACGCATTGCCCGTTTTTAGGGAAAATCCGGCGGCGATGGCGGCTAATTCGGGGAATGCTTCATAAACTAAAGCAATCACCCCAAGGGGCATCAATTGACAGTAGGTTTGGGAGGTTTCCAAGGGGTGGGGCGCATTCATCAAGCGCAAAATCGGGTCCGAGAGTTCCGCCAAGCGTCGCAGGAGGCGGATGGTTTTGTGGAGGCGTTCTGGGGTGAGTTTGAGCCACTCCTGCACAATCTCAGGGATGGCCATTTCTCGACTGGCTTCTAGGTCGAGGGTGTTGGCTTCGAGAATTTCCGCTTGAGCGCTTTCGAGCATTTTAGCAAGGGTTTGAATGCCACGACTGCGCTCTACTCCGCTTAAGGTATCCAATTCTAAGGAGGCTTGATAAGCGCGTTGGACGGCCAACTGAACGGGGGATAGGGAGTTCTGGGAGTTGTCTAATTCCATCACCTTGCTGCTAACGCCGATAGGATAACCAAACCATAAAAGCCGGGAGAAGAGCGAGTAACACGGCTAACATTACCCAAAAAATCACACTGAGTCCAGACGGCGATCGCAGAGCTAAGGGCAACCAGACAATCAATAACATAACAATTATTGTTAAGGCAATGGGTAAATAGCGATCGCTTACCGTCGGATTCGCCGTCACCCAGCGCGTCCCAGTCCACCGCCAAACCCGTTTATAGGGATAGGTCGTAGACAGTTGTTCAATGGTTTGACCTGTCTCATCTACCACAAAAATCTGCTGACATCGATTACAGCCTAGGGCTTCTGTGAGGACAATAGGCTGCAATAATCCTTTCCGCCGACAGGGACAAGGGTATTCATGGTCTAAGTTGATTTTCTGCACGTTCTAGGGTTAGAGCAAGAGAACAGAAGTTTTTCACTTAGCATCATGTTATCTAATCTCCTATCAAAACGGTTGCACAAATGCAACAGCAAAGGGTTTCAGGAGAAAATTCTGAAACCCTTATTTTGTAGTCATTCCTGTACAAAACCTGTACATAGTAGATTATTCATGGTTTACAAAACATGTACAGGAATGGCTGTAACCTTTGTGTAGTCTTTTAAGCGGGTAACGCGATTCGAACGCGCGACATTCACCTTGGCAAGGTGACGCTCTACCCCTGAGCTATACCCGCAGTAAATTTAAGTCACTCTTTTTATAGTTCCACAAATCGAAACCTTTGTCAAGGGGTCGGGTCAATTTTTCCCCGTTCCAGAGTTCACGCTTGATTAACTTCCCCGGTTTTTTGACCCGGTAAGAGATCCTCACCTGTGGGAGCCGGTAGTGCAGGATTGGCTTCTTCCACATAGGAATAGGGAGGAATGGTTAACTCGTGGCGCATTTGCTTCATCAGATTAGCCATTTCTAGGGCATTCATGGCATAACTCCAGCCTAAATTGCTCTTAATCCCCGCTCGTTCTAACGCTTGCTGCATGGTGTCCGTCGTCACTACACCAAAGACCACCGGGACTCCGGTTTGAAAGCTGGCGGCGGCAATGCCTTTAGCGGCTTCCCCGGCCACAAAGTCAAAATGGGGAGTTTGTCCACGAATTACGGCCCCTAAACAGATCACAGCATCGTAACGCCGAGACAGCGCAGCTTGACGGGCTACCATGGCTATTTCAAAACTCCCCGGCACCCAGAAATAATCGACCTGTGTTCCATGAGGATTGATGTCTACACCATGACGTTTTAGACAGTCTTGGCATCCGGCCAGTAGTTTTCCGGTCACTAGGTCATTAAAACGACCAATCACAATCCCAAAACGAAGGGATGCCGGGTCTTGATGGAAATTTCCCTCAAATACTGCCATGAGTGCCTCAATAGTTTAATTTGTCAATAACGATTAGGAGAATATTCTGGGTTGGCGATCGCAAAACTCAGCGCACAGTCGAAACAGATCCCCGTGAACTACCCCACCCCACTAGCGAGATGGGGAATTCCCAGCCATTGGGTTAAACCACTAAAAAGTTCAGAACGCCCACGACAATCACTAGGACTAACCATAGACCAGAACTTAGGAAAATCAATCTTTTGGATTGATCCCAGTTTTGAGGAGTGGCATAAGCCACCGGAACTCCAATCACCATGGCTAAAGACAAGAAAACCAGCCCGGCTAACGCCAATTGAAAGAGAATAGACATTTTATTATGCTCCCAGTACAGCTATGAACAGAGATTAAAAAAACAGTTGAGCAGAATCCCCCCCATTGGGCATCAAAATTCCGCTTGATTAGTACGGTACCAAATATTGACCCGTTGCACAAGACTGAAGGAATGCACCGCAACGGTAGAATTATCTAGGCTAGATGGTGGTGAACTTCCCGCCCCAATGAGAAGAGACACCCAACCAAAAAAAAGCTAGCTCGTTGCCAAGCTAGCTCTTTGAAAAAGCACCCGGGAGTCTGTCCTTGTTTCGACCCCGAGTGCTTCCTCTTACTTTCTCCTCACACTCGACTATTAGAATAACCGAATATTCGGCGTTGTCAAGCCATTCTCAGAGAAAATGGCCGCAATATTAAGGATTGATGACAAAAGAACAAACTTCTTTACCTCCCTTGTAACCCTTTAGTCAATATTTTTTGACGGGCAGGACTACCCCAAAAATGAATGGAGTCAGTGATTTAAATCACAAATTCATGGATACTTGATCTCATAGGTCATGTAATTTACATCATCTTAGATATTGACGAAGTTCACGATTTATTGTATGCGGTGTCACGGGAGAGGGGTCACTGATTAGAGATAGTAGAGAGTAGAGAGTTTTTAACCCCGGCCATGACTATTCAACATCAACTGATTCCTGGTGCGATCTTCGAGATTTTGGCTTCGGTTGCGCAAACCGGAACCCTCACCCTGACTGATCGCTATGGTCTATTAGCGGCCATTATGGAGGATAATCTAACCGAAGAAGAAAGACGGGCTGTAGACCGTCTGTTGCGTTCAGTCCAGCGTGGTCGCGTTAGAGTCGCGATCGCCTAAATCGTCCCCTTTAACCCTATATTGCAGGTCATCAGCATTCAATCAACCTTTCCAGAATGTACATTATCATCGGCGGAGCAGGCATGATGGGTTTGGATCTTGCCAAAACCCTTTTGGATTCAGGTCATACCATTGCAGTGATTGATATTAACCCCCTTGCCTGTCAGTATGCCCGCGAAAAAATCGGCGTAATGGCCTTTGAAGGCAGTGCCGTCAATACAAGTGTATTATTAGAAGCCGGAATCCGTAAAGCCGATGCTTTTATTGCCGCCCTCCCCGAAGATGCACTGAACCTAGCGATAGTCACTCTGTCCAAACATTATCAAGTTTCACAGATTTTGGTTCGGATGAGCGATCGCGATTTTGCAGCCCCCTATCAACTCGCCGGAGCCACTCATATTATTAGCACATCCGAGTTAGCCATTGCCCGTATTGTTAACGCCATTGAGTACCCCCAAGTTGATGCTATGATGCACTTTGAACAGGGACAAATCGAAGTCTTAAAACTCTCCATTCCCCCCGTTTGTTCCGTTGTCGGGCGAACCATTGCCGAAATTGCCCGAGATCCAAAATTTCCCACCGGAACCCTAATTATCGGCTATCAAGCACACCCCCATGAGGACTTAAGTATTCCCAATGGGGGTACAGTTTTAGAAGGAGGATCGACTATTTTAGCCGTCACAAAGCCCCATCTTGTCCACCAGATGCTTGATTTTATGGGGCTATGTTCCTAATCGAGTTTTAAGGTTTCACCAAATCAAGCAACTTTTACCTCTAATCTTCATTTAAAGATAACAACTTTTCATTGATTCCCCTCAAATAGACTGCTCCCACCTCATCAGACAATAATCCCTTCCGCATAGCATCCTGAATCGCCAGCTTTTCCGCTAGATACAAACGACGACGCAATCCGTCTAAATAACCCTGTTCTTGCAAACCATTAGACTGCTGGCTAATCCGTTGATTATACCAATTCCGTAAAGCCTCCTCAGAGCGAGCAATTCTCGCCTGATAACTCGCAAACAGTTCCTCATGGAGGGATTTAGGCAAACTCCCGGATTGTAACAAACTGCTTAATTCCTGTTGAGCCGCTTTGGAAGCAATTAAGTTTAATTGAAGTTCCTCAATTTGTTTTTGCTGGGGAGATTCCGGAGATAACCGCAACTTTTTCACAAACCAAGATAGACTTAATCCCTGCCCCACCAAAGACAACAACACCGTACTAAAAACGAGGGTAATCACTTCTATTCGTCCCGGCAAAGTCAAGGGCAAACTCAGAGCTAAAGCCATTGAAAGAGAACCCTTAACATTGCCTAAAATTAAAACGTGCTGCCACCGTAACGGAAGAGGACGGTCAAAGAAACGCATAAAAAAGAGTAAGGGGTAAATAGAAAAAACCCGCCCAATTTGATAAGCAATAATAGCTAATACTGCACCGGGTATTGTTGTGTAAATAGTTGTTGGATCAATTTCAATTCCGACTAACAAAAAAATAAAAGTATTAGCCCCAAATCCGGCATAATCCCAGAAATTAAGTAAACTCACCTTCGTAGTAGCTGAAGTTTGTCGAAAGCCTAGATTTCCCATCACTAAGCCCGCAATCACCACCGCAATCGCACTGGAAACCCCCAACATTTGCCCTACTTGAAAGGTGCCTAACGATATGGCAACCGTGAGCAAAATATTACTTAACGCATCATCTAACTGACGAAATAAACCTACACAGAGATAGCCCAAACCTAACCCTAAAACCGTTCCCCCGACAAAAGCAATTAAAATCTGTTCTATCCCCTCCCCAATTGTGAAAGAACCGCGAGTATGAATCGCCGTAATGACACTTAATAAAACTAAAGCGCTGCCATCGTTAAATAAGCTTTCTCCTTCTACAATTGTCACCAATCTTTTAGGCACAGCAACCGTTCTAAAGGCAACAATCACTGAAACCGTGTCCGTAATGGTTAAAATGACCCCTACCGCACAGGCTGTAATCCAAGCTAAACCTAAGCCAAATCGGAGTAAACTAGCTGTGATGGCCGCCGCTAAAATCACACCTGGACCCGCTAAAAGGAGAATGATTTTAAGGGTACTGCGTAAGCGACTGATATCGGTATTAATCGCCGCTTCAAAAATTAGAATCGGCAAAAATAAGTTGAGAATAACATCAGGATTTAAGCCAATAGCTGACGGTAAAGCTCCTTTAGGAATCGCTAATCCAGCTAATACTAAACCCACCACATAGGGAATTCTTAACCATCGAGTAATTAGAGCCACAGTTGTGGCAACCATTAAAAGCACAATTAAAGCATTCACCAACCCCGTAAACTGCCCGGAGTTGTTGGGTAAAGTTTGTTCTAGTAACGATGCTATGAGGGGATTAGTCAAGAGATCAGGAGTCCGCTTTAGGATAAAATACTCTAAGATCATGTTATCTGTGAGAGAAGTTGAACAGTGCAGGATAGCCCAAACCCTTCTTATACTAGCCCCCATCCGCAAGAGTTAAATCCCCAAGATATCACTTGGCCTTTTTGGTTTCTGGTGCCAATTTATCCCTACGGACAACGAAAAACCCTCTTAAGAGAAGTTGTCAAGGGAGAGGTTTGGATTTTTGAGCAACTCCAAGGGATTTTTTATGTGGTGGTGCCAATCCGTATGACGGTGGTGAGATTGGAGGAGGGTGGACTTTTAGTTTATGCACCTGTGGCCCCGACGCGGGAATGTTTGCAAGGCGTGCGACAATTAGAGGCACAATATGGGTCGGTGAAGTATATCATTATGCCGACAATTTCAGGGATTGAACATAAAGTTTTTGTCGGACCTTTTGCCCGACATTTTCCCACCGCACAGATTTATGTGGCTCCCAATCAGTGGAGTTTCCCGGTGAATTTGCCTTTGAGTTGGTTGGGATTGCCTCCTCGACGGACTCATATTCTACCCCCGGATAGCCGTGAAGCCCCTTTTGCAGGACAATTTGATTACGCGATTTTAGACACCATTGAACTGGGGCCAGGACGTTTTTCCGAGGTGGTATTTTTAGATCGGCGATCGCGCACCCTCCTAGTCACCGACTCCCTTGTATCCATCCCCCAAGATCCCCCCGAAATTCTACAACTCAATCCCTACCCCCTCCTCTTTCACGCCCGAGACAGCGCCTTTGATCCCCTCCAAGACACCCCCCAAAACCGTCGCCAAGGATGGCAGAGAATCACCCTATTTGCCTTTTATTTTCAACCCAGCACCCTCGAAGTAGCCCCCTGGTCCTCCGTCCTCCGCGAAGCCGTAAAAGCCCCAGAACGCAGCAAAAAAGCCTACTTCGGACTATTCCCCTTTCGCTGGAAACCCAACTGGCAAGAATCCTTTAACCAGTTACATGGGGGTGGACAGTTGCGCGTTGCCCCCATCTTACAAACCCTGATCCTCAACCGTGCGCCCCAAGCCGTGTTAAACTGGGCTGATCAAGTCGCCCGTTGGTCCTTTGACCAGATTATACCCTGTCATCTCACTGCCCCCATCGCCGCCACCCCTTGGGAATTTCGCCAAGCCTTCAACTTTTTACAAGGACATTCTTCAGGACTCCCCGATGCAGACATGGCCTTTATGCGTCGTTTGGATCAAGGTTTAGCCCAGCGTGGCATTACTCCCCCTCCGAAAGTATAGCTAGGGCGGGAGTCGGGGAGCAGGGGAGCAGGGGAGCAGGGAATTGATAATTATTACCTATTACCTATTACCTGTTCCCTATTTCCTTAAACTCAACCATGCTCAACGCCATTTTATTTGATTTAGACGGCACATTAGTTAACACCGACTCCCTCCATTTTGATACATGGATCACCGCTTTAAAACCCTTGGGAATCTCCATGGATCGACCCACCTATGATCGGGTGATTTCCGGCAAACATAACGATGATATTGTACAGGATATCCTCTCCCATTTGCCCCTAGAAGAGGCGAGGAAGGTCGCAGAAGAGAAAGAACGGCTTTTTCGTCAAATGGGAGAGAAACTAAGCCCTGTCGCAGGTTTAAACCAGATGTTAAACTGGGCAGATCAACAACAACTCAAGCAGGGAGTTATCACCAATGCGCCCCGTGAGAATGCAGAATTTATGCTCAAAACCTTGGACTTATGGGAACGGTTTCCGGTGGTCATTGTTGCCAATGATGCCCCCAAAGGCAAACCCGATCCTGCTCCCTATCAATTAGCCCTTTCTCGCTTAGAAATAGAGTCCGACGGAGTATTAGTTTTTGAAGATTCTCCTTCTGGAATTCGTTCTGCTGTGGGGGCAGGATTATATACCATTGGCATTGCTTCCACTCATCCAGTAGAATCACTCTTAAGAGCAGGAGCTAAACAGGTCATTGAGGATTTTACAGATTCCACATTGTGGGAAATATTAGCACTATTTTAGCAGAATCAGTTCCCCTAGGTGATCCGCTACTCTGAAATAGAATAGAGTGCGTCAGAGTGAGGCATTCGAGCTTCAGATCCATGCCCTTCATCCTGACGCACCCTTTTCAAAAACGCCCCGAGATAAATTTCCTAAGACTCAGGAAGTAAAACCAAATCTTTAGGGAAACTTTGCTGTTTTAGGGGTTCTAGTTTCTGCACAGTTAAGCGGAAATGATGGCGGGTGGAAGGTTCGGTAAATTGAGCTTGTAAACCTTGCCAAGCTTGCCATTTTTCCCAGCGAATTTCCTGTAGTTTTTGGGTTAAATGGGGTAATTCTTGCTCAATGGGGTCTGGAAAAAGACTTTGTAGAAATTCCACTAAGACAAAACTATCTTGAATGTCGCCTAAGACGGTCTGGATTTCCTTGATATCTTGAACATAGCTTTGATAGGTTTCCCCATAGAATTGGGTGAATAGTTCCAGTTGATAGCGCGATCGCTTGGCCTCTTTGCGCAGACTATGTAAGCTAGTGATCTCATGAGTAAAGACTTGTTCCATTAAGGCTCGGGGAGAAGGATCTAAAGAAACAGCATTCGTCAAACTCCCTACCCCCACCCACCAGCCCTGATGTAGCAACAATTGACTCACTTGGGGTAAAAGTAAATCCGCGAGAACCTCCTCAATGGGTAGAGAAGCAATAGCGTGATATTGGGGAAATTCTAACCATTCTGTTAAGCGTTGTTTGAATTTAAGGTAGGGTTTCTCTTGGAGGGCTTTACGGACTTGTTTAAAAGCTTTGTGGCGTTGATGTTTGAACGCGGGGAACACATCCCGCAGCACCTTCTGTTCTTTTTTGGGCAAATGGGGGAGATAGTCTTTTTTAAGGCTTTCCCCCAACACATCCAAATCTCGTAACTCCCCTAAAATGCGAGCAAACTTACCCACTTTTTGCTCGCGGATGCCTTTGGGTAAACGTAACGCAGTGGCAAAACCAATCAAGACGGTGCGTAAACGCCGCATTCCAACCCGCATTTGATGTAATTCTTCAGGATCTTGATCTTTGAGGACTTCCGGCTCATGTTTGAGGATTTTTTTATAATGCTTGGCAACGGCAATATAAGCCCAATCGCCAAAAGTTACAGCAGTTTCCGGTGTAGGTTGTTTCATAACTCCCCGATGAGCAGTGCAAGCTATCTTCTCCATGTTAGATCGATTTTTGGCGGTCGGGAAAACAACCAATAGTCTGAGGGGGGATTGGTTTCCCCACTGATTCTCCTCGTACTCATAGGGACGGGATAACGCAACTGGGGCAGAAGAAGCGATTAAGCTCTAACCAGACAGACGATGCTGGGGTTACTGAAACCCCGTCCGTCTGTACGGCGGGGTAATTCATGGCACTGGCACAGTATCCGAGACAAAAAGCTTGCATTGACTGCAAAAGCTCATATTATTATCGGTAAGTGTAAATCGTCTTATGGGGTAGATTTAATCATGCGTCTTACGAAATTCACCGTACTGACTGGAACAGCGTTGGCTGTTTGTTTAAGTGCGATCGCTGCCGATCTCGTACAAGCTCAACCCGGTAGCAATCCTCTGCTCCTCGCTCAAGAAAGTCCCTCCCGCGAGCCTAAAATTCGCGGAGTTGTGCGCAGTGTTGTGGGAACTCAGGTTTTAGTTGAACTGGAACGGAGCGAAGATCCCCTAATGTGGGTCGGTGTTTCCCAATCGGATTTAGGGGCCATGAACTTAATGGGCGGAACCCCCGTCTTTGTTCAAGGGCGGCGCATTGTGGGATTAGCCCCCAGAGGAATCTCCGTCTCTTCTCCCTCCGACTTCAGCAGTCGCACCGAATCCCTCTGGGCTGAATACGACCGCAACCAACAAGAACCTCGTTCTTCTTCCATTTTGCCTCCCTCTGACCCCATGATGGCCCCTGTTCCTCAAACAGCCCCCATCCCCGGTTTGTGGTAGGTTAGGCTTGGGAGGAGAACCCTATCCAGACTAGACGCTGCAAGGTGTCTCATCTCATTGGACTCGTTAAATCAACAATCCTCTCCCATTACCGCAGAGGAGCGTCCAATTCCTTTTCCCCTAGGCGCACCCTATGTAAGGGTGCGTTTTTAATTGACCGTCTGGATTCCCCTTGCCAGAACGCCCCTCAAGCGAGTATCTTTAAGGGGTATAGAGAATCAGTTGAACGTCAAATCCATCTAATTTACTTATCAAGTTTTAACTGTATGTCACGCAACAACTGGGAAGAGAGCGGGTTATTAGCCAGACTATCCGCAACCCAAGACTTCTCAAGCTTAATGCCCAGACCGGGTTGGACAGCCCATTTCCTCTGTTGGATGCAAAATCAGGGAATTTCCTTTGTCCATTTGTAGCTGATTCACCCTGAAAATTCCCCAACCATCAGGACAGATGAGGGAAGATCGCAAAAACTAAGCCGTCAAACCCCTTAGTTTTTACCTCTACTTAGAAATTTTCTCATCTCGTCACGTTTTAACTGGATCGAATTTTTTCCTGTTCCTATCTTTATACCCATTCATTTTGATCGAGTGTTCTGTCTACTCCATCAAAAATCATCCACCCATTTTTTATGAGTAAAAGCCAGCTTTTCAGCATTGATGAACTTTTACGTCGAGTGAGCCAAGGAGAGCGCAATTTTTCCCGGATTAAAGTCCGTCAGGCGAACTTTGCTCACGCTAACTTGAATCAAATTAACTTGAGTTATTCCTCCCTTAAGCACGCAGACTTAACGAAAGCGAAGTTAATGCGGAGTAATTTAAGTCAAGTGAATCTCAATCATGCCCAACTCAATCAAGCACTTTTGATTGAAGCCAATTTGAGCGGAGCAACACTGATTGAAGCGAGTTTGATGGCCGCAGACCTCAGTGGGGCGATTCTCTCTAATGCTAATCTTTCTGGGGCTAATCTGAATCGGGCTTCTTTGGTGGGCTGTAGTTTAGTCCAAGCACAATTCCTCAAAGGGAGTAAATTAAAAGGTGCAAATCTGACGGGAGCGACTTTAACTCGTGGTGCTTTGGTAAAAGCTAACTTAAATCAGGCTAATTTAACTCGGGCTATCTTAACTCAAGCAAACTTAGAACAGGCTAGTTTACAGTCTACTATTCTAACCTGTGCCTATCTTAATGGGGTGAATTTGCGGGGGGCCAATTTACAAGGGGCGGATTTAAGTTTTACCAATTTGCGCAATGCGGATTTAACGGCGGCCAATTTGAAAGGAGCTAGTTTAGAAGGTGCAGATTTAAAGGGGGCAATTTTGACCTCTGCTAATCTGCGTTATGCCCAATTACAAGGGGCAGAATTAACTAATGCTAATCTACAAAACGCTAAGTTGTCTCATGCGGATTTGACGGGGGCGAATTTATTAAGTGCGAATTTGTCCTATGCTAATTTGTCTCAAGCGCGACTTTGCCAAGCTGGGTTATTATTGGCTCATTTAATGGGAACGAAGTTTAATCAGGCTAATTTAAAGGGGGCGAATTTGATTGGGGCGAATTTGAGTTTGGCTGATTTTTCCCATGCTTTACTAGAGACGGCTATTTTACCCAATGGTCAAACGGGAGAATCAGTGGTCAATTAGTCTAATACTGGTTTTATGGCAATTGATAACTGTTCACAATAAAAAATGGACAAAACAGAAGGGGTAAATCTTGCTGCTTTATCCATCGATTTCAGGCGTGAGCATTCAAAAACTTGTCTGGGTAGATGTTCTGAGAAAAACTAAAGATTATAACATTTCTCTTCTACTGTTTGTTCTACTTCCCGTTCCATGATGCCACCCTGTTCTAGAGTTTAAAATTCCCCGGATAGAAACGAAAACACTGAGGATGGATTATTGAACTGGATTCTTGAACCTAGATCAAGACGACTTTGTTTCATAGAATCAGGTCATAGTATCAGGAACATTACGACCCGGAACTTTCTAAAAAAGAGGTCTTTTCCTCAAGTCTGTTCTCTATGTTTCTAATCTAACGAATGGGGATGGTTTCTACAATAGCCAATTCCTCTATTTTGGTTGCGCTTTTGATTAAGAAATAATACGGATTAGGTCAGGGATTTGTGTTATTTTTCCGTAATAATACGCAGGATACAATAAAATCAGCAGGGGATCTCACGAGAAGGTGATGAAGTTGCCAAGCAGGGCGAGGGTAGTCACTTTTTGGTCGAGGATTTCTGTGTGATAGAGAGAAAAGACTTGAAAGTTTTGCTGGGTGGTGGATTGTTGGACGAAATCTTTTAGGAAGGGTTTGAAGCGATCGCCTCCTGCGGTTAAACTGTCCTGGCAAAGCTGCTGTAAACGGTTTCCGGTGTTTTCTAAACCCAAGTCTCGTAAGAGATTGTTGACTCCGGTGGGAATACGATCTACAACATTTTGCTGACAAGCACTTTCTTTTATTTCACGAACAAATTTTTCCGAGGCATAATTGAGATAAGCCTCTTTTGATGGGTTGGTGACCGCAAATACACCTACTAGGGCGATTAAAGCGATCGCACTCCCCCCCTGATAAATAGTCTGGCTAGATAATCCCATAGTTCTAGTAATCATAACTGTAGAACACTTGCTATTCTCCTACAAGGGCAAAGTCTGATATTCCGGACTGCCCGGAAATCCTAGCCCTTCTGTTGTAGTCAGTTTCAGGTTATGAATCTGAGGTTTGCCACTGGGTCAGCCAATGAATCAGGTCAGGAGGAAGAGTCAGACGCTGACGTTGGATGGGATCAATGGCAACGTGACGGGTTAAAACTTGAGCAACTCGGCGATCGCCTGCTGGGTCGTGATAAATTTGATATGTCACCTCAAAGCTGCTTGAATCTAAGGTATGGGGCGTGAGGACAATCAGAATGCGATCGCCACAAAACAAAGGTTGGAAAAAGTCCACCGCACAATGAGTAATCGGTAACGCCAAACCTCTGGCACTGACCAACGCCTTGAGATCAATACCAACCGCTAGTAATGAGTCCTCATAGGCCACATGACACAAGTGGGGGACATTGGCAAAATAAACCACCCCGGCCGCGTCAGTTTCCGAAAGATGGATGGTATAACTAGCAGTAAAACTCATAGGCGATTAGAAATTAGCATGATTTGAGGGGGAGATATGATAGGGTTCAGAAACATTTGGAGCAGATTCACGCTCTTAAGCTTACAACGGAGGGGTTAACCCCGATCTAGTTTATTCGTTCTAGCTATAATCGATAATTTGATTTCCAGTCCGGTCAGAAGTCGCTACTATAGCGTTACATTGATTAACATACCGTCTCTAGATTTAGTCATTCACTCAATTTTGATGGTCACATCTCGACTCCAACTAACTCATCCTAACCAGGTTGTTCCTACTGTACACTGTGTCGAATTCATGCCCAAAGGCGCGATCAAGTGTTGTGGGGTGGACATGACCTTCTCGATGGGACAACAGCAAATTGCTGTATTACAAGGTATTGACTTATCCATTGAACGGGGGGACATTCAGCTTTTAATGGGACCCTCTGGGTCTGGTAAAACTACCTTACTGTCCATTTTAGCGGGACTCTTGACCCCCAGCCACGGGAAAGTCTACCTCCTCGGTCATGAAATTACCCGGATGTCCCGTCGTCAATTAGCCCGCTTTCGTCTACACAATATTGGGTTTATTTTCCAAGGGTTTAACTTATTTCCAGCCCTCACGGCCTTGGAAAATGTAGAGTTAGCCATGAAAATGAAGGGCGTCCCGAAAGCAGAACGTCGTCCCGAGGCCACCCATTTACTGGACAAAGTGGGGTTAGGGAACAAGATGCACCACTTACCCCGCGACCTTTCTGGGGGTCAACAACAACGAGTGGCGATCGCCCGCGCCCTAGTGGGGAAACCTCAACTCATTATGGCAGACGAACCCACCGCCGCCCTAGACTCCCACAGTGGTCATGGGGTGATTGAACTCCTGCGGGAATTAGCCAAAGAAGAACACTCTACTGTTGTCATGGTGACCCATGACCCCCGCTTAAAAACCGTCGCCGACAAAATCACCTACCTCGAAGACGGGATCTTAATGCGTGAACCGTCCTGTGATCAGAACCCTAGTTTCACCCACTAATCCCCGTTCGTCCATCCTAACTCAATGGGTCAAAGAGAGACGTGAGCATCCCCGATAGTTCAGGTTCTTTCCTCCCGCCCTCTTACGCTTATGTCTTCCCTCTACCAACTTGAAGCACTACAACAGGAAATTGCCAACCATCCCGAGCAATGGCGGCCTCTCGTGTTTACCAATGGGTGTTTTGACCTGATTCATGCGGGTCATGTGCGCTACCTACAAACGGCCAAAGCCTTGGGCAAAACCCTAATTGTGGGTTTAAACAGCGACAGTTCTGTGGCTCAAATTAAGCCCTACAGCCCCGGAATGCCCTCTCGCCCCATTATTCCCCAACAAGAACGAGCAGAGGTCTTAGCGGCTCTAAAACCCGTGGATGGCGTCGTTATTTTCGAGCAAACCACCGCGACTTTTCTCCTCGAAACACTCAAACCGGAAATTTATGTCAAAGGGGGCGACTACACCCCGGACACATTACCCGAATATCCCACCGTACAAGCCTATGGTGGACAGATTGAATTAGTACAGGTCGAGATTCCCTCTTCAACGACGAGTATTATTCAGCGTATTCTGGGCAAGCAACCGGAATTGAAAAATCTTTGACCATCCCTATGAACGAATTATTCCAACAAGTTCGGATTCTCGATCCTCTCTCCCAAAGCGATCGCCTTGCAGACATCTTGATCTGTGACAGCAAAATTGAGGCGATCGCCCCCCAACTGACCCAATACCCCTCCGACAGCCAAATCACCCCCCCCTCTGGCTATATTCTCGCCCCCGGTTTAGTCGATCTCTACAGCCAGAGTAGCGACCCCGGTCACGAAGACCGAGAAACCCTCGACCAACTCGCCCAAGCCGCCCTAGCAGGCGGTTTTACCCACATTACCCTCCTGCCCAACACCACCCCCCCCTTAGACACAGCCGCCACTTGTCAATTCCTCCAGCAAAAAGCCCAGACCCTTCCCAAAAAACCTCAATTCCACTACTGGGGAGCTATTACCCGCCATCTCGCTGGAGAACAACTGGCCGAACTCGACGACCTCCGGCAAAACGGCGTAATCGGTTGGAGTGACGGCAAAACCCTAGCCCATTGGGGCCTATTGCGTCGGGCCCTCGAATATGCTCAACCTTGGCAAAAACCCCTCGCGTTAGGGCTAACTCACCCCCAACTCCAAGAACAAGGCGTAATGCGCGAGGGGCCCCTCTCCATTCAAATGGGACTGGTGGGAGATCCCGCCTACTCCGAAAGTGCCACCCTCGCCGCCCTGTTGGAAATTATCGCCGCCTTCTCCACCCCCGTTCATCTGATGCGGGTTTCCACCGCTCGTTCCGTGGAACTCATTGCCCAAGCCAAAGGGAAAGGCCTCTCCATTACTGCCAGCACCCCCTGGCACCACTTACTCCTCGATACCAGCGCCCTCATGGACTATGACCCCAATTTGCGCCTAGATCCCCCGTTGGGGAACAGTACCGACCGCCTCGCCCTGCAAGAGGGAGTTAAAACCGGGGTAATTGATGCGATCGCCATAGATCACACCCCCTACAGTTACGAAGAAAAAACCGTCGCCTTTGCCGAAGCCCCCCCCGGAGCCCTGGGCCTGCAACTCGCCCTCCCCCTGCTCTGGCAACACCTCATCCGCCAAGGCGATTGGACCCCGCTCCAACTCTGGAACGCCCTGAGTACCGCCCCCCACCGTTGCCTACAACAACCGCCCCTAGAATGTACCCCAGGCACCCAAGGCGGCTTTATTCTCTTCGATCCCCAAGCCCCTTGGACCGTCGATTCAACCACCCTCCATTCCGCCTGTCAAAATACCTACTGGTGGGGGAAAACCTTACAGGGTAAAGTTTTACGAGTTTGGTAGGTTAGGTCTGCTGAAAAAGCCCAACGCTAGACTCAACAAGGGAATAGGAAATAGGCAATAGGCTAAATTGACATACTCACCGTGCTGAAGCAACGGTGATTCTTGACACCTCAACGACTGACGCTGGCGAACCAGTCTTACTCTGTCTCCGTGTCCGTTTAGAGTCGTGGCGATGCCCCATCCCGACTTGATC